>JALFCW010000015.1 GCA_022771625.1 Prevotella sp.
ATCGTTATGGCTTTATTGCCTCCTAATAAAGACAATATCTTATCGGTTAATACTCGTTTTATCATACTATTTACATTATTGATGAATTGACGGTGCAAAGATAATGATTAATTCTGAACTATACAAGCAAAAAGTTAAAAATATAGTAAAAAGACACGACTTTTCCAAAAAAGTCATAACTTTTAAGGAATTAATTCCCAAAAAGTCATAACTTTCAGGGAATTATTTCCGAAAAGTCATCATATCCACTTTGGGAATTTCCACCTGTTCCACCTATTCCACCAGTTCCACCAGTTCCGCAAGCATGGTGGTGGAATATAGCTAACTTGCAAGCATTAATCCGCTAATTGACAAGCAATCTTCTGCCAGTTAGCAAAAGATGATTTGCAAGCAAGCACAATGATAGAACACCCCCCTTGGACACATCACAACACTACCCTATAATGACATCAAGACAATACCCTATAATGACATCAAGACAACACCTTATCTACATACCACATAGAAGAGCTGTTCAGATATTCTCTCATTGCACATTCATCCAACCTACATTTCACTCTCCATTCAACCAATTCTCTTGAATATCCTCATAATCTACTTTCCGCAAGGGTTGGTGGAAGTTGCGGAACAGGTGGAACAGGTGGAAACTCCAACAGAAAAGGGTTACTCCTGCACGGGATTGACCTTATCCAACTTCAACAAGTCGTAGCCCTTAATTTGAGCAATGATAAGATGTAGTTCGGTGCCACCTGTCATTTGGCGCACCACCTTGCCCTGGGCATAACCTCTAATCTGCTCCTCGGCTTCATTCCATTGCTTCTCCGCATCTGCATCCGTGGCAGTCATCGGAAGGTATTTCAGCTCGATGATATAGGAATGGCGGATATCGGGATAACGCTTGAGGTCGGGCATAAGGAAAAAGTCGCAATATCCATGATTCAATTCCACCTCTGGACATGTGAGATAATATGGATTGAGTGTCAACAAAGCATTCATGAAGCCTTGGAGATTACGCTCGCCCTCGATAAGACTGCGTACTGAGGTAGTGTCGTGATATTGGCGACAGATGCACTCCATCATCTCGCGCCACTGTCCACGATATGCTGCAAAGCGGAAGGCATCATCAAGGTCGCCAATCTTCAGAGGTTGAATCTTATTGTATTCAACCAACATATAGTTATAATACTGCTCGCGAATACTGTTGTTGGGTATGCCTAGTATGCTTTGTGCACCTCGCATACCTTTTATTGTCACCATACCATAATAGAACAGAAGGTTTTTGAACATGTTCGGGTCTGTGAGTTGGTAGGCAGGGAAACAACGACCAACCTTACATTTTGTGAATCCATTAATTGCAATCTCCAAGAGTACCCCTTTGCGATTTCCACCAAGTGTATCAAGCCTCACTATTCTATCGATGCCAGCATAGCTTATTATTGTGTTTGGGTCAATAATATCTGACGGAGCCTTGCCATTAAAAATAATATGTTTTAGGTAATAAAGCACCATAGTTGAATTGAACACAGTATGTCCCTCTACATCATTATACTCAGAGAAGCAATAGCCACCATACCATCGACGCAAAACATTAAGAGTATCATCTTCATCCAAAGAAAATGCTCCAACCTCATTATAATAACGTATCATTTCACGAACTTCCTCCTCACTAAATCCAAGCATCTCGTTATAGTTCTTTTTCAATGTAAGAGCAGTGGCAATATTATATCCGCTCGTAACATCATCCATAGTAACAGGACTTACTCCCATCATGAGTATGCGGTCGAAACTGCCCTTGAACTTCTTGAACAAGTCACAATAAAAATATTCGGCATTAGTCATTGCATTATATACTGCCTCTCCATGTTGGTTCAATACATTGTTCGTGAAGTTGTCATATTCGTCAACAAGGAGATATGCTTTCATGTGAAATCTCTTAATCATCATGTGTACATAATTCACCCTGTCGCTTGTAGATTTCTGTTGCTTGTATTCAATAACATAGCTTTCGGGATAATACTTGGCATAGCGAGAAACGAAATCACCATACATCATATCGAGATACCCATTGACATTATCTTCAATAGTATCCTTGTTGCCTCCTGGCTTCGAGAAGTCAAGCCTCAGCACTTGGTATTCATTACGCTCTGGGGTAGGATGGCTTCCCACGTATGTGTCTCCAAACAAAAGGTCAAATTTGTCCTTGGCCTCGATGTCATAATACGACTCCATCATCGACAAGAAGAGACTCTTGCCGAAGCGACGCGGACGGATGAGGAAAAGAAAGTTCCCCGTCCTCTCCATACGTTCGAGATACATGGTCTTGTCAACCATATACTTACCCTCGCGCTTAACCTGCACATAATCCGAAATGCCATACGGCAACAACTTGTACTGACCCATAATCTTACCTTCTCTTTTGGATGAACATCATATTTCGACTGCAAAGTTACACAAAAAAATGAGATAATCCATATTTTATTGAGAAAAATTACATCTTATAACAAAGAATTTGGCCCCACACCACGATGTGAACCACAGACGGTCTTGTAAACCTCATACAAGTCGCTTGTCAGTTTGGCAATATCAAAGCGACGGGCATACTCCTTGCCTTGAGCTATCATATTCTGCCTCAGGGTAACATCGTTATATACATAATGTATGGCATCTGCCATTCCCTCCACATCATCGGGATTAACATAGAGAGAGGTAGGACCTCCCGCCTCTTCAAGACATGAGCCGGTGCAACCTATGGCTGGCAATCCACTCGTGATGGCCTCAAGCATCGGTATGCCAAAACCCTCGATACGAGAAGGATAGACAAATGCCGTTGCCAACTTATAAAACACAGGCAAGTCATCATAGTTAACACCATGACGGATATGCAGCAAATGGGATATGCCATTTGCCTCTGCATAACTGACAATCTCGTCAAGATAGTGAGTGCGACGTCCTACTGCAACGATATTTATATCCTCGCCTTTCCCATGCAACATAGCCACTGCCTTAACGGCAAGCAGAAGATTCTTCCTCTCCTCAATACTGCCTACGTAAAGCAGGAATCTGTCGGGCAGATTATGACGCTCGCTTACATCTTTCTTCACCTCATCCGAAACCTCCTTAGCAAAAACCGGGTCACATCCCTGATAAACGACATCAATCTTCTTTTCGTCAATACCATAATACTGGATAATTTCCTTCTTTGTAAAATCACTGACAGCAATGACCCTATCGGCATTCTCACATGCCCGACGGAACTTATAGTTATATATCTTTCTGTCGATGAGATGGTAATATTTCGGATAATGCAGGAATATAAGGTCGTGGATTGTCACCACACTCTTGCATCCCGCCTTGCGGATATTAAGCGGCAACTCGTTGCTCAAGCCATGGAAGATGTCAATCCCGTCCCTCTTGATGTCATCCGTAATTCCAAAGACACGCCATAGGGAGCGCAAACGCCTCCATATCTTCGTCATCGGAAAGCACACCTTAATCTTGTCTCTTGACGGTATTTCATCAAAATACTGCATACGCCTCTCATTTGGCACGTATGCCACATACTGATTTTCAGGGAAAGACTCCTGCAATCCCCTTATCACAAAACGGCTATAATTTCCCAGCCCCGTCCTGTTCTGAGCTGCCCGCTTGGCGTCAAATCCTATTTTCATGCTGTCTGTAATCCCTAACGAGCATTTCATAAATCAACTTGAACCACACCAACACGCAAGGCAATGCCTTCAATGCGTAGGGCTGAACATAATTTTTACGGATATATGCCGGGAACAAATCAGAGGGAGACATACTCGTAAGAATAAATGCAAAGACCATAAGGGCAATATCCCAACGATTACGTTCCCAAGGTGCAGTCCAATACCAAATAGCCACTCCCAAAATTGCAATGATATACGTGCTTGACTCGCTGCCGGTACTGAACAATACCACAAACATAAGAGTTGATGCCAAAAAGGCATAACGGAATGCCAAGTTGCGATATTGTCCGAAACGCAGATAAGGTGCACAGAAAAGAATTATACCTGGAACGATAAGGCAAAGGTCGGAATAACTTGCAATACCGCTAATCTTACGTACGAGTCCAAGCAACGACTGGTTGGTTCCGTGTGAGAACATATTGTCAGCATTTTTCTCACCAAGACAAATATACCATTCCTTGTATTGCTCAATAATATACTCAGGACTACTAATGAGCATTGGCAATAGGAACATAACGACCGACCACCCTATCAATGAGAGCACAAAATGGACCTTGTGCTTGGAGAAGAAGAAAAATGCAAGACCAACTATTCCGTATAATTTCACGAATGTACCCAGGACAATGAAAAAAGCAGCCGTTGACTCGCGTTCCCTTTCAATGAAATAATAGCTCGCCACAATGATTGCTGCAATGGCAATATTAAACTGGCTCATGAACAATGCCGTCAATAGTTCATGGGCACAGAACCAAAGAATGAGTATCTGTTTCCCCTGTTCCATCGGCAGTTTGCGTATGCTCAGATACAGCAGCAACGCCAAAATAACATGCCAAAATATCAGTCCCAACGGATGAGGCAATACAGCAAATGGAGCAATCACCAAACTAAAGAGCGGTCCGTAGTGGTTGACATCAAAATATTCAGCAGGATAAGCCTCATACAAAGGAGTGCCATTCCAAGTATGCCAGAATACATACTTGAATATCAAGAAATTATTGCATTTATGAAACTTAGTCAATGCTGATATGAGTCCTAATCCAATCCACAGCCAAAACAATGTCTTAGGATTGGAAAAGAACGGACGACTAAAGAATTCCCTCGTTTTTTCTATGGTCTTGTTCATATAGTTAATTTATAATTACACTAATTTATATCAGTTTCTCCTTTATGTTAAACAATGGTCTTCCCTTGACCTCCTTGTATATCCTTCCAATATAGACTCCGACGATACCCACAGAGATGAGCACCACTCCACCAACAAACCAAATACTAAGAATCAATGAAGCCCAACCAGGAACAGCCGTTCCAGCAATTATTGCATGTATGACATACACAGTAATAGCCAGACAAACAAGAATAAAGAACACGCCAAGATAGATGATTCCGAAGATTGGTTTGACGGAAAAGGATGTTATACCGTCCATAGCCAATGTCAGCATCTTTCCCAACGTATATTTGGATTGTCCTGCCGTTCTTTCGCTTATCACATCATCCACAGTGGCAGTTGGCAGACCAATTGTTGGTATCAATCCCCTAAGGTAGAGGTTCTTTTCACCATAGCGAGCCAATATGTCGAGCGCCCGCTTGCTCATAAGTCTGAAATCGGCATGGTTAGGGATAATATCCACTCCCATTGATGTCTGCAACTTATAAAAAGCCTCAGCACTCATCCGTTTCAATAACGGGTCAGCCGTACGCGACACCTTAACTCCATATACAATATCATTGCCGTTCTCCATTCCCTCCACCATCTTAGGTATGGCATTCAAGTCATCCTGAAGATCAGCATCAATCGTTATTACCGCATCCGCATATTCCCTTGCAATCATCATTCCCGCCATTATCGCATTTTGATGACCCACATTATGAGCGAGGTCAAGTCCTTTCACATATTTGTTTTCACCATAATATCCGGATATAATCTCCCATGTCCTATCCTTACTGCCATCGTTGACAAATAACACAAAGCTGTCATCCGAAATTTTGCCGTCAGATGTCATCTTGTCCAACAAATCCGTAAGGCGGGATATGGAGCTGTGCAATACTTCCTCTTCATTATAGCAAGGAGAGACAATGGCAAGACGTATCATCCTCTACCTCCTTTCTTCCTTTCAACAAACTCAGAATATGTGATAAACTCGCATCCCTTTGACTTCAACATTTTAATCAGACGGTCAAGACGTTGCTGCATCTTGATGCCACTGTTATTACGTATGATAAAGGGCATCTTAAACTCAGGATGCTCCTTAAGTTCGTAGAACTCCCACGGATGAAAATACGTCACGAAATATCCGTCGTGATTGACTACACGACGCACCATGGCATTATACATCCATTGTGGAAGATTGTGAAGCGACAGCCAGAAAAGCGGGAATCTGACAATCGGTGTAACAGATGCCGGAATCTGCATCACTCCACCTCTCATAAACCATGTGCGCGGGGACATAAGGTGCATATATCTTCCTGGTATAAAAGCAGGATTTAGAGAAGAATTATATTTATATCCCATCCTTTCTATCTCATCATCACTCACAGGGAACATCCTGGGTTGACGATAACCATGGATTGTCTGTCCAGTGAGAGCTTCTATTTCCTTTTTCGATTTTTCGACATCAGATGGCTGTGGATTCCAATGGTCCACTCCATGGCAAGCCACCTCGTGTCCCTCGCTTATGATGCGTTTCATAACATCAGGTGCATTTGCGACAAAGTTTACCGTACAAAAGAAAGTAGCTCGAACACGATTGGCTTTCAAAGAGTCAAGTATTCTGTTTGTGCCTATTACAGACACCTTCATCCCCTCTGCTAAAGAAAAATCCACCCCATGTTCGCGAGGCACATCAAACTCTTCGGTATCAAAGCTTAATAATATCATATGAATAATATATTTGTAAATAAATCGGGTGCAAAGATACAAAAAATAATCTTTACGAGTGCTATTTCTACTAAAATATTTGGCTTATTGCGAAATATTAACTAACTTTGCAACCTAAAAATACAACATCTGCATAATTTTATATGGAATAATCAGTTTATGGATAAAAAGATTTCTGTTGTTATTAACACTTACAACGCCGAAAAAGACCTTGCAAGAGTACTCGAATCTGTAAAGGGGTTCGACGAAATTGTCATTTGCGATATGGAAAGTACTGATTCCACTCTTAATATTGCAAAAAAATACGATTGTAAAATTGTTTCCTTTCCAAAGGCAAATCACAAGAGCGCAGAACCAGCAAGAACCTTTGCCATCCAATCGGCTACATACCCGTGGGTATTGGTGGTTGATGCAGACGAACTTGTGACATCCGAACTTAAAGAATATCTATATAACAGAATCAGCGAACCAGATTGTCCAGCAGGATTGTATATTCCAAGAAAGAATTATTTTATGGGAAAACTATATGACTACCCTGATTTCCAACTGAGATTTTTTATCAAAGAAGGGACGACATGGCCACCATATGTACATACTTTTCCTAAGGTTAAAGGCATATTAGGGCATTTGCCCAAAAACCGCAAAGAACTCGCTTTTATCCACTTAGCCAACGACACCATCAGCCTTCGACTGAAGAAAACCGACCTATATACCGACAATGAGGTGGAAAAACGTCATAATAAACACTACAACAGCTTTGACCTTGTGTTCTCTCCTTTATGGCGCACGATTCGCCGATACTTCTTTAAAGGAGGTATAAGAATGGGGAAAGCAGGTTTTATCAATGCTGTTCTGGAAGGATTCTACAAGTTTGTCACCATTGCAAAAATTATAGAAAGGGAAAGAGACTATGATATTCGTTAGGGACAAGGGACGGATGTGCAACAACATTCTGCAATACGGTCATGTTTACGCTTGGGCAAGGGAACATGGGCAAAGAGCAATATCAATGCGCTTTGCATATAAATACAGGTATTTCCATATCTGTCACACTCCATGGCACAATTTCTTTGTATATGTACTTGCAAAATTTGCAGCAAAATCAGGGCTGTTGCCAGTGGCTGGATTTCATTCTTCAGATGAAAACTCTGAGGCGATGAAGCTACTTGAAAATAGCAAGTGGCTTGTTGTAGAAGGATGGGAAGTGAGGTTCTACAATCTTTTTCTTAAATACAAGCATGAGATAATATCTCTCTTTACCTTCGACAAGAGTATCGCTACAAAGACTGCCGCAATGATGCAAGCCAACAGCCGTCCTACGTCCATAAAGCTCGGCATACATGTGCGTCGAGGCGACTACAAGACATGGCAAGGTGGTAAATATTATTATTCCGACGAGCAATATGCTGATGTCATCCAGCGTTTTGCATCGCTTCATAATGATAATGACGTAGATGTGTATATATGCGGCAATGCCCCCGACCTCTCTGGTATCAAGGAAAGGGCTGAAAGCGAACATGTCAGAATCCATTGCCCTTATGGCAATCCTGCTGAGGACTTGTATATGCTGTCGGTATGTGACTACATCATCGGTGCTCCAAGCACCTTCTCTCTTGTGGCTTCAATGTATCATGACACACCGCTTTACTGGATGATGTCGGACAAAGAGGACATTCGTTTTGACTTTTTCAATAACATGTTTAAGCATATTATATGAAAAGATTTTCTTTTGTTATTGTCTGCGTATTGGGACTGATTTACAGATGTCTATATAGCCTTCAAGGAGTTGATAATGTAGATGTTGGCTTCTGTAATACTTTCTATGATGTCATTTTTGACTATCCGGAAAGCAATGCTTTCAATTTTATATATTACCTTACTGGTCTTGTTGGCGGCACTTGGGAACATTATCTCGGTCAATATGGTCTTGTCGGTTTCAGATTTTTCGATATCGCCATATTGTTTGCGGCATTAATGATTCTTTATCATCTCTTCTCCTCATCAGTCAGCAGCAACCTGCTAAATTATGCACTTGCCGTAAGTATTACATTCCCGACTATCTTCATTACATTTCACTACAACACACTCTCATTTTTGTTGATATCTATTGCTGCATTCTTTTTCTTCAAATGGGCAAAAGATGACAAAATCTCACTTCTTGTTGTATCTGGCTTATTTATCGGTTTGTCATTTGCAGCACGAATTGTCAACCTTTCATTAATAACTCTTAGCATTATTCCTTTCTTTATCGGGAAAAGGAATGGCAATACCAGAAATGGTATCAAGGCTGCCCTCTGTTTTTTTTACGGCATAATCACTGGTTTGGCAATAATTCTCGTGATAATGCTTACTTTGGGACATACTTCCTATTATTTGCAGGCTTTATCCGAGGCGTTTGGATTCTTCAACAGCACAGAGGCAACCCACTCTCGTGGAGAATTGATAGTTAGGTATGCTAATAGTTTAAAGAATGTAATTCTCCAAATGGTAATCTTGTCGGTTTGGATATGGGGATATATGTCCGCAAGTAGAATGAAAAATGGCGGGAAATACCCAAGAATATTACTTCTTTTAGTGTTAATAGTTATTGGATATACAAGTTTGCCATACCTTACCGCTCTATCATTATGTCTGATTTCCATCATATATTATTTTATTAAGGGAAAGGATAAACATATCGAAAACGTCGGTATCGTCTCATTCCTTACACTTACTACTTTACTATACCCCATTGGAAGTGACATTGGTTTACCAGGAATTTTCCATTGGTGTGCTGGATTACTCGTCTTTCCTGCAATTTTTGCAGTTTCACGCAATAAAAACTTATTATCCCCAAAGGACATAGCAGCTTTGTGCATTTGCATTATCATAAGCGGAATAGCAAAAACCACGATTAATGTTTATGGGGCAAAAGGAACGCGAATGGATTGTACGACAAGAATTAATGACTCAAGAATTAATGTCTTTACAGATTATGAAAAGGCAGAAATGTATTCTCACTCCATTAATGTTATAAACAATTGCAAGTCAAATAATTATATGGTATTGGGCAATCAATTCTCTGAATTGTATTTTGCCACTAAGACTTTGCCTTTCCTTGGACATACACAGACTGTTATTTATCAAGGCAAGGCTCTTGAAAAGCGCCTCGACAACAAACTTGCACAGTTTGGAGAATACCCACTGGTAGTATTTATAAATGGCAGTAAGCCTTATGACTATGAAGTACGAAATAAGGTGATTCTGCAAAAGTGGATGAGGAAACACGGATATAAATTGGCAAGTAATGACAAATATATCACAATTTTCAAGCACCCAGACTCTCATTGATTTTTAAATCATTTCCCTAACTCGAAAAAAAGCGAGTTAGGGAAATAATATACTACTCCACTATCCCTTTGCGCATCTTTATCTCTTCGAGGTCACCCATATCCACACGGTCTGTTTCCTCGTCATAACGGATGTTGTATTCCTCGTGGGTGCGCTTCCAGCGGTTATGTGTCCAGAGATAGAAAGGCGGTTGGCGACGGATGCTCATTTCGAGATGACGAAAATAGCTGCGGGTCAGTTCTCCCTCGGGTTGACTTGCGGCATGCTCGGCCATCAACACGAAACGTGCCATATAATAGCCCCTACGCTCGCGTCGAATATCTATATAATATACGTCCGAGTCGAATTTTCGTGCTATACGCTCTGAACCTGTAAACACTGGGGTGTCGTGATGCAGGAAGTCGAGCCACAGGTGGATGTTGTTCCACATTGGCACCTGGTCGGCTATGAATCCTATTATCCACTGTTTCTTCTGTCTGCGGATATCCACAACCTTGCGCAATGTCTCTGCCATGGGAATCGACACGGCTCCCATACGTCCACGTAGTTTAAGGAACACATTGTCCATCGCCTCATTCTCGAGTTTGTGGTATATCTGACCGAAAAACACCTTGTCTTGATAGTCTTCGAAGTGCAGGGGTATTGACGACACCCACTCCCAATTGCAGTAATGCCCGAGATAGAGGGCAACGTTGCGCCCCTCGTCAAAGCTCCGCTTAACCCTATCAGTATTCTCGAAGCGTATTCTTCTCTTGATATTGTCCTTGCTGATAGTCAGCAGCTTGAGAGTCTCTACGATATAGTCGCAAAACCAGTGGTAATACTCTCTTTCTATTTTTC
The DNA here is from genome assembly GCA_022771625.1 of Prevotella sp. Taxonomy (GTDB): domain Bacteria; phylum Bacteroidota; class Bacteroidia; order Bacteroidales; family Bacteroidaceae; genus Prevotella. The sequence goes on from JALFCW010000015.1 coordinate 10,756, forward strand.
TGCGCTCGTCCTCACTCTTCTCGGGAAAACACTCCGCCAAATGCCTGCGCACCAATTTCTTGCGGTAGCCCCACAACCTATAGGCAATGATATAGAGGAAATCGCTCATGCCGTATAATATCCACAAGGGGAGCAACGAGATGAGATACCAGACAAGAAACAGGATAATATATAGTGCTCTCTTCATAATGAGGATTTTATGTGTTTATTTTATCAATGATGTCATCTTGCTTCTCACTCCCTTGTATCCCTTGAGGAAGGCCTTGGCCGAACCAAACTTCAGGAACATGTCGAGTCGCACGGGGATATGATTGGCATCATCGGTGACATAGAAACGGATAATCTCCTTGTTATGACCGTCCTCGCGCTCTATGAACGAGAAGACGAGACAACGAAACTTCTTCTTCGTGCCCTCAATCTCAAACTCGTCCTTGCCTTGGTATTTTATCCATGAGTTGCTCAGATGCTTGGCATCACTGATGGGCAATGGAATATTCTCGCCCACCTTAAACTTAGAGGCGTCGAAATTGCGTGCCCTCATGAAGATGCTCATCATGTCATACACACAATCCTTGTATGCCGATTCCTTCCACTTATGCTCACCGGTATGCTCGATACGATGCTGCTTGAGTTGGCAGTTGCCATTGGGATATGAATACCACATCTCATCCACATAATACCTGTCTCCCTCGCGGGCACCCTTACGGAAATAGAGTGGCGAGAGGTTCATGTCGGTATATGAGAGGAGAGTATCGCGAAGCATGAACAGTTTGTCGTATTTCTCACTGCTGCGGGTTATGAGACTTGCACGATAAGCCTCTTTACCCTTGTAACGCGACTTTGAGGTGCTCATGGATGCCGAACCGACATTCACCCACACAAACTTCCAGTTGAAGTAGAGATCATAGGATAAAAACTCTCCTGATCCGAATGCAGTATTCTCTATACCGCATTGCGCCTTGGCTTGGAATGTCATTCCCAATAGAGCCACCAGCAATATTGCATAAAACTTTCTGTTCATAACCATTTCTGTTAATAAATTAGTTATTACCTTGTTGCAGCCGTCTTCACTTCCGACGGTATCTTGTCGAATGGTATTCCCAACTGTTCCGCTCTTGTCTTGTTGCGGTTTTTCAGTTGTTTTTCCTTTTCTGGCTTCTGCTTGGTTATCTCCAACGGTTTCTGTCTATCGAGCCTTGCCTGAGTGAGATTCCACTCTGTGGTGATATCCCAGTTAGCCTTTATCTCGATCACCTTTGGCAGATAATACATCTCCTCGGGCTGCAGAGCCTGGTAGAAGTCTCCTGCATCCCATATTCCATTGCCATTCCGGTCGATAAACGCCCTGAGATAGAACTTGCCCTCACTGAGCCAGTAGAACTCAGCCGAACCATCACTCTGTGTCTTTGCCTCCTTCACCACCCCGTCCTGCTTGTCGAGCAATTGCACAATGGCAGAGGTGGAGTCGGGCAGTCCTGCTATCTTCACCACAAGCGTTCCAAACTCCTCTTCCGACTTACATTTCAGCGAACTCTTCATCTTGTCGTTCACAATACCGTATATGCTCTCGAAAGCAGCCGAGTCCACCTCCAACTGATATTCCGTTCCTGGAGTCCACACAGCCTCAAGTCGGTAATTCAGAATAGACTGTGGCATTTGCTGCCAGTCGAATTTCTGTGGCACCCACAATGTATCCACCTTCGCCTGAAGATGTATCATCGACGTGTCGCACCTTGCCAATGGGACAGGCATTTTGAAATACAGATAGTTCTCGGGAGTGAGCGATGACGGAGCCGTCACCTTGATATCCAGCGGTTTGGGAGTCCACACCGAGTCGTATTCCTCGCCCTTCTTCTTGAGTTTGTCTTGTTGTTTCTGCCATTTCTCCATTTCTTTCTCCAGCATCTTCTGCCTTTTCTCAAAAGGTAGTTTTGGCACCATCAAGAGTGTGTCGGTCTGTGGCACGAGTTGTCCGAGAGTATCAGTGATATGATATGAATATTCTATCTCCAGTGAGTCGCGATTAATGAGAGCCGTGTCGCGAAGCCAGTATGTGATAGTATCCTTCTTCGGACTCGCATCCACGATAAAGGCACTGTCGGCATTGAAGTTAAGTCCTTTCATCTTGGGCAACGAATCACTGCCATAGCTGAAGAAGAACTCCAGTCGATCGGGCTCCTGACGTTGGTTCTTTATCATATATCTGTCGGTGAGCGGGCTGGTGAACGCCCTCAGCACCACATCATCGGGATAGAAGTGTGTGAATCCCCTGCGGATGATAGTGTCGATACGCAGGGAGTCACGCCAAATGGTGTCCTGCCGGGTGTCGGGTCCGCAAGTGGGTTCTATGATACGGTCGGAAAAGGCTATCATCTCTCCCTTCTGACTATACTTATAGTCGCCATCCATATCCTGTAGTGCATAAGCGCGATATTTTCCTCTTGCCACACCGCGAATAATGAATCGCCCGCGACTGTCAGTGCGTGCCACCCTCAGCAAGGGTTTGGTGTAGAACGCCGAGTCCTCAAGGTCGGCATATAGTCCCACCATTATACCCTTCACGGGTTCGAGATTACTGGCATCTAGTATAGTGCCCGACACCTCCATTGTATCCACCTGAGCTCCAGTAGAGAAGGTGAATGTGTAGTTGCCCAAGGGATTACCCTCGTTATTGTCGGTTATAGCATCCGAGAAGTCGATGGTATAGGTGGTATTATCTTTGAGCGAGTCCTTGAGTTCGACGATGATTTTCTTTCCCGCTCCCTTTATCTCTGGCATTTCAAGTTGTGGAGGCGACACCACTACATTATTAGTGGCATCTTCCACCTTAATAAATTCATCAAAATAGATGACTACCTTTTTCTCCTTCACTCCTGTGCCGTTATCCTCAGGCGTAGTAGCCAATATCTGTGGCGGTTTGTCGTCATACCATCCCCCGTCGGGCTGTCCCATTCTGGCACATCCGGCAATCATCATCATGATGACAAGTGGTAATATGTATCTTAAATCTTTCAATGTATCTATTATTTATTCATCTCCAACAGCTGCTCAATATGCTCGCGCGAGTTGCTGAGTCTCGGCACTTTATTCTGTCCACCGAGTTTGCCTCGCTTCTTCATCCACATCTCAAAGAGTCCTGGTTGGGCCTTTATCAGTTCGAGAGGTTGAAGAGTGATATTCTTATATCTCTTCGCCTCATAATCGCTGTTTATTTCCTGCAGTCGTCGGTCGAGTGCTTCAGCAAAGAGGGCCAAGTCATCAGGCTCCTTACTGAATTCAACGAGCCACTGGTGGCGGCATTTTCCCTCGTCGTTCATAAATACCGGAGCAGCAGTATATTCCAGCACCTGCGCTCCAGTCTGCTGACAAGCATAAGCCAATCCTTGTTCGGCATTATCCACGATGAGCTCCTCACCGAAGGCATTTATAAAATGCTTAGTCCTGCCCGTGATTACAAACTTATAGGGATTGACGCTTGTGAACATCACCGTGTCACCGATGATGTATCTCCACAGTCCACTGGATGTAGATATCACCATGGCATAGTTCTTATTGGTCTCCACCCCCCACAATGGCACCACTGTGGGATTCTCACGTCCAAACTCGTCCATGGGTATAAATTCATAGAACACTCCGTAGTCGAGCATCAGCAACATCGACTTGTCGGTAGGGTCGTTCTGTAGTCCGAAGAATCCCTCACTGGCGTTGTATGTCTCCATATAATGCATATTGGGACTCTTGATAAGTTGTTCATACTGTTTACGGTATGGAGTGAACGCCACTCCTCCATGGAAGAACATCTCAATATTCGGCCACACCTCCTCAAGGTGGTTCTTACCCGACAGTTCCATCACCCTTGTCAATACGGATAGCATCCACGATGGCACACCACTGATATTTGTAATATTCTTGTCCATCGTCTCGCGTGCTATACGGTCGCGCTTAAGTTCGAAGTCGGAGATAAGAGCCGTCTGTTTCTTAGGCACTCTCACGAGATTTGCCAATGGGTTGATGTTCTCAATGAGGATGGCACTAAGATCGCCCACGATACTGTTGGCTACATTGTAGTTGGGCGAATGGCTTCCCCCGAGAATAAGTGCCTTTCCGTCGAAGAGCCGGCTTTTAGGATTATTGGCGAGATACATCGCCACAGCATCCTGCCCACCCCGATAGTGGGTATCCTTAAGCCCCTGTCGGCTCACGGGTATAAACTTACTCTTGTCGTTGGTAGTTCCCGACGACTTGGCATACCATTTCACCACTCCAGGCCAGAGTACATCGCTCTCGCCATGCCTCATACGGTCGATGTCGCCCTTAAGTTCCTCATAACTATTAAGAGGAGTGTGGGCAACAAATCCGTCATATTGTCCATTGGCTATATCGAAAAGATGTTTCCTTCCGTATTCAGTGTCCTTGGCCGACTCAAGCAGTGTGGCAAGCACATGTCTTTGCATTGCCTCGCCCTCGTCGTCATACCTCTTCAACTCCTGCTGTCGAGGCACGAAAAATTTGCCTATAATACTAGTCAAACTCATTATTCTTCTCTTTTGAATGTGCAAAAGTAATCATTTCTTTTGTAATAGCGCCCACTTTTACATTATTTATGATTTAAATAGCCCTGAAAGGGCGATATAACAGAGGATAGGGCGTGAGCCCTATCATAAAATACACCTATTCCCCTCCCCCCGCGTGCCAACGGCACGCGGGGGGAGGGGAAGGTTTGTTATGTCATAATCCACAGGGTTTACACCCTGTGCTATGCTATGTCGCCCTTTCAGGGCTTTCCAACCACATCACATGAATACACATGCTATGTCGCCTTTGCAGGGCTTTTACATAAAGCCTTATTCGTATGCAGCTGCCTCGGCTGCCGCTATGATGTCCTCCCTCGACTGCGACTTGGGAGTGGCAGATATGTCGGAGAGGTCAAATTCGTCGTTATCCTCCGTATCTATATCCACCTCGGGAGCCTTGGGCTTTTCCTGATTATTTACATTCCTCTTGGGCTGTTCCTCGCCAGTCTGATTCTGAGGAATATCATGGGTAATGATAAAGTCATCCTTCTCCTCTGTGTCGGGAACGTTGAGAACAGGCATTTCCTCCATCTTGGTGCGCTCGGTCTTTGCGGCAAATACAGCATCAATAAACTGGGGCTCTCGCTTCAGTCTCTGTAGTGTTTCCTTGGATGCCAACTGCTGACTCTCCTTTTTGGAGTAGCCCTTTCCCTGTCCGCCTTCTACACCCTCGATGACGGTCTTATAAATAAAGGTAGGACTTCCTCCCGATTCCTTGCTCTGACTGACGAGTTTGAAATCGAGTTTCACCTTGTTTTTCTGACTCCATTCAATGAGCTTGCTCTTGAAGTTGACCTCTTTATATGCCACCTTGTCGATATTGATGAGTTGCGAGAGTATGCGTTTCTGCATAAATCGCATGCACATGTCGTACCCTCTATCGAGATATATGGCACCCACAAGAGCCTCAAAGGCATTTCCGCCCATGTAGTTATTGTGGGAATTGGAGTGTCCTGACGAGAGGATGAGTTGGTTGATACCCATCTCCTGCGCAAGTTTATTGAGTGTGTCGCGTTGCACGAGTTTACTTCGTGTATTGGTGAGAAATCCCTCTCGCTTTCCCTCGAAGTGACGATAGACGATGTCGCCCACCACAGCATCAAGCACAGCATCACCTAAGAATTCGAGTCGCTCATTGTTCACCGGCTTTCCCTTTGCATTTCGTCTTGCTATACTCTTGTGCATCAGTGCGAGTTTGTATAGCTCGATACGCCGTGGATAGAAACCGAGTATCTCGCGAAGAGAAGAAAAAAGCTCCTTCTCCTTGCGGAAAGGGAGCTTTATTCTATCTATGATACTGTTATTCAGCATACTTCTTGAATACTACACAAGCATTGTGACCGCCGAATCCGAATGTGTTGCTGATGGCAGCACGCACCTCGCGCTTCTGGGCCTTGTTGAATGTGAAGTTGAGGTTGTAGTCGAGCTCCTCGTCATTATCGCCCTCAACGTGGTTGATTGTCGGGGGGACGATGTCGTTCTTCACTGCGAGCACTGTAGCCATAGCCTCCACTGCTCCTGCAGCTCCGAGGAGGTGACCGGTCATCGACTTGGTAGAGCTGATGTTGAGCTTGTAAGCAGACTCACCAAACACTTCCTTGATGGCCTTAGCCTCAGAGATATCACCCACGTGTGTAGATGTTCCGTGTACATTGATATAATCGATATCCTCAGGCTTCAGTCCTGCATCCTCAAGAGCATTCTTCATCACGAGAATAGCACCAAGACCCTCTGGATGAGAAGCTGTAATGTGATGAGCGTCGGCACTCATGCCCTCTCCAACCATCTCGGCATAGATCTTTGCACCACGAGCCTTGGCGTGCTCAAGTTCCTCAAGGATAAGACATCCTGCACCCTCACCCATAATAAATCCATCGCGAGATGCACTAAACGGGCGTGAGGCATGCTCGGGGTCGTCGTTACGTGTACTCAAGGCATGCATTGCATTGAAACCACCCACACCACAAGCACAGATGGCAGCCTCGGCACCACCGGCAACAATGGCACTGGCCTTACCCAATCGAATCACGTTGAATGCATCAGCAAGTGCATTTGTTGAAGAGGCGCAAGCCGATGTGGTAGTGTAGTTGGGACCATGGAAACCATACTTGATAGAAATCTGACCAGATGCGATATCAGCAATCATCTTGGGGATGAAGAAGGGGTTGAACTTAGGTCCGTCAGCCTCGTGTAATCCATAGTACTTCACCTCGTCCTCAAAAGTCTTGATACCACCGATACCCACACCGAAGATCACGCCTACACGATCCTTGTCAACACCCTCAGCATCGATTTTACTGTCGGCAACAGCCTGTGTTGCAGCCACCAGGGCCAACTGAGTATAGCGATCCATCTTGCGGGCTTCCTTGCGGTCGATATAATCATTCATATTCAGACCCTTTACCTCACATGCAAACTGGGTCTTAAATTTTGAAGCATCAAACAATGTAATAGGCGCTGCTCCACTCTTTCCAGCCACGAGATTCTCCCATGTCTCCTCAGGAGTGTTGCCCACTGGAGTTACAGCTCCAAGGCCTGTTACAACAACTCTTTTAAGTTCCATTAAATAAAAAGTAAGATTAATAATACAAAAGAAATTGGAATTCGGAGAGGCAATAAGTCCTAATTACGGACAGCCCGCTCCCAATTCCAAGTTCAGCCTATAAAATCATTTATTTGGCGTTCTCCTCGATGTAGCTGATAGCGTCACCTACAGTACCGATCTTCTCAGCCTTATCATCAGGAATAGAGATTCCGAATTCTTTCTCAAACTCCATGATGAGCTCTACAGTGTCGAGTGAGTCAGCACCGAGGTCGTTTGTGAAACTTGCTTCGGGCTTTACTTCAGCCTCATCTACACCCAGCTTGTCAACGATGATAGCCTTTACTTTTGATTCAATTTCTGACATAATTTCTAATATTTAAAACGTTAATAATGTGACTGTTTTTAAAAATCGGGTGCAAAGTAACAACTTTTATTTCACATTTGCAAATTTTTTGTGCAAAAAATGAAGAAAAATGCACATTTTACCCCTTGTTGTGCATAGATTTTGCATAATTATTGCACATTTTCCCTAATTTGAGCATATTAATTCACCCACTTTCACCTTTCTATATATGTTCGCGCCTCAAGGGATAATTGCCTCTCTGCTCCTCGAATGTCTCGGGATGACTTTTCAGTCTTCGAGTGTCGATGAGCGGGTCGTAGAGATCAAGGGCACTACCTTTATATATATAATAAGGAGGAAGCGCCGGCGGGTTGATCATCCCAGGAGACTCTAATCCGAAATGGCTACATAATGCATCTATCACCATATTGTCGGCCTTAACCTTACCGTCGGCACTATATCCTGCAATATGTGGCGTGGCAATATCGGCACGCTCCAACAATCGGCGGTTGATATCGGGTTCATTCTCCCATGTGTCAATCACAGCCCTTTTCACAATTCCAGCATCCATGGCGTCGAGAAGAGCCTGCTCGTCTATAACTCCCCCTCGGCAAGTATTGATAATACACTCCAACGGACGCTCTCTGTCGCTAAGCATGTCAAAGAATCTACGGTCGGCCATCTTATATGTGGGGTATTCCCCCTTATAGGTGAGAGGCACATGGAAGGTGATGACATCAGCATGTTTCACCACCTCTTCGAGCGACACGTATGAGTGGTCATCAATATACGGGTCGTTGATGATCGTCTTCAGTCCGAGACGCTCACACACAATCTCCACTTCCTTCCCCACATGTCCGCAGCCCACAATACCCACCACTGCTCCCGACGTAATACCTAGGCGCATGAGTGACGTCTCTACATACTGTCCGACAGAAGATGCGTTACATCCCGGGCAATTCACCCAGTGTATTCCAGCCTCATCGAGCCATTCAGTGTCGAGATGGTCTATGCCGATAGTGGCAGTAGCCACAAATTCCACCCTACTGCCCTCAAGCAAATGGCGGTCGCAACGAGTGCGCGTACGCACTATCAATGCGTCGGCATCAGCCACATCAGCAGGCTTAATGTCGGCACCACGAATATACTCCACGTCGGCATTCATTCGGTCGAGCGCTTCACGTATATATGGTATCTTATCATCTACAATTATCTTCATTTCGGGCGCAAAAGTACACAAAAGTATTTAAAAAACGCCCCTTTATATGAAAAAAAACGCAAAATAGTTGGTTATTTCAGAAAGTTTTTATAGATTTGCACTAAAAAATAAAAGAAAACGAAAAAAATGTCATTTACAGAACACTCCAACCTGATCTTCGGACAGGCAATAAGAGACTACCATCTCACAGACAACGTGGATACCCCGATGAACAATCCATACGAGCGCGGTACCATCGACTACAACCTCTATATGAAGTGTTGGATAGACACTGTGCAGTGGCACTTTGAGGATATCATCCGTGACCCGCATATTGACCCTATCGAAGCCCTCAACCTGAAAAGGCGTATCGACCGCAGCAATCAGGACCGCACCGACCTTGTTGAGGAAATCGACAGTTATTTCAGGCATAAATATAGTGAGGTAAAAACCTTGCCAGAGGCTCGACTAAACACCGAGAGTCCGGCATGGGCAATTGACCGTCTGTCCATACTGGCTCTCAAGATCTATCACATGAGGGAACAGGTGGAACGCAATGATGCCGACGACGAGCACCGCGCAAAATGTGCCGCAAAGCTCGACGTGTTGCTCGAACAGCAACAGGATCTCGGTCTTGCTATCGACCAACTGCTTGAGGACATCGAGGCTGGACGCAAATACATGAAGGTGTATCGACAGATGAAGATGTATAACGACCCTTCTACCAACCCTATCCTATATAAAAAGAATTAAGTAGTTCAGGGTGTGAAAATAGGAAGGAGAAAAGAGAACGATGAAGAAGGAACACATACTTATTATTAGATTCTCTGCCTTGGGCGATGTGGCCATGGCAGTACCCGTGGTGTATTCCCTTGCAATGACCTATCCCCATGTAAGGATTACCGTGTTGAGCCGTGGTTTCGCCCGTCCATTCTTCGACGACCTTGCGCCCAACGTCAGTTTTATGGAGGCTGACATCAAGGGGGAATATCGTGGCATCAAGGGACTAAATGCCCTATATCGTCGTCTTGTGGCCAAGAAACCCACCGCTGTGGCTGATTTCCACGGAGTGCTGCGCTCAACCTACCTGCGCATGAGGTTTAATATGGAGCGATTCCGAGTGGCACACATCAACAAGCATCGCAGTGGTAAGCGTGCCCTCACATCATCATCCGACAAACGGATGGTGCAGCAACCTACATCGTTTGACAACTATGCCGAGGTGCTTGCCCGTTTGGGCTATCCCGTCAAACTGCAGTTTTCGTCAATCTTCGGCAATGAAGGTGGCGACCTCAGTCTTCTGCCTGCTGCCATCGGAAAGCGCAACGAGGGAGAGCAATGGATTGGCATAGCCCCCTTTGCCGCCCATAAGGGCAAGGTGTATCCCCCCGAGATGATGGAGCGGGTTATCGACCTAATAGAGGAGAATAATCCACATTGCCGCATCTTTCTCTTCGGACGTGGACGAGATGAAAGTCACACATTCCCGGAGTGGTGTGCACGTCATTCTCATTGCATCTTCGTAGGTAACCACCTCGACACGATGCGTCAGGAATTGGTGCTTATGAGCCATCTCGACGTGATGGTGTCGATGGACAGTGCCAATATGCACATGGCGTCACTCACCGGCACTCCGGTAGTAAGCATATGGGGAGCCACCCATCCTTATGCGGGATTTATGGGATGGAATCAAAGCGAGGACAACGCCGTACAGCTCGACCTCCCCTGTCGCCCTTGCAGCATATTCGGCAACAAACCTTGCCGTCGTGGCGACTTTGCCTGTATGAATGGCATTAAGCCTGAACAGATATATGATAAGATCAACAGATTATTATCACATTAAACAGATTATTAACTCAATAAACAGAAAGGACAAGTAAAATGAAAAAGTACATTTGCGACACATGTGGCTGGGTGTATGACCCAGAAGTAGGCGATCCCGAAGGCGGAATCGAACCAGGAACTGCATTTGAGGACATTCCAGATGATTGGGTATGCCCCCTCTGCGGAGTTGGCAAGGAAGACTTCTCGGTAGTTGAAGAATGAATAATCGACGAAGTCAATGAAACAAACAAAGACACTGAATTACAGACATATAATGGCTCTGTGATTCAGTGTCTTTTTATTTATATCACTTCCAACTGATTGAGGAAGACGATAATGATGAGGATGGGGCATATAAACCGCACCATGAAAAGATATACGGGGAAGAGACGTCGATAGACAGTGCCGCAGTTGGTAAACTCACGATTGACCACTGCAGTGCGTGCCCCCCACCCTATGTATATACTAGTCATCAGGGCTCCGATGGGCATCATGTATTGAGCTGTAATGCAGTCGAAGAAATCCATAAGCGACATTCCAAGCAATTGCAGGTTATATGCACCACACGACAAACTACTGAGAATGCCTATCACACATGCTCCCACTGTCACTATCCATGCCGCCACAGGGCGTGGCTTATGCAATTCCTCGTGGAAATAAGCCGTACCTATCTCATGCATTGAGATGGTGGATGTGAGGGCTGCCACAGCAAGAAGGGCATAGAAAAGGATGGAGATGACATATCCCACCACGGGCATTGAGGCAAAAGCCTGCTGGAATACGTTGGGAAGGGTGATAAACACGAGCGACGGTCCACTGTCAGGACTCACTCCTACCGAGAATGCAGCGGGAAAAATCATTAGTCCGGCAAGTATGGCTATGATGGTGTCTATGATTGATATCTGCACTGCCGATTTCAACAAGTTGGTATTTCGACCGAAGTAGGAAGCATAGGTACATAGGCATGCTGTTCCAAGACTTAGTGAGAAGAACGACTGTCCGAGAGCCGCCAAAACGACATCCGATGTAATCTTCGAGAAATCGGGTTTGAATAGAAATTCCACTCCCGCCATTGCTCCGGGAAGCAAGCACGAGGCAATGACAAGTATAATCAATATTACGAAAAGTGTGGGCATGAGCAGTTTGGAGATACGCTCTATACCCTTCTTCACACCTCTGATAATCACCAGATGAGTGAGCAGCACAAATCCTACAGCCCACAATACCGGTCGTATAGGACTCGACGAGAACTCAACAAAATACCTGCTCACATAGTCGGCATCACCCGCAATATGCCCTGCAATCGAGGCATACAGATATTGCAGGCACCATCCAGCCACAACCGAATAGAATCCGAGGATAATAGTGGAGCACAAGATACCGAGCAATCCCACTCCCTTCCATGGTTTTCCGCGCGACATCTTATGATAGGCTCGGGCAGCATTTGATGCTGAGTGACGACCGATGATAAACTCATTCACCATACCCGGAAGACCGAGCAAGAAGATAAACAAGATATATATTAGGATGAAGGCCGCCCCCCCATTCTCACCTGTCATATATGGGAATCGCCACACATTGCCAAGACCTACTGCCGATCCTGCCGTGGCGAGGATCATACCTAACTTTGAGCCAAAGCTCCCTCTTTTTTCTTCAGTCATACCTTATTATATAATTATAAAAAATCATATCAAGCCTAATTGATGTAAGAAGATGATTAAGATGCATGCCGGACAAAGATACTTGATAGCAAAGAGATAAATATGGAAGAACTTGCCACGGAGCGTGCCCCAGTTGGTAAACTCATCCCTCACCAACTTATGTGGAAGATACCATCCCACCAACAGACATGTGAGGAACCCGCATACCGGCAGGAACACCTGACCAGTGACAAAGTCGAAGATGTCGAACAGTGTCTTGCCCAAAAAACTCATTACCTCATATCCTCCAAGAGACAACGAACAGAATGCTCCAAGTACGCTACACGAAGCCGTAACAATCAGTGCAGCTTTCTTGCGACCGATATGCAACTCCTCATGGAAAAAAGCCGTACTCACCTCATGCAGTGAGATGAGCGACGTGAGAGCAGCAAGCGAGAGAAGAGCATAGAACAACAACGAAACGACATATCCCACCACTGGCATACCGCCAAAAGCCTGTTGGAATACATTCGGCAGTGTTATGAAGATGAGCGAAGGCCCACTGTCAGGACTCACTCCCACCGAGAATGCAGCCGGGAAAATCATCAGTCCGGCAAGTATGGCTACGAATGTATCAATAAGTCCAATCTGAACAGCCGAACGCAAGAGGTTGGTTTGACGACTGAAATAAGATGCGTATGTGCATAAGCATCCCATACCGATACTCATAGAGTAGAAAGCCTGCCCGAGGGCACCGAGCAGTACGTCGGGAGTCACCTTCGAGAAATCCGGTTTGAATAGAAACTCAATACCGGCAATGGCATTTGGCAACATACACGACGACACCACCAGCACAAGAAGCAGTACAAAGAGTGTGGGCATAAGCATCTTTGATGCTTTCTCTATACCGTCGCGCACTCCATGTTGTATTACGAGATGCGTGATACCAAGTATCGCCACTGTCCACACTATCGGTTTGACGGGATCGGCAGAGAAATTGGCGAAATACTGTTTGAAATACTCCGGGGCTCCATCAAGATGTCCCATAAGCGATGCATATATATACTGCAGACACCATCCCGACACCACGGCATAATAGCTTGTGATGAGAAATCCCGTGAGCACACTCAGGCATCCCACCAAAGTCCATATCCTATTTCCGGAAACCTTGTTGTAGGCCCGAGCAGTGTTAGCCTGTGCATGACGACCGATAATAAACTCGCTCACCATACATGGCAATCCAAGGATTACCACACACAGGATATAAAAGATAATAAAGGCGGCTCCACCGTTTTCACCTGCCATATATGGAAATCGCCATACATTACCGAGACCAATGGCCGAACCGGCAGTAGCGAGTATTACCCCCATCTTACTGCCGAATTTTGCTCTTTCTTCTTGTGACATATTACTATTTCTCTATAATTTGCTTGCAAAATTACAATTATTTTCTTAATTTTGCACCCAAAATGCAAAGAATCGTGCAAAATACGTATCAATAAGTGGTATTTAACATAAAATAAACAAGAAAATGAAAGAAATAGCGATAAAAATAAAGCAAACCATAAGAAAATACCCTATGGCTTCTTTCTTATTTATTGTGATATGGTATCTGTCGTTTTTCACTCCCCCTAAGACCGAACTCGACGAGGTGGCGTTCATCGACAAGTGGGTGCACATAGCCATGTATGGCGGCACTTGCGGCATACTGTGGATTGAGTATCTTCTAAAGCACAAGTGGACATACGACCGCATGCGGCTCTTCCTCTGGGCATGGCTTATGCCCATCGTCATGAGTGGCTGCATCGAATTGCTTCAGGAGTATTGCACCGGTGGTCGCAGAAGTGGCGATTGGATCGACCTTGCAGCCAATGCCACGGGAGTTACCCTTGCCGCCCTCATCGGCATGGCTCTGTGTAAATTCAACTCCAGGTAGTATATGGATTAGTGGTGAGATGGGAGTTATAGTAGCGACGGTCGCCCGTAACCTCACGCTCTATGAATGTCGGAAGCTCAAAAGGCTCGTCCTCGGCAGCCAGTTCCACCTCAGCAATCACAAGACCATCGTTCTCCCCATAAAACTCATCCACCTCAAACACATGTCCGTCAGCCATAGGCACGAGATAGCGAGTCTTGTCAATCACCCCCGGTTGGCAAAGCTCAAAGAGATGTTCAGCCTCATCGAGAGTAATCTCCTTCTCAAACTCATAACGTGATATTCCGTTGGGCGAGGGTCCCTTGATAGTGAGAAACCCTCGTCCATCTCGTATTCTTATTCTGACCGTCCTTCCGCTCTCACGACAGATATACCCCTGACGAATTCGACTCTTCGAGGATGCCATCTGCCTATAGTCGGTCGAACCAACCAGAAACTTCCTTTCTATCTCTAATGCCATAGTTAACTCTTAATAACCATCAATTTGCCAACTATTACATCATGATCCACACGGAATAGACGACAAAGCACAGGGCGAGGAATATCAGTACCCCGAAAATCCAGTTAACCACTTTCTTGCCTTCTTTCTCCTGTCGTGCTTGATAAGCGGCACGGCGCGCATTATTCTTTTTGCTCATAGTTATTATATTTTTTAGTTATTATTCTTCATCATTCACCGGGAACTCCATCAGATAGGCTTTGATGAATCCATCGATTTTTCCGTCCATCACCCCATCCACATCAGTAGTCTGATAATTAGTGCGATGGTCCTTCACACGACGGTCGTCAAACACATAACTCCTAATCTGACTGCCCCACTCAATCTTCTTCTTGCCAGCCTCAATCTTAGCCTGAGCCTCAAGTCTCTTCTTCATCGCACGGTCATAGAGTTGTGATTTCAATAGTCGCATGGCATTGTTTCGGTTTTCGAGCTGCTTTCTACTCTCGGTGTTCTCGATAAGGATTTCCTCCTCCTCACCAGTATCAGGGTCAACATACTGATATCTCAAGCGCACACCGGTCTCCACCTTGTTGACGTTCTGTCCACCGGCACCGCCACTTCGGAAGAGGTCCCAACTAACCTTTGATGGATCCACATACACCTCGATAGTATCATCCACAAGAGGCGACACGAAAACCGACGCGAAGCTTGTCATTCGTTTGCCCTGTGCATTAAACGGGGATACACGCACAAGACGATGCACACCGTTCTCGCTCTTCAGATATCCGTATGCAAACTCGCCTCCCTCAATCTCCATCGTCACACTCTTGATACCCGCCTCATCACCGTCCTGCAGGTTGGAGATGGTCACCTTATGTCCGTGAGCCTCAGCCCATCTCTGATACATTCTCATAAGCATCGACGCCCAGTCCTGACTCTCGGTACCACCAGCACCAGAGTTGATTTTCATCACACAATCCATTGGGTCTTCTTTCTGTCGAAGCATATTTCGTAGTTCGAGGTCCTCAATAGCTTTCAATGCATTAGCATAGTTGTCGTCCACCTCCTCTTCTGTCACCATCTCCTCCTTATAGAAGTCAAAGGCGAGCTGCAGTTCGTCGGCACACGACTTCACCTCGTTATATCCGTCAATCCATTTCTTTATCGACTTCACCTTTTTCATCTGTTCTTCCGCACGCTTGGGGTCATCCCAAAAATCGGGTGCCTGTGTGCGCAAGTCTTCCTCCTCAAATTCAATCTTCTTTCGATCGATATCAAGGTATCTGTGGAGTGCCTCAGTGCGCTCCATCACGTCTTTCAGTTGTTCTGCTGTTATCATTTTGTTATTTCTATTCTTCTGAAGTAGTTCAAGGAGTTAACTCTCTTCATACATCTTCTCAATCTCAGCCTTGTAGTTCTCGTTGATCACTCGGCGTTTCAGTTTGAGCGTATTGGTGAGTTCACCGTTCTCCATACTGAAATGATGAGCCACGAGCGTAAACCTCTTCACCTGCTCATAGTGTGCGAGTTGCTGCTGCAGCGTCTCTATTCTCTCATGCATCATGTCATGAATCTTCTCGTTGGCACACAAGTCCTCACGAGTTTCGAAGTCAATACCATTCTTGCGTGCATACTCCTCAAGCAGTCTATATTCAGGTATTATCAATGCCGACACAAATTTGCGCTGGTCGGCAATGATGGCAATCTGGTCGATATACTTATCTACAAGCAACAGCGACTCAATCATCTGCGGAGCTATATATTTACCGTTGGATGTCTTGAATAGATCCTTGATACGCTCCGTAAGGAATAGCTCGCCATCCTTCAGATATCCACAGTCGCCAGTACGGAAATACCCGTCGGCAGTAAATGTCGAGTCGTTGAGGTCAGGACGGTTGTAATACCCCTTAGTGATAGTCTTTCCCTTGAGCAGCACCTCACCCTCGTCGCTAATCTTCACATCCACGACACTAAGCGGACGTCCTACTGAACCGATGGTGTAAACCTTGTCCAACTGGTCGCACGACACCGTTGCAAGACTCTCCGTCAATCCGTATCCCGCCACCATGTTCAGCCCGATGGCATGCACAAATTCCTCAATGTTTGGCGATATAGCCGCACCGGCAGTGGGGAATATATTGGGATTGGTGAGCCCCAGTTCCTTGCGCACCATACTGAACAAAGTTTTGTCGATAGCCTCATATTCCAGATGAAGCATAAGGGGCGGTCGCTTGCCACGGCTCAGATACTCGATATTATGCTTGCGACCCACGCGAAGAGCGTTCTGGAATATCTTGCGCTGCAGAGCTCCGGCATTGTCAATCTTCTCCATCACACCCGTATATACCTTCTCCCAGAATCGAGGCACCGACGACATACTCGTGGGATTCGTCTCTCTCATCGACTGCTGCACCTCCTGCGGATAGGTGTTTACAATCATCCTTGCACCCACCGACATACCCAGCAGAGCCCATCCCTTCTCAAAGATATGGGCAAAGGGCAGGAAATTGAGTACACGGTCGTCTTCACCCACTGGCACCACCTCTTGATTGCCCTTAAGGGCGGCATAATACTGCTCATGACTAAGCATCACCCCCTTACTGTCGCCAGTAGTACCACTAGTATATAATATGTTTGCAAGATCATCCATACTTGCCTGCTTCAGCAGAGTCTCCACCTCCGACTGTCTCGGTAGTCCCTCGCCCAGTTTCAGGAAATCCTCAAAATAAAGGGCATTAGGGTCATGACTGCTGATACGCACCGTCTTGTCGAAGATGATGATACGCTCCAGCGTCGGACAAAGGGCAAAGATGCGATGAGCCTTGTCATACTGTTCCTGTTCGCCCACAAAGAGAAAGCGGACAGAGGCATCGTTCACCATAAACTGAATCTGCTGCTCACTGCTCGTGGCATAGAATGGGATAGTCACAGCCCTCACCCCCCATGCTCCAAAGTCGCAATACAAATATTGGGCACAGTTATTTGAAAAGATACCTATGTTTTCCTGAACCTTCACACCGAGATTCAGCAATGCGTTCGACACTTGCTTAACAGTATCCGACAGTTGGTTCCACGATAGCGATTTCCACTCAGAACCTCCAAATTCCTTGTAGATAATCTCCTCGCGGTCGCCATACTGCTTGGCCTGCTCGTGCACCAAAACCGATAAATGACAATTCATTTTCATCGCTATATATTTTAAAATTTAATGCAAAAATACAAATAATTAAGCAAACTACAAAACAAAATCCAAGTTTTTTTTGTATTTAGCGCAATTTTATGTATCTTTTGATAAGATAGGCTGCATTTCGGGAATAAAAATAAAACTTTTCAAGATTTTATTTTGTATTCCGCAAAATTTGCACTATCTTTGTCCCAAAAAACGACGATGAACATAAACTACAACGATTATACAGAGAGGGCTATAGGATTACTCAAGCAACTTATTGCAACCCCGTCAATAAGCCGCGACGAGTCTTTGGCTGCCGACATCATGCAGGATTATATAGACAAAATGGGCTTCGACACCCATCGTGAGGCCAACAACGTGTGGGCCCTTTGCCATGACTTCGAAGAGGGCAAGCCTACGCTATTGCTCAATGCCCATATCGACACAGTAAAACCAGCTGCAACCTGGACACGAGACCCCTATCGACCGGGCATTGCCTACGACCGGCTATATGGCCTCGGGAGCAATGACTGCGGTGGCGGACTGGTGTCACTGCTTCAGGTATTTGACATCCTCGACCGTCGCGATCGCAAATATAACATGGTGTATCTTGCCTCGGCCGAGGAGGAGGTGTCGGGCAAGAACGGTTTTGAGCGAGCCCTACCCCTGTTGCCCAATATAGATGTAGCCATTGTAGGCGAGCCAACGGGAATGCAGCCTGCCATTGCCGAGAAGGGACTGATGGTGGTGGATTGCACTGCACACGGTAAGTCGGGGCATGCCGCACGCAATGAGGGAGTAAACGCCCTATATATCGCCATGGACGACATTGCATGGATACGCAATCACCAGTTCCGCCGCACGAGCGACCTGCTCGGGCCTACGAAGATGACCGTGACCATCGTGAATGCGGGTACACAGCACAACGTCGTGCCCGACAAGTGCGACTTCACCATCGACATCCGCACCAATGAGTTCTATCGCAACGAGTTTGTGCTCTCATATCTGCAGAAGCATCTCAAGAGCGAGTGCCATGCCCGTTCTTTCCGCCTCAGTTCATCAAGGATCGACCCCGAGCATCCTATCGTAAGGCGTTGCCTGGCAATGGGTATGACCCCATTCGGTTCCCCCACCCTCTCCGACCAGGCCCTTATGCCCTTCCCGTCATTAAAACTCGGTCCGGGAGAATCGTCGCGTTCCCACTCTGCCGATGAATATATCTGTATTTCCGAAATATTCAATGCGATAAAAACATACGTATCACTGCTCGACCAACTTGAATTTCTCAGAGATTCATAAATCTCTGGAAGGGCTATTCTTCCAGCGTTAGGATACCCTGTTCTTATGACATTAGGATCGGGTATTCTTATGACATTAGGATCGGGTGTTCTTATGACATT
This sequence comes from Prevotella sp., assembly GCA_022771625.1. Taxonomy (GTDB): domain Bacteria; phylum Bacteroidota; class Bacteroidia; order Bacteroidales; family Bacteroidaceae; genus Prevotella. Next base: position 29,827 of record JALFCW010000015.1, read on the forward strand.
AGAATAGGGTGTTCTTATGACATTAGAATAGAGTGTTCTAATGTAACAAGAATCGGGTGTTCTAATGGCATTAAAATTTCGAGTGTTGATTTATTATTATCTGAGTAACAAAGGTACATCCAATCCTCCAACCGCCCAATATGGTTTGTAAATGACCAAGTTTGAAAAGAAAAAAGCACTTGCGATAACTCGCAAGTGCTTTTCAAAAAAGGTGGGCCATCTAGGGCTTGAACCTAGGACCTCCAGATTATGAGTCTGTTGCTCTAACCAACTGAGCTAAAAGCCCGATGAAAAACATAAAACTGCTCTATTTGATACTGTCAAAATAGTGGCAGTTGCATGATTTCGGGTGCAAAGGTAAGGGTATTTTGGCAAAAAACCAAATATTTTTTGCAAAAAAGACTAAAAATAAGCGTTTTTTCTCATTTTCTCCCATATTATTAGTAATTTTGCAATCAAAAACATATAGATAATGAAAGATGAAAATAAAGTGAGAGGACTGTCGAAGGGACAGGTGATAGAAAACAGGGAACGATGGGGCGAGAATATACTCACTCCCCCTGAACGCACATCGATGTGGAAACTATATCTCGAAAAATACAATGATCCAATCATCAAAATCCTACTCGTGGCAGCTGCCATATCGTTGGGTCTTGCCGTCATCGAGAATGACTACGTGGAGGCGATAGGCATATTCCTCGCCATATTCTTCGCAACAACCGTGGGATTCTATTTCGAGAGAGATGCCGCAAAGCGATTTGAGGAACTCACTGCCCTGGGAGAGGAACAACCCGTGAAGGTGGTGAGAGAGGGACATGTGGTGGAGATACCACGGAGGGAGATTGTGGTGGGCGACATAGTTGTACTCGCCGTGGGCGACGAGGTGCCAGCCGACGGAACACTGTTTGAGGCCACCGACCTGCAGTTGGATGAGTCAACCCTCACAGGCGAACCGATAATATCAAAGTTTGTGGAGGTGAAGAACGACGGAGCCACCTATCCCTCGAATGCGGCATTGCGCTCGACGATGGTGATGAACGGACACGGAAAGATGAAGGTGACTGCCGTGGGCGACAATACAGAAATCGGTAAGGTGGCAACGAAATCCACCGAGATGACCGCCGTGAAGACCCCATTGAACATGCAGCTCGACCGACTGGCAAAGCTCATCAGTAAGATTGGGTCGGCTGTGGCAGTATTGGCATTCGTGGGATTCCTCGGTCACGACATCATGACCAATCCCCTGTGGCATTCCACCGAATACATGAAGATGGCAGAGGTGGTGCTGAAATACTTTATGATGGCAGTGACGCTCATCGTGATGGCAGTGCCCGAAGGACTGCCGATGGCAGTGACACTTGCCCTTGCCCTGAACATGAGGAGGATGTTGAAAAGCAATAATCTTGTGAGGAAGCTGCACGCCTGCGAGACGATGGGGGCAGTGACGGTAATATGTACCGACAAGACGGGCACTCTCACACAGAACAAGATGCAGGTGGGAGACATGGGAATATATGACGACAGAAAACTGCTCGACATTGCCATGGCAGTGAACTCGACCGCCGAACTGGACGGCGACAACACCATAGGCAATCCCACCGAGGCGGCATTGCTGCTATGGCTGAAAGACCAGGGAGAGGATTATAATCTTCTGCGCCAGAAGGGAAATGTGGTGTGGCAGTTGCCGTTCTCGACCGAGCATAAGCACATGGCAACAATCATCGACCTGGAGGGCAAGAGATACGTGATGGTGAAGGGAGCCCCAGAGATAGTTACCGCCCATTGCGCCATCGACGACGAGCAAATGCAAAAGATACAGCAACAGTTGCTCAACTATCAGATGCAAGCCATGCGCACACTGGCATTCGCATATATGGAAATCAGTGGAGACACATCCACCTTCGACCTGAAGACCAGCGGAAAGGCTCTCACATTGCAGGGCATTGCCGCCATCAGCGACCCACTGAGAGAGGAAGTGCCCGGGGCAGTGAGGGAGTGCGCAAAGGCCGGAATAGACGTGAAGATAGTGACTGGCGACACATCAGCCACCGCCATCGAGATAGCACGACAGATAGGAATATGGCATGACGACATTCCCGACGGAGCACAGATAACAGGACCAGACTTTGCCGCGCTGAGTGACGAGGAGGCATATCAGAGAGTGGAGGCCCTGAAGGTGATGAGCCGTGCACGCCCCACCGACAAGCAACGACTGGTGAACATGCTGCAGAAGCACGGAGAGGTGGTGGCAGTGACTGGCGACGGCACCAACGATGCGCCGGCGCTGAATCACGCCCACGTGGGATTGTCATTAGGTTCGGGAACGAGTGTGGCGAAGAACGCAAGCGACATGACACTCATCGACGACTCGTTTGGCAGTATCGTGAGTGCAGTGCAATGGGGACGCTCGCTATACCGCAACATACAGAGGTTTATCTTCTTCCAGTTGGTGGTGAACGTGACTGCCCTACTGCTCGTGTTAGGAGGCTCGTTTATCGGCACCGAACTGCCCCTCACCATCACCCAGATGCTGTGGGTGAACCTTATCATGGACACCTTTGCGGCAATGGCCCTTGCGTCGCTGCCGCCGGAGAGTGACGTGATGAGAAAGAAACCCAGAAAGCAAACCGACTTCATCATCAACCGCACTATTGGATGGGCAATATCCATTGTGGGATTATTGTTCTTCGGACTGATGTTCGCCCTGTTATGGTATTTTGAGAGAGTGGCGGGAGTATCGCCGAGGGAACTAACGATATTCTTCACGATATTCGTGATGTTGCAATGGTGGAACCTGCTGAATGCCAAGACACTCGGTGGCTGCCGCACGGCTTTCCATCGACTGATGGCCGACAAGGGACTGCTGCTGGTGCTGGCGATTATACTTGTGGGACAATGGGTGATAGTGGAATTCGGTGGTAAGATGTTCCGCACTACCCCACTCGACCTCGAGACTTGGATGTGGATTATCATAGGGACATCGCCGGTGTTTATCTTAGGCGAACTGCTGAGGGCAATGGGGAGGTTAAAAAAGTAATATGATTGCGACAATAGGATTTTTTGACGGAGTGCATATAGGACATTGCCACCTTATAAATATGCTGAAGAAGGTGGCGAGGGAGAGAGGCGTGGAGGCGTGCGTCATCACATTCGACCGACATCCACGACAGGTGGTGCAACCGGAATGGTGCCCGGAGATGCTGACCACTCTTGAGGAGAAAACCCAGTTGTTGGAAGCTACGGGCATCGACAGATGTGAGGTGCTACACTTCGACAGGGAGATGGCAAACCAGTCGGCACACGACTTTATGCTGCATACACTCAAAGAAAAATTGGGAGTAAGCATACTCGTGACAGGATATGACAACCGGTTTGGACATAACCGAAGTGAGGGATTTGAGGACTACGTGAGATACGGCAAGGAAATAGGGATCGAGGTGATTAAGGGCGAGGAACTGACCGACGGCAGCAACAATGTGAGTTCGTCGTCGATAAGACGAATGCTGAAGGAAGGCAGGATAGAAGACGCCACGAGATGCTTGGGAAGGGAATACCAGTTGACAGGCACCGTTGTGGGTGGCGAGCATATCGGCAGGACAATCGGTTTTCCAACCGCCAACATCCGTCCCGACGACAGCAGTAAACTGATTCCAGCCAATGGTGTGTATGCAGTGGATGTGTGGAGCCAGGCGGGAGATATCAACCGCGAGAGAGCCATGCTAAATATCGGTACGCGCCCTACATTCAACGGTACAGCCACCACCATCGAGGTGCATATCCCCCACTTCGCCGGCAATCTATATGGCTCCACGCTAAGCATAGCATTCCTCAGGAAAATACGCGAAGAGAGAAAATTTGATTCGCCCGAGGCACTTGTAGAACAATTGAACAAGGATTTGAACAATATAGAACAATGAAAAAGACAGCTTATGACGTGATACTGTATTTGGTGGCTTTCGCCGCCATACAGATAATAGTATCGTTTGGAACATTATTGGGCAAACCATTCGGATTGCAGCCCGACGACCCGATAATGCTGGTGGCAATATCCGCCACGGCAAGTATCATCACCCTGCTATTATTCCTGTGGAGGAAATGGACACCCGTGGGCAAGACCTACATTCAATCGAAGCCATGGGCAACGCTGATATGGAGTGGAGTAGCTGCCATTGGAGTGGTGATACCGTCGGTGTGGCTACAGGAGCAGATGCCCGCATTGCCCGACACAGCCGGAGATACATTACAAAAGATAATCTCCACCCCCGGTGGATATTTTGTGATAGCATTGTTGGCGCCCGTGGTGGAGGAAGTGGTGTTCAGGGGAGCTATATTGAGAAAGCTACTTTCGGGGATGAGGAGTAAATGGGGAGCGATATGTATATCAGCGATAATGTTTGCACTTGTGCATGCCAATCCCGCGCAGATGCCCCATGCTTTTCTGATGGGATGGCTGATGGGATGGCTGTATATGAGGACGGGAAGCATCGTGCCCGGGGTGGTGTTCCATTGGGCTAATAATACGGTGGCTTATCTTATGACTGTGGCTTATCCCGGAGATGAGACAAAACTGGTGGATATTTTTGGAGGAAATGAGAATGCGGTGTGGATGAGTGTAGTATTCTCGATGTGTATTTTTATTCCGGCTCTATTCCAATTGAATATATGGACAAAGAAGAGGGGTCGCTAAAAGAAGCGACCCCTTACAATGTTAGTATGTTATGAAAAATTTGAGAGAACAGAAACTTCACAGTTTCTTTTTTGTTTTACTAAACATGATTTAATATTATAGAGAAAGCATAGAAATTATCTAATGTTGTGCTCGACGGCGATCTCGGGCTTTATCGAGTCGGACATCGTCTTGATACTCTTGACGGCAATAGAGTCGGTGACTGTTTGATCGACGCCAGCCGTAACCATTCCGTTGTCGATTTTGGCAGTGTCGGCAGCAAGCATCTGGGGTGCGGCAGGTTCCTGGGGGCGATAGCCCATCGACCACTGGGCGGCATCCCCAATGGTGAGCACCATAGCCACGACAGCAGCAGCCTTGAAGATCGGTTTGAGATAAGAACCGAATGACACCACCTTGGCCTTCACCACCTTTGGATTATCCTCAATGTCGTCGTAGATGGCAGCAAGCACCTTTTTGTCGAAATCATCTCCGAGAGGCGATTCGCTGGCTGCCTGTTTCTGATATTCAAACAGACTGCGGTATTTTAGAAGTCGTGCAGGTACGTCCTTCTGGCTAAAGAAGGTGCGCAGGATTGATTCCTCCTCATTGGTGGTCTCGCAATCCCAATAGCGTTCGAGCAACTGTTCAATATACTTATAGTCCATAATCATCTGTTTCTGAAAATTTCTTTTTAATCGTTTGTCGAGCCCTAAACAAAGTGACTTTCACCTGTTCTTCGGTCATCTGCATTACATTTGCAATTTCCTTGTAGCTCCTGCCCTCGAAGTCCCTGAGCTGAATGACGCTTTTTTGCTTCTCCGGCAAATGGTCGATCAGGTGTTTTACGAGCTTCACTCTTTCGCTCATTTGCACCATCACTTCCGGGTTAGATGAATAAGATGTGTCGGCTGCCATATATTGTGTCTCATCAAGACTCTCGCTGAGATTGTCGGCGCGTTTTATACGGTCGAGAGCGAGATTTCGGCAGATGGAGTAGCAGAAGGCCTCAATGGATTCTATCTCATTCCAAGAGTCTTGCTTTTTCCACACCTTTATCAGTGTTTCCTGAACAATATCCTCTGCCTCCGCGTTGTTGAGAGTGATGCGGAGAGCCAATCTGAAGAGCTTGTTCTTCAGTGGCAGGATATCGTTGCGAAAGCTGATTTTTTCCATCTCTCTATTTGGAAGACGATTGAAAAGGGGTTTTGTTACACTTGATTATGTTAAAATATATAAATTAGATAATAACTGTTCCGGAGTCTTGTCCGAGGGCATCAGCCTTGGTGATGACCACTTTGTTCACTCCCGCCTGAATGGCATCGAGGGCATTCTCTATCTTGGGAATCATACCGCCGGCAATCGTTCCGTCGGCGACATAACGATTGAAATCTTCGCGGGTGATAACAGGGATGACACTATCGTCGTCATCAGGATTAGACAGGACACCCTTTTTCTCAAAACAGAAAGTGAGAGTGACATCATAATAAGGAGCAAGAGCCTTTGCCGTTTCGGCAGCGATGGTGTCGGCATTGGTATTGAGGATATTACCTTGTCCGTTGTGGGTGAGTGGTGCCATGACGGGAGTGATGCCAGCCTCGATGAGGGTAGATAGCATACGGCCGTCGGCCTTATCCACATCCCCCACAAAACCATAGTCGATACCATTTTTCAGGGGGCGCTTGTGAGAGCGGATGACATCCACATCAGCACCAGTAAGACCGAGGGCATTGACACCAGCAGCCTGAAGTTTTGCCACCACATTCTTGTTAACGAGTCCGCCATACACCATTGTTACCACTTCGAGCATGTCGGCGTCGGTGATACGACGTCCATTCACCATTTTAGTTTCTATACCCAGTTGTGCAGCCACCTTGGTGGCACGACGGCCACCTCCATGCACAAGTACTTTCTTGCCTTCTACCGATGAGAAATCGGAAAGAAGACGGGACAGTTGAGTTTCATCCTCTACAACTGCCCCTCCTACCTTTATAATATTAATAATATCTTTATTCATAGTTATTCTAAATATGTATATCCATATAGACCGGAACGATAATTAGAGAGGAACTCCTTGCCCTCCTCAAGAGTTATCTTGCCAGCCTTGACACTCTTAGTGACCCATATCTCCAACTGGCGAACAAGTTTCTTGGGGTCGTACTGCACATAGTCGAGCACCTCAGCCACTGTTTCGCCATCAATCACCTGGTCGATGTGATAGTGGTCGTCCTTCACGCTGACATGGACGGCAGTGGTGTCGCCAAAGAGATTGTGCATATCACCAAGAATCTCCTGATAAGCTCCCACGAGGAACACACCGAGATAATACGGTTCGCTCTTGCGCAGGGTGTGAACGGGCAGGATATGAGAGTTGTTGCGATTGGTGACGAAGTTGGCAATCTTTCCGTCGCTGTCGCAAGTGATGTCCTGAAGCGTTGCACTGCGTGTGGGTCGCTCGTTGAGCCTTTGTATAGGCATAATCGGGAAGAGTTGGTCGATAGCCCATGAGTCGGGCAGTGACTGGAAGAGCGAGAAATTGCAGAAATACTTGTCGGCAAGCAGTTTGTCGAGATTCATCAATTCCTCAGGAGTATGCTTGAGATGCTTTGCCAGGATATTTATCTCATGGCATACACTCCAGTACATACTCTCGATCTCGGCACGAGTCTTGAGATCCACGAGTCCGTGGGTGAAGAGGTCGAGACATTCTTCACGTATCTGTTCGGCATCATGCCAGTCCTCGAGCATAGAGCGCGGATTGAGGTTATCCCAGATATCATAGAGGTCCTTGACCAACTGATGACTGTTCTCATCAGGCTCATATTCCTCGGGCATCTCGGGCAGAGAAGCCGTTTCGAGAACATCGATGACGAGCACCGAGTGATGGGCAGTAAGAGAGCGTCCACTCTCGGTGATAAGATTAGGATGAGGAAGGTCGTGCTTGTTGGCAGCATCTACGAAAGTATAGATACAGTCGTTGACATACTCTTGGATGGAGTAGTTGACCGAACTCTCGCTACTAGGAGAGCGAGTGCCGTCATAGTCAACACCGAGTCCACCGCCGCAATCCACGAAATCCACATTATATCCCATCTTGTGGAGCTGTACATAGAACATCGATGCCTCGCGCAAAGCAGCCTGAATACGACGAATCTTAGTTATTTGGCTACCGATATGGAAATGAATCAGACGGAGGCAGTCGCGCATACCCTTCTTGTCGAGGAGTTCGAGCGCCTCCAAGAGTTCGGTGCTGGTGAGTCCAAACTTACTAGCATCTCCCCCACTTTCCTCCCATTTGCCACTACCGGAAGAAGCCAGTTTGATACGAATACCGAGATTAGGCCTGACATTCAGTTTTTTTGCCTCGCGTGCGATCAGTTCCAGTTCATTAGGTTTCTCGACCACGATGAAGATCCTCTTGCCCATTTTCTGAGCGAGGAGAGCGAGTTCGATATAGCTTTGGTCCTTATATCCATTACAGATAATGAGCGAGTCGCTTTGGCATTGCACAGCAATAACCGCATGGAGTTCGGGTTTGGAACCCGCCTCAAGACCGAGGTTAAACTTTCGTCCATGACTGATAATCTCCTCGACCACCGGTTGCATCTGATTGGTCTTAATCGGATATATTATAAAGTTTTCAGCCTTGTATTCATATTCCTCGGCAGCCTTTTTAAAGCAGCTGCTAGTTTTCTCGATACGATTGTCGAGAATGTCCGGGAATCTCAAAAGCACAGGTGTAGTGACGTCACGAAGCGCCAGTTCGTCCATCACTTCACGGATGTCGATTTGGGTGTCGTTTTTACAAGGTGTGACATAGACATCACCTTCTTCATTAATACCAAAATAGGAGGTGCCCCAACCATTGATGTTGTAGAGCTCTTTCGAGTCTTCTATAGTCCACTTTTTCATTCTTGTCCGATTAGATCTAATATATTAGTTACTGATATTTGAATTTTCTCATAATTGTCCATTAAACTGACATCGAGCACATACTTGGCCTTAGAGTAAAAAGGTTCGCGTATTTGCAATTGCTCCTTGATGAAGCAGATGAGCTGTTCGGGAGTTTTGTTTTTGAGTAGAGGTCGCTCGGTTTTCCCCATGAGCAAGTGCTTGTAGAGCACTTCGGGCGAGGCCTTGAGATAGATGACATCCCCCTGCCCGTTCATATAATCCATATTGTCGAAGAAGCACGGAGTGCCTCCCCCACAACTGATGATGACATTTTCAAACTCCGCCACCTCGTGAAGCATGTTGCGCTCAATCAACCTGAAGCCCTCTTCGCCCCTTTCTGCAAAAATCTGCGGAACAGTTTTGTGCATACGGCTTTCGATATACCAGTCGAGGTCGTAGAAGGGCAGTCCCATCTGTTTAGACAGAGCCTTGCCAACCGTAGTTTTTCCGGCTCCCATATAGCCGATGAGGATTATCCTTTTCATTTCTTCTTAACAGGAGTAGAGTCAATAATGTTCTTACATTCCTCGTATGTGAGTTGGGCAGCCCTGTCGTGCATATTCTTAGGCAGACGATAGTTGGTGCCATCATATTGTATATAAGGTCCATATCTTCCATTAAGGACCTCCATCTTGGGATCTTCCTCAAAACTCTTGATATGACGTTGCTGCTCCTGTTGGCGCTTACCATTGATGAGAGCCACGGCATCATCGAGAGAAATGGTATAAGGATCCATCTCCTTAGGAACGGACACGTATTTCTTGTCGTGGAGAATATAAGGACCGAAGCGACCAGTTCCTACGGAAACCGTCTTGCCCTCGAATTTGCCGAGATCGCGCGGGAGTTTAAACAGTTCCAATGCCTCCTCGAGAGTGATACTCTCCATACTATATTCAGACGGCAGCTGAGCAAACTTTGGTTTTTCCTTGTCCTCGGCATCACCAATCTGGACAACCGGTCCGAAGCGTCCGATTTTCACATATACCGGTTTGTTGCTCTTTGTGTCGAAGCCCAACTGTCGTTCTCCAGCCTTATGCTCAGCACGGATATTCATAGTGTTCTCCACAACCGGTTCGAAATCCTTATAGAAATCACGCATCATGTCGGTCCATTTCTCATTACCCTCGGCAATCTCGTCAAACTTCTGTTCCACCTTAGCAGTGAAGTTATAGTCCATGATACTGGGGAAATACTGCAGGAGGAAGTCGTTCACCACAATACCGATATCGGTAGGCATGAGTTTTCCCTTGTCACCGCCAGTAATCTCGGTACGGGTTTTCTCAGTGATTTGCTTTCCCTTGAGCACAATCGACTCAAACTGTCGTTCCTCGCCCTTCTTATCACCCTTGTGCACATATTCGCGCTGCTGGATGGTGCTAATCGTAGGAGCGTAGGTAGAAGGACGTCCGATACCCAATTCTTCAAGTTTGTGAACAAGACTAGCCTCGGTGTATCTCATCGGGCTGAGAGTGTAACGTTGCAATGCAGCCACCTCGCGTCGTTGCAGGGGTTGTCCCTCAGATATCGGCGGAAGCATGCGTGTGCCCTCGGCATCCATCTGCTCGTCATCATCAGTAGATTCATGATATACCTTAATAAATCCGTCGAATTTCACTACCTCACCATTTGCAACAAACTGTTCATCGAGACCAGTGCCCGAGATATTGACAGTAGTCTTCTCGATCTCGGCATCAGCCATCTGACTGGCAATGGTGCGCTTCCAAATAAGTTCATAGAGACGTTTTTCCTGGGCACGTCCCTCAATGGTAGAAGCTGTCATATCGGTAGGACGGATTGCCTCGTGAGCCTCCTGTGCACCTTTGGACTGAGTGTGGAACTGTCGTGGTTTACTATACTTGTCGCCCCACAGTTGGCATATCTCTTCCTTGCTGCCGTTGATACACAATGCAGAAAGATTGACAGAGTCGGTACGCATGTAGGTGATCTTACCGTTTTCATACAAGTGCTGGGCGATAGTCATTGTCTGAGACACAGTGAATCCCAACTTACGTGCGGCCTCCTGCTGCAATGTAGATGTAGTGAAGGGAGGAGCCGGAGAGCGCTTTAATGGTTTCTTAGTAACGGCATCCGCCTTGAACTCAGCCTGCTGACATTTGTCGAGGAAAGCCAGCACTTCGTCGCGACTCTTAAACCTAGCAGGCAGTTCGGCCTTTACCTCAGACATTGCCCCATCCTTGTCCTCCACGGCAAAGATGGCATTTATTCTGTAATAAGACTCGCTCTTGAAGTTTTGTATTTCCCTTTCACGCTCAACGATAAGTCGGACGGCAACACTCTGGACACGACCGGCGGAGAGTGCAGGTTTAACCTTGCGCCACAATACCGGTGACAACTTGAATCCCACAATGCGGTCGAGGACACGTCGAGCCTGTTGTGCATTAACGAGATTCATGTCGATATGTCGTGGATTCTTGATAGCCTCAAGAATGGCGGGTTTTGTGATTTCGTGGAATACGATACGGCTTGTCTTTTTCTCGTCAAGTCCGAGCACCTCGCACAAGTGCCAGGATATAGACTCTCCCTCGCGGTCCTCATCGGAAGCCAACCATACCTTTTCGGCAGTTTTGGCATTAGCCTTAAGTTCCTTCACCACCTTTACCTTTTCCTCGGGTATTTCGTAGGAAGGCTGCAAGGTATCCATATCTATACTTATTTCCTTTTTCTTCAAGTCTCTGATATGACCATAGCTCGACATAACCTTAAAGTCATCACCGAGAAACTTTTCAATAGTCTTCGCCTTGGCAGGAGACTCTACTATTACAAGATTTTTCTGCATAATCCTTTGTACATTTATAAATTTGGGTGCAAAAGTAAACAAAAAACTTTCTACCACCTTATAATATAGGAATATTTTTATATTTTTTAAGGTTTGAAAATGCTTTTTAAAATGAAGAATGAAGAATACATTTTAAATGAAGAACTGGAGATAGACCACAAAATGTCTTTTCTAGCTCAGCCGGGGACAGCTGAAGGTTTTTTCTACCTCACCCGTCCTCTCCTGCTAGGAGAGGCTCCACCTCTCCCCCGGCCCCCTCTCCTCAGGAGAGGGCTCCAACCGGTAAACCGGCTGTTCCGTACTCACAAACAAGCTCTCGCCCCTGCGGGGTTGCTCGTAGAGTTTTACGCAACAGAGTTGCGATTGTTTATGCGCCGAAGGCGCGGCTGACGCACAAGGAGATGGGTTATTGATGATGGATGATTTAGGCACGGATGGACACGGCTTAAAAAGACACGGCTGGGCTGAGCGATGGAATGGCTTAATTTGCCTTAAGGCTATACAAAGTATAGACACGGCTCGTTTGCGCAGAAAAACAAACTAAGCAGCGAACTTGCGCAAGCAAGCCGTAACCACGAAGTGCCGTGGATTATTTCTATGCGGAGCTAAGCCGTGACTTTGAAAAAGCCGTGGATTTCCGTGCCAAAAAAATGAAGAATGAAGAATACATTTTAAATGAAGAATGAAATCTGTGATAATCAAAATATCTTTGATATTTAATAATCTGTGGAAATCTGTGATAATCTGTGGACAAAAAAGTCAGTGGATTAAAAATAATCTGTGATAATCTGTGGATAAAAAAGTCTGTGGATAAAAGCTGAATATATAAAAATAATAAAAAAATGATGGATTTTAAGATATTCTCGATTTTTTTTCTTACTTTTGCAACGTGAAATTGCAAAGTAAAGATTACAAAAAAACATATTTAAGAAACAAACTATGGATTTAGTTCAAAAAATCATTGAGCGCGCCAAGAGTAACAAGCAGCGCATCGTACTCCCCGAAGCCACCGAGGAACGTACGTTAAGAGCAGCAGACAGAGTTCTGGCTGACGATGTGGCCGACCTTATCCTCATCGGTAATCCCGAGGAGGTGCACAAATTGGCCAAGGAATGGGGATTGACCAATATTGACAAGGCAACGCTGATTGACCCAGAGAATAACCCCAAGGCTGAGGAATATGCCACCTTGCTTGCCGAACTGCGCAAGAAGAAGGGCATGACTATCGAGAAAGCCCGCGAGTTGGTAAAGAATCCTCTGTACCTGGGATGTATGATTATTAAGACCGAAGGTGCTGACGGACAGATCAGTGGTGCGCTGAGTACTACAGGCGACACATTGCGTCCTGCCCTGCAGATTATCAAGTGTGCCCCTGGCATATCATGTGTGAGCGGTGCCATGCTGCTCATCACTGACAAGCCTCAGTATGGCGAGAATGGTATTATCGTGATGGGTGATGTTGCCGTTACTCCTATGCCCGACGCAGCTCAGTTGGCACAGATTGCTGTATGTACAGCCCAGACAGCCAAGAGTGTTGCAGGATTTGAGGAGCCCAGAGTGGCCATGTTGAGTTTCTCGACCAAGGGAAGTGCGAGTCACGAGGTAGTGGATAAGGTGGTAGAAGCCACTCGCCTTGCCAAGGAACTTGACCCGTCATTGAAGATTGACGGCGAGTTGCAGGCAGATGCTTCTCTTGTACCGGCAGTAGGTGAGAAGAAGGCTCCAGGAAGTAAGATTGCCGGCCATGCCAATGTATTGGTAGTGCCATGTCTTGAGGTAGGCAACATCTCCTATAAGTTGGTGGAGCGTCTTGGTGGCGCCACTGCTTTAGGTCCAATTCTCCAGGGTATAGCCCGTCCTGTCAACGACCTCTCCCGAGGCTGTTCAGTGGATGACATCTATAAGATGGTGGCAATCACAGCTTGCCAGGCAATGGATGCGAAGAAGAAGTAAGTAAATTTCATTTAAAAAAGTCATGAAGATTTTAGTGCTAAACTGTGGAAGCTCATCTATCAAGTATGCGCTCTACAACATGGACACCAAAGAGGTGATGACCTCTGGAGGTGCAGAGAGAGTAGGATTGGACGGTGCATTCGTCAAGGTTAAACTGGCTAACGGAGAGAAGAAGCAGATAATGCACGACATCCCCGAGCATACAGAGGGTGTGAAGTTTATCTTCTCACTGCTCACCGACCCGGAAATTGGTGTCATCAAAGATCTCAAAGAGATTGATGCCGTAGGCCATCGTATGGTGCACGGAGGCGAGAAGTTTAACAAGAGCGTTAAACTCACCGATGAGGTGTTGAAAGTATTTGAGGAGTGCAGCGACCTTGCACCCCTGCACAATCCCGCCAACCTCAAGGGAGTGAAGGCTGTTAGCGAACTGATGCCCGGTCTGCCACAGGTGGGAGTGTTCGACACTGCCTTCCATCAGACAATGCCCGACTATGCCTATATGTATGCCGTGCCCTACGAACTGTATGAGAAATATGGCATCCGTCGCTACGGATTCCACGGTACAAGTCACAGATACGTGGCAAAGCGCGTATGCGACTTCCTTGGAGTAAAGCCCGAAGAGAAGAAGATCATCACCTGCCACATCGGTAATGGCGCTTCGATTGCAGCTGTTGACGGAGGCAAGTGTGTTGACACATCTATGGGTCTCACCCCTCTTGAGGGAGTGATGATGGGTACACGTTCCGGTGACATCGACGGTGGTGCTGTTGCATTCCTGCAGAAGAAGCTCAATCTTGATGCCGACGGTATCTCCGACCTTCTGAACAAGAAGAGCGGTGTGCTTGGTATCACGGAATTGTCATCAGACATGCGTGAGGTGGAGGCAGCCTGCGAGAAAGGCGACCCGAAGGCTATACTGTCGATGAAGATGTACAACTACCGCATCAAGAAGTATATCGGTGCTTATGCAGCAGCGATGGGTGGTGTTGACATCATTGTATTTACAGCAGGTGTTGGTGAAAACCAGTGGAGCACCCGTCAGGAGGCATGCGAAGGTCTGGAGTTCCTTGGTGTGAAGATCGACAAGGAATTGAACAAGGGTCTGCGTGGTGTTGAGAAGGTGATCTCTACAGCAGATTCCAAGGTGACTGTATGCATCATTCCTACCGACGAGGAACTGATGATTGCAACCGATACTATGGAATTACTGTAAATGAGATTATACAAAGGAATCATATTAAGATTAAAGGTCACGGCAGTGGTATTGTCACTTGCCGTGACTTCTTTCGCTCAAAGAGACTCGATTCTTTTTGAGGAGGAACATATCATAGACACAACAGAAGTAGGAAACCTTAAGATTAATGTTGATAATCTTAACTTCTTCAAAAACAACGAATACGAGAGTGAGATATCCAAAGGCTACACCCTACCGGGATTTTGGGTAAAACCATCAGTGAGCTACCAACCACTCAAGAACCTGAGGGTGGATGTGGGAGCCTATATGATACACTATTGGGGTGCTACAAAATATCCCAATTTCAACTATAGCGACATGCCGGAGTGGCATGGAGACCAATACCAAAAAGGATTTCACATACTGCCCTTTTTTAGAGTACAGATTGACCCGACAAAGCGTCTGAGTCTGATTCTCGGTACTCTATATGGGCACAACAATCATAATCTCATCGCACCACTCTACAACTACGAGATGGGACTGTCGGGAGACCCCGAAACAGGTTTTCAGGTGATTTGGGACGCTCCACGTCTTAAGTTAGACTCATGGATAAACTGGGAGAGTTTCATATATCGCAACGACACCCATCAGGAGAGTTTTTCGTTTGGAACATCCCTCCGCCTGCTTGCCAACAGCAGTGACTCGCGTCTGCATGTTTATTTCCCAGTGCAGACAATATTCCAGCACAGAGGAGGAGAAATCAACACCGAGGCAGAAGAGCGCCAGGTGAAGACATGGATGAATGCGGCAGGAGGAGTGGGTGTGACCCTGAACACGCTCAACAGTATTGTGCCATGGATAAACCTTGAGGCATGTGGCGTGTATTACAAACAAGTGGCGGGAGACATGCTGCCATTTGACAAGGGATACGGACTATTGGGAACAGCCTCGATGCGCCTGTGGAAATTTGACATCAGCGGAGGATACTGGTGGTGCAAGGACTTTATCAGTATTCTAGGCAATCCGCTTTATGGGGCAATGGGAATAGAAGACAAATCCTATCTGCTCGACAAGCCGAAGATGATAACAGCCCACATGGGGTATTCACAAGACCTCGGTAAGGGGTTTGCATGGGGTATTCATGGGGATGTATTCAATAATATAAAAGAAAACGCCGTGAGCTGGGCCCTCGGCGTTTATATGAGAATAAATTTCAATTTCTTGTTGAAGAAATTTTAGGCAAGGAGTTTCTTCACAATATCAGAGATGGCCTTTCCATCAGCCTTGCCTGCAAGTTGCTTGCTGGCAACACCCATCACCTTACCCATCTCCTTGATGCTCGAAGCACCAGTCTGGGCAATGATCTCCTTTACTGCAGCCTCAATCTCCTCAGCCGACAAAGCCTTAGGCAGATAACTTTCAATCACCTTCACCTGTGCCATCTCAGCCTCTGCGAGGTCGGGACGATTCTGTTGTGTATATAAATCAGCAGAATCATGTCCTTGCTTTGCCAGTTTCTGCAGTATCTTGAGTGCTGCAGCATCATCGAGAGTGTCGTTAGCTCCCGGTGCTGTCTTTGCTTCGATAAACACTTTCTTAATATTGCGCAATGCCTCCAGGGTGACCTTGTCCTTAGCCTTCATTGCCGCAACGATGTCCTTACTAACTTTTTCAAATAGTTCCATAATAATTATGCGAATTTAATTGTTCCTTGTATATCCTCGTCCTGCTTGTCGTCAGTTGAGGTTTCCTCAGTCTTCTCCACACCCACACTCTGGTTGTGGATACTCTCGAGAATCTCCTTCGTACGCTTGTAGGTAGGCGATGTCTCCACCTTGGCAATAACATTGTCGTTGTCGAGATCCTCGGCATGGAAGAGATAGATGTGTGCAGGACGCTTATACTTGAGGTTGTTGCCCTCATTGCCATAGTAGCGCTGGCGACGTTCCTGACGCTCAGCCTCTTTCTCCTGCTCCTCGGCAATACGCTTAGCCTCTTCCTGAGTATGGCGACGGGCATGTCCATGCATGATGTCGATATTCTCGATACCAAAACCAGTGGCAAGGATAGTGACCTTGACCTTCTTGCCAAGCTCCGGGTCAGTGGCGAGTCCCCACTTGATTTCGAAGTCACCAAACTTAGCCATAAAGTCGTTGACGTCGTTCATCTCTTCCATCATCAAACTGTCCTTGCCATCCTTCTGTCCGCAGAAGGAGATAGAGAGCAGAATCTTTTTGGAATTGAACACGTCGTTGTCGTTGAGCAGCGGAGAGTTGAGAGCATCGTCGATAGCCTTCTTCACGCGTCCCTCACCTTCACCGTATCCTGTTGACATAATCGCCACGCCACCATCCTTGAGCACAGTCTTTACGTCGTTGAAGTCGAGGTTGATAAGACCATGAACAGTGATAATCTCGGCGATACTCTTAGCCGCTACACTCAATGTGTCGTCGGCCTTGCCAAAGGCATCGAGAACGGTGAGATTAGGATATATCTCGCGCAAACGCTCATTGTTGATGACAAGCAAGGCGTCAACATGCTTAGACATCTCCTCAACGCCATCAAGAGCCTGGTCGATCTTGCGGTCGCCCTCGAATCGGAAAGGAATAGTTACAATTCCCACCGTAAGAATGCCCATCTCCTTTGACACACGGGCAATGACAGGAGCAGCACCAGTGCCAGTGCCACCACCCATACCAGCTGTGATGAAAGTCATTCTCGTACCGTCATCAAGCATATTTTTGATATCGTCAATACTCTCTTCAGCAGCCTGACGAGCCTTTTCCGGTTTATTTCCCGCTCCAAGTCCTTCCTTGCCTAATTGCAGATGCACAGGCACAGGAGAATCGTTGAGAGCCTGATTATCGGTGTTGCACAACACGAAGGACACATCGTGAATGCCCTCGCGATACATGTGGTTGACAGCATTGCCACCGCCACCTCCTACACCAATGACCTTGATTATACTATGCTCCTTTTCAGGAAGTCCAAAGTCAACAATTGGAATATTATTGTCTGCCATATCTTTATTTTTTTATTCTTCTTCTGTAAGTATCTTACTCATTTTCTTAAACCACTTCAAACCCTTGTTGAGCGGACTGTTCTCTTTTCTCTCTTGAGCCAAGCGGCGTGCTTCCTCCTCCTGGCGCTCATGCTCCTGGCGTTCCTCCTCCTCTTTCTTGCGTCGAGCCTCCTCTTCCTTGCGTCTTAGTTCCTCTTCCTGCTGGCGCTTCTCGGCCTCGGTAGGAACAACACCTTGCTTGCGTGGCATGTCGGTACGACCTAATGTGGCAGCAATATTATCCTCCTGACGCTGAGCGAAGAGATTGTTGGGATCCACCTCGCCACCGGCACAATTGCGGTCGCCCTTGATAAGAAGACCGAGGATGGTGTTCATCATACCATTCTTGGCATTGATGTCGGCATTAGACGACGTAACAGTATGAGTGACAAACTTCGCAATACGAATCTTGTCGATATGAGTGTGATTGGTGAACGCCTTGTCGATATTCTTCAAGTTGGAACCACCACCGGTGAGAATTATTCCACCGAGCAATTTGTCACTGTATTCAGCAGGCACCTGATACCATACATTAGCAATGATTTCCTCCAAACGGCTTTCGACAATCTCGATAAACTTGCGCAGATCGACATTTCTGTCGCTATCAATAGGCAATTGAAGATTATTGTCGATATCCGCATTTTCAGTATATGCCGATGCATACTTCAGCTTCATCTTTTCGGCGTCGGCCTCCTCCATCTGCAGCGAGGCGATATCCTTGGTGATATTATTGCTACCAAGAGGGATGACAGCCAGATGGCGCAAGATATTCTTGCTATATACCGACACGGTAGTTGTATCGGCACCCAAATCAACCAATGCGCATCCCGAGCGCTTCTCAGCCTCGGTGAGGACACTATCGGCGAGGGCTATGGGAGAGATATACATCTCAGCAACATTAACATTGATAGTTTCGAAGCACTTGTTGAGATTCTTATAGAATGTATTTCTCTGAAGGATATTCAGGAAATTGCCCTCGATATGAGAACACTGAATTCCTACGGGGTCTGTCTGATATTGAGAGTCAACCTTGTATTCCTGCTGGGCAACATCAAGAATCTCCTGGTCGGAATATTTCATCGCACTGTTTGCATCCATCAAGTCGATTACCATCTCCTGGGTAACCTTTGTAGCAAGAGGCAATTCCTTGGCGATTACATTTCTCACACTGCGTATGGACTGACCACCCACGCCCACATACACCTGAGTGATTTCGGTCTTGAGTTGGTTGGTCAATTTCTTTATTATGCTTGATATGCACAGAGCAGTCTTGTCAATGTTATATACTACGCCCTTTCGGATAAACGAGGACGATTCCTCCTTGACAACAGCCAATACACTTATGCTACCGTCCAGGTTCTTGCGACCGGCGATACCTGTCACCTTGGATGAACCAAGTTCAATTGCTACGATAAAATCCTTTGCTGCCATTATATATTATTATTTTGTTTCTTTTTGCAAATTATCTGATTCTCAAATGCGAGATTTATATATGAGTATTTATTCCATCCTGCCTTGGACAGGCCATAGCGATAGAATTTTTCGAGTCGTGCCAACTTTTCTTTCAGTCCGTTGGGATAGCCTATATAGATAATATGTTCGCCTACGCGCGGGACGAGTTCCACCGTTCCGTCGGCAAGCACATTCACCTGTACTATCTGATTGCGCCAAAACTTATCGTTGACAATGGTGTTCCCCAGTTTTGTGAGCACCTTGCATGCATAATTGCGGTTTACCTTGCCCGTGGCTATCATAATCTCCGAGCAATATTTGGTATTCGGCATCACTCCGCCATGGTTATCCACATAATAGTCATCACCATTGTCGGCCTTTACTCTCATCACCGGTGTGCGCTGGGTGAGTTGTATGCACACCTGTCCACTCTGAGTCTTATAGCACTGGGCGTCGTTGACAAAGGGACTGCTCTTTAGCACATCCTCTATCTGTCGTGCATCGATTGTTTCCAAAGGTTGTGCCAGGGGATACAACTTAGCCCTCTGCAAGATCAACTTAATCTCGTTGGCATTGAGGAAGCCGTCAACAACGGCGTCCTTTATGTCGATTTTCACCTGACTGCACACCTGTTTGTCGCCATCAACCGGTTGATTGAACGAGGTGATGGAGAAGAACAGATATACCGCCAAGAGAAAGTTGACTACCATGAGAAGCGTCTTCTTCCAGTTGTAAATCCAGTGCTTCATATTAATTATCAAATTTTCTTTTCAAGTTCCTTTGCTATCTCAGGCACCATATTGTCGAGATCGCCTGCGCCAAGAACCACCAGTACATCGAAGTCGTGGGTCTTCACATATTCGAGCACGTCTTCCTTGTGTATCATCTCTTTCTCCACCCCATCCTTGAGATTGTCGTAGATGAGTTTGGAGGTAACCCCGGGAATCGGTTCCTCGCGAGCGGGATATATATCACATAGCACCACCTTGTCGAGAAGGCTCAGGCTGTCGGCAAAATCCTTGTAGAAATCCCTTGTGCGAGTATAGAGATGGGGTTGGAACAGGGCCGTAATCTTACGATTGCTATATAGTTCGCGAATACTCTTCGCACTCTGATATATCTCTTGCGGATGATGTGCATAGTCGCTGAGGAACACCAGTTTGTCGCTCTTTATCTTGAAGTCGAAACGGCGATCCACACCTCCATATGTCTTCATTCCATACTTCAGTTCATCGGCATTACAGCCGTTGAGTTGTGCCATTGCCATTGCTGCAATACCATTATCGATATTGATGGGCACAGGCTGTCCGAGTTCCACATCCTTCACATTCTCTATTGGCGATACGAAGTCGAAGGTGATGCCACCGTTGGCAATACGGATATTCGAGGCATGGAAGTCGCCACTGTCCCTACTGTAGGTATATCGTCTCACTCCCGCCTGCAATTGGTCTTTCATCTCCAATCCCTCGTGAATGATGAGAGCCCCACCAGGTTGAATCAATGAGGAATAATGGCGGAAACTTTCGAGATAAGCCTCTTTTGTGCCATATATATCCAGGTGGTCGGGGTCGGTGGCAGTGATTACCGACATCCACGGTGAAAGCCAATGGAACGAGCGGTCGAATTCATCAGCCTCAATAACCACATAGTCGCTATCGCTCAGGATATAGTTTGTGCCATAGTTTTTGGATATACCGCCAAGGAACGCATTGCAGTCGAGATGGCTCTGATGCATGATATGTGCACACATTGTCGAGGTAGTTGTCTTACCGTGAGTACCGGCGAAGCACAATCCCTTGTGCGCCTTTGTCAATGTACCGAGCACCTGTGCGCGCTTCTGTATCTCAAAGCCGCCCTCACGGAAATACTGCAGTTCCTTATGCTCGTTAGGGATTGCAGGTGTATATATGACAAGACACGACCTGTTGTCGCGACAAGCCTGCGGTATCTCTTCTACATTCTCTTCGTAATGTATCAGGGCACCCTCTTTTTCCAATTGCTTCGTGAGTTGTGATGGGGTCTTGTCATAACCGCCAACCACTATGCCCTTATTTATGAAATAACGGGCTATGGCGCTCATTCCAATACCTCCCACACCTACGAAATATACTGCTTTTATATCTTTTAATTCCATTTTTCTCTAAAGAATTTTTCAATCTTTCAATCTTTCAATTTTTCAATCTTTCAATCCTTCCGCCATCCTAATTACCTCCTTTGCGATGATAGCGGCAGAATCGGGCAAGGCGAGTTGGAGAATATTCTCACTTAGACTCTTCAGTCGAGCCTCGTCATTCACCGTTTTCACAGCTAATGGCAAGAGGCTTCCCGAGGCTTCGGCATCTTTCACAATAAGAGCAGCGTCGCGATTTACGAGAGCCATCGCATTCTTTGTCTGATGATCCTCAGCCACATTAGGCGACGGCACGAGGACAACCGGTTTGCCGATAAGGCAGAACTCAGATATACTACTTGCCCCTGCACGGCTAATCACCAAATCCGCAGCCTTGTAGGCAGCTGCCATATCAGATATGAAATCAGTGACCACAAGATTATCCATCTTGGATTCTGCGGCAAGACGTTCCATTATACTAGCGTTGTAGTATTTGCCCGTTTGCCATATAAACTGCACTCCGCTATCCCTGACGAGGTCGAGATGACTGAGAACACTCTCATTGACAGTACGCGCACCGAGACTACCACCCACGAGCAGTATTGTCTTTTTTCCCGGGACAAGACCGAATTTGGCCAGTGCCTCATCGCGAGTGATCTTCGACTCCAAGAGAGCCTGACGCACAGGATTACCCGTCTTGATAATCTTATCGGCAGGGAAGAAACGCTCCATACCGTCGTATGCCACACATATCTTCTCGGCCTTGGAAGCAAGATGCTTATTAGTCATTCCGGCGTATGAGTTCTGCTCCTGGATAAGGCACGGTACACCCATTGCCGCAGCAGCGTCGAGAGTGGCACCGCTGGCATAACCACCTACACCCACGGCAGCCATCGGACGGAAATCACGTATGATAGCCCTTACCTGTCGCTTGCTTTTGAGATAATCGATGAGCACGCCAATGTTCTTAGGCGACCAAAGAGGACGAATAAGTCCCCTTACCGGCAACCCCTTTATCTCATAACCGGCGGCTGGCACTCTTGTCATCTCCATTCTTCCAAGAGCACCCACAAAGAGAATTTTTGCATCTGGACGCAATGTCCGGATGGCATTGGCAATGGATACAGCAGGAAAAATGTGACCGCCTGTACCTCCGCCACTTATAACTATTCTTAGTTCTTCCTTCATATCTTTGTGCAAAATTAATGAATATCTTTGTGCAAAATTAATAAATATCTTTGTTAATTCAACATTTTGAGCAATTATTTTTCATATTTCTGCTCATTTTATGACTTAATTGTCGGGATTTTCCACTTTTTCAGCCTCAAAGACCTGTTTCTTCTTAGCAGTCCTGCTCACACTTAATATCGCTCCGATATATGCACAGTTGATAATCGTGGATGTTCCACCCTTACTGATAAGCGGCAGAGGCTGACCAGTGACAGGAACGATACCCACTGCCACGAGCATATTTGCCGAAGCCTGGATGACAAGCATCAGGGCAAAGCCCATACACAGGAAAGCCGGGAAATTGTTGTCGCAACGATTGGCAATCCTTGCAGTGCGGAACAACAGCACTATATAGAGGAACACCACGAGTGCAGCTCCAAACAATCCCATCTCCTCGATTATGATGGCATAGATGAAGTCGGAGAATGCTTGTGCAAGGAAATCCCTCTCAACAGAGTTGCCAGGTCCCTTGCCAATCACATTGCTCGACACAATGGCGATATTGGCATGCGCCACCTGGGCATCCTTGTCGAGGTCGTAATCCTGCGGATCAACCTCCGTGTCGTCGGTAAACTTATTGATACGAGCTTTCCATGTGTCAGCGCGGTGGAACATTTTCTCGATGGCACCTCTTTCCTTTTTCGGTTTCTCCACCTTTTCCACCTTAGTAAGTTTGGAGTCCTCCACCTTTGTGTCGTCTCCCACAATCTCTATCAACAAGATACCCATCAATGCCAATCCCACACAGATGCCAGCCAATTTGCCCAACTGTATCCATGGCACCCTGCCGATGAACATCAGAAGAAACATACTGGCAAAAAGGAGCAATGCCGTAGATAAGTTTTCCAAACCAATGAGGAATATCATCGGCAGGGCTATTACCAATATATGCTTAAACGCCTTACGGTCAGCGCCTCTTTCCGTTTGCATTGCCGACAGGATTTGAGCCTCGGAAAGTATTATCGTACCCTTTGCGATCTCCGAGGGTTGGAACGTCTGTCCAGCTATCTCAATCACTCGGTTGGCACCATTGATCGACTCTCCCGCAAACAACACCCACAATAGGGTGGCGACAGATATGAGGATGAGAAACGGCGTTGCCAGTTTGAAGTAGCGACAAGGAATATTTGTTATGACTACAGCAATAAACCCTCCGACAGCAAGCATGATGGCATGCTTCATTATAGGCATAATGAAATTGTTGCTCTTGTAGGTCAAGTTGCTGGAAGCGCTGAACACCTCCACCAAACTGATCATACATAGCATAAAGAACACTATCCAAATGACCTTGTCGCCTTTGAATATATTACCTATAGTCTTATTCATATAATTATCTTATTACAACGCCCTTACAAGAGTCTTAAACTGTTCACCGCGGTCCTCCATGTTCTTGAAGAGGTCGAAACTGGCACAACAGGGACTCAGCAAAACAGTATCACCAGGTTGCGCCAACTCATGGCATGCAGCCACGCACTCCGGCATGGAATGAGTGTCGCGCACAGGAATGCCCAGACCATCGAAGAAAGCATGCAGTTTGGCATTATCCGCCCCGAGATACACCAGTGCCGAGCACTTTTCCTTCACAAGGTCCTTGATCTCGTTGTAGTCGTTGCCCTTGTCCTTACCACCGAGAATGAGCACCACCTTTGTTTTCATGCTCTCCAATGCATACCAACATGCGTCAACATTAGTAGCCTTTGAGTCGTTGACATACATCACACCGTTGACCTTAGCCACCTTCTCCAATCGATGCTCCACACCGGGGAAGTCACCCAAGCTCTGGCGTATCACCTCTTTCTTGATACCCGAGATATTGGATGCTATACCGGCAGCAAGACTGTTGTAGATGTTATGCTTTCCGGTGAGACTCAAACTCTCCTGCTCCATATTGAACGGCGTGGGTTTTTCTATCTCATATTCACCTTTTTCGATATATCCGATACTACCCTTCTCCTTGAGTTCGGAGAATGGATACTGCACAGCCTTTATGTCGTATTTCTCCAGTTCTCTGCTGATGATTGGGTCGTCGTGCCAATAGATGAACGAGTCCTGTGGAGTCTGGTTTTGGATAATACGCATTTTCGAATCCACATAGTTCTGCATGCAGTTGCCATATCTGTCGAGATGGTCGGGCGTGATATTCAGCAAGATGGCGATGTTTGCACGGAAATCATACATATTATCGAGCTGGAACGAACTCAATTCGATGATATAGTATTCATGCGGGTCCTCAGCCACCTGCAGTGCCAATGAGTTGCCGATGTTTCCTGCCAATCCAGCATCATAACCCGCCTCCTTGAAGATATGATAGATGAGCGACGTGGTGGTAGTCTTTCCATTACTTCCCGTGATGCATATCATTTTCGAATTGGTGTAGCGTCCGGCAAACTCAATCTCGCTGATGATATGAATGCCCTTGGCGATAATCTTCTGTATCATCGGAGCCTCGTTGGGGATACCCGGACTCTTGATGATTTCGTCGGCATTGAGGATTTTCTCCTCGGTATGCTTTCCTTCCTCCCACTCGATGTTACGTTCATCGAGCATCTTCTTATATTTATCCTTTATCTTCGACATGTCGGAAACAAACACGTCGAATCCCTCTTTCTTGGCAAGTACGGCAGCTCCTGCGCCACTCTCACCTGCACCCAATATCACAATTCTACTCATATCTCTATTCTTATCTTATCTTCAATGTTATTATTGTCAATGCTGCAAGTATGATAGTTACAATCCAGAAACGGATGGTGATCTTCGACTCATGGAACGGGCGATGCGGCCAACCTTTGAGTATATATCGGCTCGTGGCGTCCAACTGTGAATCGAGTTTGCGGAAATTGTCGTGAATAGGTGTGGCACGGAACACTCTCACTCGCTGTCCCTTGCGCTTCTGTATCTTAAACCACTGAGTCTGGATGATTACACTCAGACTCTCCACGAAGAATATTCCACAGAGAATAGGCAACATCAGTTCCTTATGTATGATGATGGCGCAAACGGCAATGATACCACCTATGGTGAGCGAACCGGTGTCGCCCATAAATACCTGTGCCGGATAGGCATTATACCACAGGAATCCTATCATCGCTCCCACGAAAGCACATATAAAGACCACAAGTTCCTCGCTGCCCGGGATATACATGATATTGAGATAAGATGCATACTCGATATGGCTCGACACATAGGCCAATATGCCCAATGCCACACCAATAACGGCAGAGTTGCCGGCACACATACCGTCCATTCCGTCGTTGAGATTAGCACCATTGCTCACTGCCGTAACCACGATGATTGTCATCACAACGAAGAGAATCCAACCGGCTGCTTCCTTGTGCTTGCCGCAGAAGGACATCACCTCGGCATAGTCGAGGTTGTGGTTCTTCAGGAAGGGGATAGTTGTCTTGAGAGATTTCTCGGCTTTACTCTTGTGCTTCACCACCATCTCCTGACCTTGACGCTCCATTGACACATTCTCGCGCATCACAGCGTCGGGACTGAAAAAGAGCACCAACCCGACAATCAGTCCGATGGACACCTGACCCACTATCTTGTATTTACCTTTCAATCCCTCCTTGTTGCGTCGGAATATCTTTATATAGTCGTCGAGAAAACCGAGGAAGCCGAGCCATACCGTAGTCACTATCATGAGAATAAGATAGATATTACGCATACGCCCCAGCAGCAACACCGGCACGAGTATCGCAACCATAATGATAATGCCTCCCATAGTGGGCACACCCTTCTTCTCGACACCAAAGGGGTCGATGCTTGCGTCACGCTGCACCTCGGAGATGTTGCGACGCTTCATGTACTTGATAAACTTCTCTCCAAACCATGCCGAGATAATCAGCGACAGGATGAGCGTCAGCAGCGATCTGAATGATATATATGCCCAAATATGAGATCCGGGAATATCATACTGGTCGAGAAATCTAAACAGATAGTATAACATTTTGCCTTCTTTTTATGAGAATACTATAAGACTTTTATGAAAAAATCTTCCTTACCTCTTCACGATCATCGAAATGGTGCTTCACACCCTTAATCTCCTGATAGTCCTCATGTCCCTTACCGGCAATGAGGATGACATCACCCTTCTCTGCCATCATGACGGCAGTGCGGATAGCCTCGCGCCTATCGGCAATGCTCACCACCTTCTTCATCTGCTGGGCATTAAGTCCTGCAAGCATGTCGTTGATGATGTCCTGCGGTTCCTCGAAGCGTGGGTTGTCGCTCGTGATTATCACTCTGTCGCTCTGTTTTACGGCTTCCTGAGCCATCAAGGGGCGCTTGCCCTTGTCGCGATTACCGCCAGCTCCGCACACTGTGATTACCTTACCCTTGCCGTCGAGCACCTCATGAATGGCATTGAGCACATTCTCCAAGGCATCGGGAGTATGGGCATAATCCACTATAGCTGTCACACCGTCCTTTGAGCGTATCGGTTCGAGTCGTCCACTCACACTCTTCAACGTGCTCAGTATCACGAGGATATCCTCTGGTTGCTTACCCAGCATCACTGCCGCGCCATATACAGCGAGTAAGTTGCTGACATTAAATTTGCCAATAAATTGCACTCCCACCTCATGACCATTGATATCGAGATACATTCCTTCGAAATGACATTCGATAATCTTGGCCTTAAAGTCTGCCATCGAGCGAGTGGAGTATGTCTTGACTGTAGCCTTTGTATTCTGCACCATCACCATACCGTTTTTGTCGTCGGCATTTGTAATGGCAAAAGCCGTCTTGGGAAGTGAGTCGAAGAAGGCCTTCTTGGCATCGCGATAATTCTCAAAGGTCTTGTGATAATCGAGATGGTCGCGGGTGAGGTTGGTAAACAGTCCACCAGCGAATTTCAGTCCGCCTATTCTCTTTTGAGCTATGGCATGACTGGAACATTCCATAAAGGCATACTCACATCCAGCCTCAACCATCTTTGCGAGCAGTCGGTTGAGCTCGATAGGGTCGGGAGTGGTATGGTCGGCAGGAATAGCCTCATCCTCTATATAGTTGCACACCGTTGACAACAGTCCGCATTTATGTCCAAACTTACGGAACATATTATATAATAAGGTGGCAATAGTCGTTTTGCCGTTGGTGCCTGTAACTCCCACGAGTTGCAGTTTTGTAGATGGGTCGCCATAGAACATGGTAGCCACCGGTCCCACGGCAGCCTCGGTGGAGGCCACCTTAACAAAAGTAACACCCTCAGTTTGAACGGCAGGCACATCCTCGCACAACACAGCAACTGCCCCCTGCTCGATAGCCTTGGGGATAAACGAATGTCCGTCAACCTGCGTACCCCTTACGGCTACGAAGAGATGGCCGGGCTGTATGCGACGGGAGTCAATGTTCACTCCCGTAATGTCAACATTTCCATCACCTATGATGTCGGCTGACTTCACTTTGCTTAACACCTCGTTTAATTTCATGTTTCCTTATTTTTATTAATTACACGATATTATTCCATTATTATCTCGCATGTCTGCCCTTTCTTGATAACGCTACCGGCATGTAGGCTTTGGCTCTTCACCTTTCCCCTACCCTTGATAACTGTTTTCAGTCCTCGGCTTTCAAGCATATATACTGCATCACTGGCTCCCATTCCTGTCACGTCGGGCACAATGTTGCTGTATGTCTTCATCTTGGTGAGTTCCACGTCACTGGTCTTTCTTTGGGCTTTACCCCATACGGGATTGCCGCCCGTTACATACGAACCGCTCCACTGGCGCTCGGTCTTCACTCCCAGATGTTCAAGAACATAATTGGCTGCAAGGATATTACCGTTCTTCACGTCGGGTATGAATACCGACGCAGAGTCCTTGGCATCCTCCACGCTCAATTTCAGATGTCTTGCCATTATTCCCTCGGCAATATGATGGAACACCACTCCACTCATACCACCACCGGAAGCGGGGAGTCCTGACTTCTGTATGCACACGATACAAGAGTAACGTGGATTGTCGGCAGGGAAATAACCTGCAAAGCTAAGCAGATAGTTGGTCACGCCTGTCTTATATCCACCGGCACCCTGCGACACCTGTGCCGTACCGGTCTTACCTGCCACCTTGAATGATTTCGACCCGGCCTTGCGTCCTAATCCCTGGCTCACCACATGCTCCAGGATGACCTGCATCAGTTTGACGGTCTTCTCCTTGCATATCTGCGGTTTGATTACCTCCGGCGGGAACTCTTTCACCACCTCTCCGTTCTTCATCACCTTAGAGATGAATCTCGGTTTCATCATCTTACCGTTATTTGCTATGGCATTATAGAATGTCACTGTGGATATCGGCGGAATCTGTGTCTCATATCCGATACTCATCCATGCAAGAGCCGTCTTACTCCAGTTTACATATTGTCCGCGCGAGTTCTTCTTGGGCATTCTAATACGCGGAGGAGTGGAACCTGCGATAGGCAAATGCAAGTCGGATGCCAGTCCGGTGCGATATATTCCCTCTACAAATTTTTCGGGATGATTGTGATAGTGGTCGTCGATAATTCGGCTCACTCCGATATTCGAACTCACCTCAAGCGTGCGCGGAAGGTTGATCACTTGATATCCACCCCTGCGCCAGTTGTGGTCCTTCATGTCTCGCCCGTACATCTTCCATATACCACAACCTGTATCTACCGTATATGAGGTGTCAACTACACCGTCATCGAGTGCAACCATAATCGATGCCGTCTTGAACACCGATCCAGGCTCGAGCAAATTGCTCACCGCAAGGTTTTTTATCTCTCGATACTCTCCATCCTGACACTTAGTCATATTCACCATAGCCTTGATATCACCAGTGGCAACCTCCATGACTATAGCCACTCCGGCATCGCCATGCACTTGCGGGTCCTTCAGTTCGTCGATGAGCGCACGCTCAGCCAAGTCCTGTATTCCCACGTCTATTGTAGTGATGATATCACATCCGTCGATAGGTGCAACCACCGGGATATTCATGTATCTGTTGAGAACCTTGCGACGATGTGTAAAACCTTCTGTACCTCGCAGTATGGAGTCATAGGCCAACTCCAGTCCACAGCGGGCAGTATCCTTGGCTCCAAACATATCTCCCACCGTGCGTTGTGCGAGCGATCCAAACGGGCGTCGGCGCGAATTAAACTCCTCACAATGGAATCCACCCTTATACGACGACAGTTTGAACACCGGCAGCGCCTTCACCTCGCAGTATGTGTTATAGTCAATGCGCTTAGGCCATATAGGCCAGTTGCGTGCCTGCTTCTTTCGTCCTTCCTCAAGGTGCTTCCTGAATTCATCAGCACTCTTGGTTGGGAAGATTTTGTTGAGACCCATGCAGATGGAGTCCATCTTTACAGTGAGCAGCGAGTCTTTCTTCTCTCCGCCTGCCACGAAATCCATGTATATCTTGTATTCAGGAATACTGCTTGCCATGAGTTGTCCGTCGCAACTGAGGATATTTCCTCGGTTGGGCTTCACGCTTACGCTGTCACGCTTTAGTCGCGATGCCACTTCCTCCCAGTAATCCTTTTCGGCAGTCATGATATAGGCAGCCCTGCCCACCACGATAAAACCGATGATGGTCAGCGCTACCGCCAAAATGAAATACCGCGGCATTACCTTGTCATTCTCGAACTTGCTCATTCTTTCTTTATCTACTTTAACTCCTTATAACTCCCTTATAACTCCTTTAACTCCCTCATTCCTCAGGGATATTAATAATATAAGGTGGTTGGTCGGACACCTGCAACAAACTGTCGTTGTTTTCCTTGAGCAACTGCAGCACATGACTTTCTCGGCAACGCTCTGTGAGTTTGCTCGATATCGACAGTGCCCTGTACTTTGCGTCCTTCAACTCCGTTTCCATATTTGCAATCTTGATGATGTCTTGCTGACATTGGTATCTAGATGCCACATAGATGATAACAAACACCACAATGATGACAATAAGCCATAGCTGACGACGAAACAGTTCGGCATTGAGTATGTCGCCTCCGAGTATCGTCTTCAGACTAAGTTGGGTGGTGGGATTGTTGTCTTCCTCACTCACCGAGTTCTTGAGCATCTGTAAGGCAGAAACTTTTTCTTCCTTCTCTGCTTCCTTCTTTATTTCTTCTTCTGCCATCGTTATATTATTGTTTCTCCGCAATGCGCAGTTTTGCACTTCGGCTTCGCGGATTGTTCATCTGTTCCTCATTATCCGGCAATATCACCTTTCCCAACATTTTCAGGGGAGTGTTGACACGTCCGTAGAAATCCTTATCCACCTTTCCCTCGGGATTTCCCGATTTCATCACGTTCTTCACGATACGGTCTTCCAGCGAGTGATAAGTGATCACCGAGAGTCGTCCTCCTTCTCCCAGGCAATCCACTGCCGAGCGAAGCATATCTCTCAATGCGTCCATCTCGTGGTTCACCTCAATTCTCAATGCCTGAAACAGTTTTGCCATGTCCTTCTTGGCACGTTCCTTTGGCATTATCGGTTCCACCGCCTCCATCAGGTCGCCGGTAGTTGCAATTCTCTTCGACGCCCGCTGTCTCACTATTGCCGAGGCAAGTCGTCGTGAGGTTTTCAATTCGCCATATAGATACAGCACATTTGCTATAGCCTCCTCGTCATATTCATTGAGGATATCGGCAGCGGTTATGCCCGCCCTTTTGTTCATCCTCATATCGATGGGAGCGTCGAAACGGAAAGAAAAGCCTCGTGTCTCGTCGTCGAAATGATGGCTCGACACACCTAAGTCGGCAAGCAATCCGTCGATATGCTCCACGCCGTAATATCTCATCCAGTTGCGCAGATAACGGAAATTGCTTCTCACGAATGTGAATCTGCTGTCATCCGCCAACCTCATTTCGCCGATAGAAGCATTTGCCTCTGCATCCGCATCTTGGTCGAAACTATATAGATGTGCGTCGGGCGACAGTCTCGACAATATCTCCCTACTGTGCCCGCCGCCTCCGAAGGTGACGTCCACGTAAATGCCTCCGGGCTTTATGTCAAGCCCGTCAACACTTTGCCTCAGCAGCACCGGAATATGATATTCTCCACCTGGTTCGCACAGCCATTTTTCATTCTTCATTCTTCACTCTTCATTTAAAAGTCTCTGCAGTTCCTCCCCGAATGATTTGTCGTCCATCAACGCCTCATCCGCCTTCTTCACTGCCCATATCTCAATAGTGTCGCCCATCCCTACGAAGCGCACATCAGCCTCAATCTCAACCGCTTTCATGCAGCGCCGCGAGATAAGGAAGCGCCCGTTGCCGTCGAGCTGCACCATCTCGGCCTCCGACACGAACTGCCGATATACCTGCTGCTGCTTGTTGTCCCAACGGTTTAATCGTGCCCGCAAACTGTCCGTCAGCTCGTTCCATACACTTTCGGGATAAAGCACCAGGCAAGACTGAAACACATCGCGCCTAAGCACAAGCTTCTCGTCGCCAGATCCCTGAAGAATCTTGCGGAAGACAGCCGGCAGAAACACTCTGCCCTTGGCGTCACAACGCGCTTCGTAATTGCCTAAAAATCTCATACGTACGTATATAAATTGGAATTCCGCGACAAAATTACTAATAATTCCCCACACTCCACCACTTTTCCCCACATTTTTATTATAATTAATGTTAATAGGACATCGTGCATACCGTTTCAAGGTTGTTAAGAATATAATGCATTTATACTGCAAACCATTGCCCTTGCGTTAAAATAAAAAAAAATATGGCCATTTTTATACTTTTTGACTATTTTTATTGAGAAAAGGAATGATAATCCAAATATTTAGACTACCTTTGCCAACGATTGTGCAAAATTGCATCAATAATAGAGAAAGAACTTATTTATGGAAAAGACCATAGACATTGATAAGATACTTAAAAGCAAATTAGGGACGAAGGCAAAATTCGTTCCGGGATTTCTTGTGTCGTGGCTGAAAAAGACAATACATGAGGACGAGGTGAACCGCTATCTGTGGGAGAGCCGACATGAGACAGGCACCGAGTGGCTTGAGGAATGTGTGCGCTATCTCGACATGACCCTCAAGATTGTGGGCAAGGAGAACTTGCCCGACAAGGACGACGGCAAGCTCTATACCTTTGTCAGCAATCACCCCCTTGGCGGTGCCGACGGAGTGGCTCTCGGGTCTATCATCGGTCGCCACTATGACGGTAAATTCAAATACCTCGTCAACGACCTGCTTATGAATCTTCCCGGATTGGCCCCGCTCTGCATCCCCATCAACAAGACTGGCAAGCAGTCGCGCAACTTCCCCGCAATGGTGGAGGCTGGATTCCAAAGCGACAGCCACATATTGATGTATCCTGCGGGAATATGCTCGCGCAGGCAACCCGACGGACAGATACGCGATGTGAAATGGACGAAGACATTCCTAGCCAAAAGCGTTGAATATCAGCGCGATATTGTCCCCATCCATTTTGGTGGACAAAACTCCGACTTCTTCTATAAGCTGGCTAATTTCTCCGACAAGCATATCAAGAAGGTGAACATTGCCATGCTCTTCCTCGTTGATGAGATGTACAAGAATGTTCACAAGACATTTGAGGTGAAAATAGGCAAACCCATCCCCTGGCAAACTTTCGACAAGTCGAAATCCGCTACCGAATGGGCACAGTATGTCAAAGACATAGTATATAAACTCTAATAATTTTATTAATCAAAGTACAACCAAAGTACCCCATAGAGATGGAACAAGAGATTATCAAGCCCGTTGAAAAGGAGCTAATCAAAAGCGAGCTCACGCCCGAAAGACAGCTCAGAATGACAAATAGAAGTCATAATGAGATATATATCATCGACGCTCACAACGCGCCCAACACCCTCAATGAGATTGGGCGACTCAGGGAGATAGTATTCCGCGAAGCTGGAGGCGGAACAGGCAAGGCTCTCGACCTCGACGAATTCGACACTATGGACAATTGCTACAAGCAGCTCATTGTGTGGAATCCCGAAGCCGAGGAGATTATCGGTGGATACAGGTATATCCTGGGCAAGGACATCGATATCGACAAGAACGGGCAACCCATCCTTGCCACAAGTCACATGTTCCACTTCTCAGAGCGGTTCATGAAGGATTATATGCCATGGACCATCGAGCTCGGTCGCAGTTTTGTTACACTTGAGTATCAGAACACCCAAAAGAACCCATCAAAGTCGCTCTTCGCCCTCGATAACCTGTGGGACGGTCTTGGAGCACTCACCGTCATCCAGCCCGACGTAAAGTATTTCTTTGGCAAGATGACCATGTATCCCTCTTACATACGCAAGGGACGCGACATGATCCTGTATTTCCTGAAAAAACATTTCGAGGACAAGGATAATCTTATCCTGCCCATGAACCCTCTTAAGATTGAGACCGACCCGAAGGAGTTGGAGGCGCTCTTCTGCGAGGAGTCGTTCAAGGAAGACTACAAGATTCTCAATCGCGAGATACGCAATCTTGGATACAACATCCCGCCGCTTGTCAATGCCTATATGGGACTGAGCCCCACGATGAAGCTCTTCGGCACTGCCATCAACGACGGATTTGGAGATGTAGAAGAAACGGGCATACTTATTGCCGTGGATGAAATCCTCGAGAACAAGCGCATGCGACATATCGACACGTTTATCAAGGAGCATCCCGAGGCAATGCAAATCACCAGCGGAGCCAACAATGTGATTTATAAAGAGAAATAACACATAAAAAAGGGGAACGCCATTTGGTGTTCCCCTAATTCTTTATCCTTATTAAATATTAATCTACAATCAGATTCTCACCTGTCATGTCGGCAGGCTGCTCAAGTCCCATGATGTGCAGGATAGAGGGAGCCACGTCGGCAAGGCGACCGTTCTTCACTGTAGCCGAGTTGTTGTCGGTGACATAGATGAAGGGCACGGGGTTCAGCGAGTGGGCGGTATTTGGAGAACCATCCTCGTTCACTGCATTGTCGGCATTACCGTGGTCGGCAATGATGATAGCCTCATAATCATTGGCCTTGGCAGCCTCAATCACTTCCTTCACGCAGTTGTCAACAGCCCATACAGCCTTGGCGATTGCGTTATATACGCCGGTGTGTCCCACCATGTCACCATTGGCGAAGTTCACCACAATGAAGTCATACTCCTGAGTGTTGATGGCACCCACGAGCTTCTCCTTCACCTCGTATGCCGACATCTCGGGCTTCAGGTCGTAGGTGGCAACCTTCGGAGAGGGCACAAGGATACGATCCTCGTTCTCATACGGAGCCTCGCGTCCACCGTTGAAGAAGAATGTCACGTGAGCATACTTCTCGGTCTCGGCAGTGTGGAGCTGCTTGAGTCCCTTCGAACTAAGATACTCACCAAGTGTGTTTGTCACATTCTCCTTGGGGAAGATGATGTTCACGCCCTGGAACGAAGCGTCGTAGGGAGTCATGCAATAGTACTGCAGTCCGGGGATAGTCTTCATTCCCTCCTCGGGCATATCCTGCTGAGTGAGCACCTGGGTGAGCTCCTTGGCACGGTCGTTGCGGAAGTTCATGAAGATAACCACATCGCCCTCCTGGATAGTACCGTCAACAGTAGAGTTGTTGATAGCCTTGACAAACTCGTCGGTAACGCCCTCGGCATAGCTTTCCTCCATGGCCTTCACCATATCGTCGGCCTGCTTTCCCTTACCCTCTACGAGCAAGTCGTAAGCCTCCTTCACACGATTCCAACGCTTGTCGCGGTCCATGGCATAGAAACGTCCGATGATACTTGCGATGTTAGCGTCGTTCTTGGCGCATACGTCAGAGAGTTGCTGTATGAATCCCACACCGCTCTTCGGGTCGGTATCACGACCGTCCATAAAGCAGTGTACGTATGTATTCTTCAGTCCATATTCCTTGCTAATCTCTATAAACTTGAAGAAATGCTCAAGAGAAGAGTGCACGCCGCCATCAGAAGCCAATCCCATCAGGTGTACCTTCTTACCTGTCTTCTGAGCGTAAGAATAAGCGTTAACCACCTGCTCGTTCTTCAATATAGAACCGTCCTTGCAGGCACGGTTAATCTTCACGAGGTCCTGATATACAATGCGTCCTGCACCGATATTGAGGTGACCCACCTCAGAGTTACCCATCTGTCCGTCAGGCAGACCGACGTTTTCGCCAGAAGCCTCCAGCTGCGAGTGGGCACTAACAGCTGTAAGATAGTCGAGGTAAGGAGTTGGCGTATTGAAGATAACGTCACCCTTTCCGTGCTTTCCGATTCCCCATCCGTCGAGGATCATCAGTAATGCTTTTTTTGCCATAATCTTAAATATAATTATTCAATGAATCTTCTATCGGGGTGCAAAGTTACTGCAAAACGACGACATTTCAAAATAAAAAGCACTTTTTTTTGTATCTTTTCTCACTTTCTAAGCGGTCTTGAAGATTTTTTTTGTACCTTTGCACCCGCATTAACTGAAAAATAAAGAATTAAGATATAAAATGGAAAAAATCATTCTTACCGGAGACCGCCCAACGGGCAAGCTCCACTTAGGACATTACATCGGCTCGCTCAGGCGACGCGTCGAACTTCAGAACAAGGGAGATTTCAGCAAGATGTTCGTCTTCATGGCTGATGTGCAGGCTCTTACCGACAATGCCGACAACCCTGAGAAGATTCGCCAGAACATCATCGAGGTGGCTCTCGACTATCTTGCAGCGGGTCTCGACCCCGAGAGATGCACGCTCTTCATACAGAGTCAGATACCCGAATTGGCAGAGCTCACCACCTATCTGATGAACCTCATCACTGTAAGCCGTGTGCAGCGCAACCCTACTGTCAAGACCGAGATAAAGATGCGCAACTTCGAGGCAAACATCCCTCTTGGTTTCTTCTGCTATCCCGTGAGTCAGGCTGCCGACATCACCCTCTTCAAGGCTACCACCGTTCCCGCCGGCGAAGATCAGGAACCGATGCTTGAGGTGACACGCGAACTCGTGCGCCGATTCAATCAGACCTATGCTCCCGTGCTCGTTGAGCCCGAGATTATGCTGCCCGAGAACGCCACCGCCCGCCGCTTGCCCGGAACCGACGGCAAGGAGAAGATGAGTAAGAGTCTTGGCAACTGCATCTATCTCAGCGACTCTGAAAAGGAGGTATGGAAGAAGGTGAAGAAGATGTCCAACGGTGCTCCCCGCATGTCGATGGATGAGCCGGGCAACCTTGAGGGCAATGCCGTTTTCACCTATCTTGAGGCATTCAGCTGCAATGATGACTTCGCCAACTACTGGCCTGAGTTCAAGAACCTTGACGAACTCAAGGAGCACTACGTCCACGGAGGTATAGGCGACGGCACCTGCAAAAAGTTCCTCAACACCATCCTCAACAACATGCTCGAACCGATGCGTCAGCGTCGCCACGAACTGGAGCAGGACATTCCCGAGATCTACAACATCCTGCGCAAAGGCACTGAGAAAGCCCGCGAGACAGCTGCCCAGACTATGGCAGAGGTACGCGAGGCAATGCGCATCAACTACTTCGACGATGCAGAGCTCATCCGCAGTCAGGCTGAGCGATTCAAGAGTATTTAGGGATTGCATAGCACAGGGTTCACGCCCTGTGCTATGTTATGTCGCCATTTCAGGGCTTGGCTACGCCACCGCGCAGCTCACACCCAAAGCAGTTCCGATAGCAGCTAACACTGCTGAGGCAAGATTCCACAGAAACTTAATAAGCCTCGATTTGTTCTCTTGAGTCATACATTTGTCCTCCATTATTTTAATTGTTCAACATTCCTTTATCCACAGAGTTTTTTTTGTCCACAGATTATCACAGATTTCCACAGATTATAAATATCAAAGATATTTTGATTATCACAGATTAAATCATAAATCAATAATCATCCTAATCAGAGCCTTTGGCTCTTAATCTGTGCCAATCTGTGTTAATCTGTGGTCTATAAAACCACATCGCGGATGACACACATCAATCAGTGACAACCCGTGCATCGGTCACTACTCGTAGTAGCCGCCGCCGTCGGTATCAGAACCGCCGCTGTCAGAGCCTGAGCCTCCGGTGTCAGGGTTAGTTCCTGGGCCGCTACCCGGGTCAATTACATCGCCACCGCTTCCAGGGTCAGTACCCGGGTCCTCTGGGGTCTCGGTAGAAACTCCACCAGTACGCGGCGACTGATAAGACTTGCTCTCCGAGAGCTTCGCCTGCGAAGTCAACAGTGATGACGAGAACTCACCCACGCCCAGCGCCACGAGCTTCACCTTGTCCACGCACTTCGAGATGGAGAACTCGTCGGCGCTATCAACACCCATCTTGTGCGAAATCGACAAACCGATACTCAACAGACCGTCGAGCGTGACACGCTTGCCGTCGAGCGCCAACTCCTT
>JALFCW010000025.1 GCA_022771625.1 Prevotella sp.
TTATGGATCCCCGAGATACTCCATGATGATTCTAACCTGCCTCGCACTCAGGTTGCGGCTCTTCTTGAAGGGCATCGACAACTCTTCGAGGGCTGACATCAGTTTCGGACATCCCTCAATCCATCTACGCAATGAGCGGACTGCCTCTACGTCGCTCATCTCCGGGAAATACTTCTTCGCCAAATCTCTTCTTTTCATATCGTTGAAAGTTGAATGTTTAAAATCCTCGATGTGGTGACACGTTGACACTCTTTTTAATATAAACTTTCTGAAAACGGAAATTCAATTACTATATAGTAAACGAATTTCCCGTTCCGCGACTTTTTATATATATAGAGTGTCATAGTGTCACCCTCATATTATCAGAACGGCATCGGCTCAGGTTTTTCCCCGGGCATTCTGCTGTCTATTTCGTTGCCTGGACGCTCGGCCACTTTCCAAAAACGACCATGCTTGGTGCGCACCTGTTCGAAGCCCAGTTCCGCCATGGCAACACCAACTTTCGTGGGACTGATTTTGAGGTATGGTGCGAACTTTCCTACTATCTTGGTAGCCGTCATATACTTAGTTCCCGACTCACCGATTGGTTTAGTAAAAAACGTTACAATCATCTCCTTGGCAGGGTCGGGAGTGAGGAACGCCTTATTGCGCTCATTGGCTCAGTTTTTTCACGAAGGAACTCCCCAAAATTAACCAATTTATTTGTATCTTTACATGCGCTTTTGGCATTAAACACCAACTGCCGATGCTGTATCAGAGAAAATAATTGATAGGGAGTAAGCCCTGTCTAAAGGTTCATAGGGGATAGGTACGTTGGTTGGTTCGTTAGTTTGTCGCGAATCAAAGGTACATATTCCCTTGATTCATTGATTCTAAAAAATCTGTGTAAATCTGTGATAATCTGTGGACAAAAAACTCAGTGGTAAAGAAATCCGTGACTTTGAAGAAGCCACGGATTTCCTTGCCTCAAATGTTGAACAATAAAAATATTAATGTTATTCTTCGATACCAAATTCGAATGTCTTATCCCATTCCCTCGTCAAGTTCAATGTCAGGCGGCGCTTGGTGAGGTTATATACCTGCGACCATTGGGTGAAGCCGGTGGAACTCTTATCATCATCAGGACCTTGGGCGACAACTTTCAAAAGCTCAAGAGCTTGAGAGGGAGTCACGTTGTAATTATATTTAAGTAATCCAGCTCTAAGGTTATTATAACGATCTCTTCCGTGACTGGAATAACCACCAAATTCTGTCTTGACCATTGTAGGGGAAACATAGAAATTGGTGACGCAACGCAGAGTGTCGTTATCTCTTAGGACTTCCATGTTTTGGGGATGATTTATATTAACATTTTTACCGGTATATTCCACTATGGCATAGTCGCCTGTGGCATCAGCCATGAAGAAATGATAGCTGGCGGTGTCTGTATCCATACACATATTATATTGTTCAAGCATGGCAGTAGCCTCCTTCACCGTGGATGCTCTGTCGAGCAGCATACGCATGGCAACGGTTGTGAAAATGGTCTTATTTGCAGGATTGGTTTGGCGTGTCGGTTTGCCGTCGAGCTTCAACACGCTGATCGCAAATCCATCCTCGTTGATACCGTCGAGCAGGAGATAGGGTAATGCCATCAGCATAGAAAGGTCATTACCTGTTTCGGTGTAGAATCCTTTCTTATAATTAACGAAATTTCCATCCACGAACGATACGGATTTCTTGCCGCCCTGGGGAGCAGTGTGAACGACAATCACGGGGATGTCGATGCGGTTGGCGTCTTTGTCCCTGTGGTTGAAGTCGAAGTTTCTTCCCATGAGGAAATTACCCGTACTCTTGTCGGGAGCTGCAAAGGCGCTACATCCGGCGTCGTAAGTCAAACTCATGCTCTTGCCCTTATGGGTGTCCATCAAGTAGGCACCAACAAATTGTGTTAGTTTTGCTTGTCCGTTAATACCGAAGTTGATGGCATCGTCGAGCTTGTAATCCACGGTGTAGGTCATCTCGTAGATTCGTCCCTTGTCGCCCTCAAGGTCAACGAGGGAATAAATCATGTCGAGCTTTGCTGGGTCGGAAATCATTGAAGCTCCGTTTGTTGTTGGTGTAGGGGTTCTCTTTGTTGGTGTGTCGTCATCACTGCATGCAGTGGTGATTAACGTTGACAAAATCACGCATATAAGCGTAGCTTTCATCGTCTTTAAAAAATGCATCTTTCTCATAGTTGTATATATTATGTATGTTAATAATTAAAATAGTTAATAAAGTTCGCAAAACTTTCAAATAACGATTTTTCATTGCAAAATTAACGAAAAATCATCAAAGTAGAAAATAAAAAAAAGCCATTCCTTCAGATTTTGAAGAAATGGCATATATTTTTTGTAGAATAGTCAAAAATCAGAGGGCGAATAAATGACAAATTGTCGTTTGGGCATATCAATAACACGTCTCGCGCCATTTGCTTGGCGAGCAACCCTCCTTGGCTTTGAAGGTACGGGTGAAATGGCTAACAGACAGGAATCCCGAGGCTTCGGAGATATCCTGCAACTTGTAATCTTGATGTTGTCTCATCAAACTCTTGGCATATTCAATGCGCATGTTGGTAATCCAGTCGCGGAAGTTTGATTGATATGTAGTGTTGATATATTCCGAGAGATATGTGCGGTTGGTGCATAGTTGCATCGACAGTTCGTTCAAGGTAATACCCTGTGTGATATATCCCTCGTTGTCAACCCATTCCTTGATGCGCTTTTCGATGTCTGTATGATAAGAGGGTTGAGCGTTGGAAGTTGATTCGTATTTCTCTTCATCATTCTCCTCAATGAGTGCCTTCTCCACTCTCTCATAGAACAAGATATAATTCTGATAGCTGCAATATAAATATATATAAAAAGGTATAGACGACAATATCCAGATGAAAATGTATTTGTCGGGCAAGAACGTGAGCAGACTGCAACTCACTCCGTAGCCTATGGCCCAATAGGTGAAGATGGAGAGCCATCGGATATAAGAGCCGATGTCGTCGGAATGAGTGTCGTTGAACATTTTTATGGCATGCGAATAGGTGCGCAGCAGGCGCACGGAGAGAAACAGTCCGTAGATCACCAGCCATGCGGCAAGAACCCCGATACCCAATGTTCTGAGAGAGTTGAAAACCGGAGACAATGTCACTGCACCAGCCAAAGAGAAGAAGATGAGCCACATAGATATATGATGGCTAAATCGACGGCGAGTGATGTAGCGATTGTCGAGTAGGGTCATCATTGCCGAACTGAACAGCCAATAGCATATAAAATACGTTGACAGGTTCATTAATATGGTGGCGTTGACGTCTTTGGTTCTTATAGAATAAAACAGGTGGACCGAATAATTTGCCGCAAGGATAATCAAGGCAACACCCATCAGACGGCGCGACAATAAGTAATTGGCAAATACCTTCTTTTCGGGAGTCCTGCCAAATAACATGTGCAGGCCGAAGAAAAGCATCAGCGGCAATGATATTATTAATGACTGACTATATAATGACTCATTCATACTCTATTACGATATATTTTTTTGCAAAAAAACTCACGATGAACAATATCATCGTGAGTTTTTATTTTATTAATTCCGTTTGGTGATTCCGTAGGGATTCGAACCCTAGACCCACGCCTTAGAAGGGCGTTGCTCTAATCCAACTGAGCTACGGAACCCCATTTTGCGGGTGCAAAGGTATAAAAAAATGGCGGAATAACCAAATATTTCCGCCACTTTTTTTATTTTTTTTTATATTTACCCCTTCAGCGCTGCGATAGTCTCCTTGAGAGCAGCAATTTTTTCGAGAGAGTCGCTCTCCTTCTTGCGCTCCATGGCAACAACAGCCTCGGGGGCGTGAGCCACGAATTTCTCGTTGCTGAGCTTCTTGCGTACAGAGGCAAGGAAACCTTCGAGGTGCTGCAACTGTGCCTCGGCTTTCTCAATCTCGGCAGCTACGTCGATCATCTCACCCAGAGGAACGGCATACTCGGTGGTGCCCACCATGAATGACGAGGCGGTGGAATCCTTCTCGCTCACTACCTCAATAGCTGACAGGTTGGCCATCTTGGTCACAACAGTGTCATAGGCTGAGAGTACGGCAGTGCCCACCACCTGCAGGCGCAATGCCTCGCGCGGTGAGATATTCTTCTGGTTGCGCACTGTGCGTACACCACTAACCACCTGCTTGAGATTCTCCACGTCAGCCACCAAACTGAGTTCTGCCTCCGTGGGAGTGGCTAGTTTAAGACTGTCGCGCATGATAGACTCGCCCGGTTGACGGTCATAGATGTTCTGCCAGAGCTCCTCGGTGATGAAAGGCATGAAAGGATGAAGCATCTTGAGCAATGTCTCGAAGAAGCGCAGAGTGGCATCGTATGTAGTGCGGTCGAGCGGCTTCTGATAGTCGGGCTTCACCATTTCGAGATACCAACTGGAGAACTCGTCCCAGAAGAGGCGATAAACAGTCATAAGAGCATCCGAGATGCGATATTTCTTGAAGTGGTCGTCGAGTTCTATATTCACAGCCTTCAGTTTGGCGTCAAACCACTCCACAGCAATCTTGTTAGCCTCGGGCTGCTCCACATCAACGGTCTCCCATCCCTTAACAAGACGGAAGGCGTTCCAAATCTTGTTATTGAAGTTGCGGCCCTGCTCGCACAGACTCTCATCGAAGAGGATGTCATTGCCGGCAGGAGCAGAGAGCATCATACCCATGCGCACACCATCGGCACCGAATTTCTCGATGAGTTCGATGGGGTCGGGCGAATTACCCAAACTCTTCGACATCTTCCTGCCCAGTTTGTCGCGCACGATACCGGTGAAATACACGTTCTTGAACGGGAACTTGCCCATATACTCCTCGCCAGCCATAATCATTCGTGCCACCCAGAAGAAGATGATATCGGGTGCAGTGACAAGGTCGCTGGTGGGGTAGTAGTAGTTGATCTCCTCATTGCCAGGATTATTGATACCGTCGAAGAGTGAGATAGGCCAGAGCCACGATGAGAACCATGTGTCGAGGGCATCGTCGTCCTGACGCAGGTCTTCAATCTTCAGTTCGGCATTGCCGCTCTGCTTGCGTGCCAGTTCGATTGCCTCCTCGGGTGTTTCTGCCACAACAAACTGCTCCTCGCCGTAGTAGTAGGCAGGAATTCGATGTCCCCACCACAGTTGGCGCGAGATACACCAGTCCTGGATATTCTCCAACCAGTTCTTGTATGTAGCCTTGTATTTTGCGGGATAGAAGTTCATCTCACCGTTGACAACGGGTGGCAAGGCGATGTCGGCAAAGTGTTGCATCTTGAGGAACCACTGCAGCGACAGGCGTGGTTCGATGGCAGTATCGGGGTTGCGCTCCGAATATCCCACCTTATTATTATAGTCCTCCACGCGCTCCATCAGTTCTGCCTCCTGCAAATCCTTTGCAATCTGACGACGGCAGTCAAAGCGGTCCATACCCACATATAGTGGCGACTCCGCCGAGATTGTTCCGTCGGCGTTAAAGATGTCGATGGTGTCGAGATTATGTGTCTTGCCGAGCATGTAGTCGTTGGTGTCGTGGGCAGGAGTAACCTTCAGACATCCCGTTCCGAACTCAATATCCACATATCGGTCCTCAATCACAGGGATTACACGTCCCACCAGAGGCACAATCACCTTCTTGCCCTTGAGCCATTGGTTCTTGGGGTCCTTGGGGTTGATACACATGGCAGTATCGCCCATGATAGTCTCAGGACGTGTGGTGGCAACCACTGCATAGTATCCCTTTTCGTCCTTGTGGATTACATTACCTTCGCCGGCATTCTCGATGTCGGTGCAGTCACATTCCTGTGCCACATAATATTTCAGATGGTAGAGTTTCGACTGTTCATCCTTATACACTACCTCCTCGTTGCTGAGTGCAGTCTGAGCCTTCGGGTCCCAGTTCACCATACGCAGTCCACGATAGATGAGTCCCTTGTTGTAGAGATCCACAAACACCTTGATGACGCTCTTCGAACGAGTCTCGTCCATTGTGAAGGCAGTGCGGTCCCAGTCGCATGATGCACCCAGTCGGCGCAACTGCTTGAGTATTATACCTCCATGCTCGTGCGTCCAGTCCCAAGCATGCTTGAGAAACTCGTCGCGCGAGAGGTCGTGCTTCTTTATTCCCTTTTCGGCAAGACGTTTCACCACCTTTGCCTCGGTGGCGATAGATGCATGGTCGGTGCCAGGCACCCAACATGCGTTCTTGCCCTCCATGCGAGCGCGGCGCACGAGGATGTCCTGAATGGTGTTGTTGAGCATGTGTCCCATGTGTAGCACACCGGTGACATTGGGCGGCGGAATCACGATAGTATATGGTTCGCGACCGTCGGGCTTACTGCTGAACAGTTTGTTGTCTATCCAGTACTGATACCACTTCGACTCCACTTCTTTTGGGTCGTATTTGCTTTGTAGTTCCATTATTTTTTATGTTAAATATTTAAATCCTATAAAAAAACGTGGCAAAATTACTAAAAATTCGCGGAAAATTATTACTTTTGCA
>JALFCW010000052.1 GCA_022771625.1 Prevotella sp.
CGAGGTTGCCGCTATGGATCAGCAAAGTGATGAAGCGCAGCAATCCATGGAAAGACTGCGTAGATTACAAGCACAGATTAAGGA
This sequence comes from Prevotella sp., assembly GCA_022771625.1. GTDB lineage: Bacteria > Bacteroidota > Bacteroidia > Bacteroidales > Bacteroidaceae > Prevotella. The sequence continues at coordinate 85 of JALFCW010000052.1, forward strand.
GCAACAGGCAAAAGACGAGAACGTCACTGGATCACGGATTAGTGGCAATACTGAAGACGAGGAACAAACCCTTGAAAATCTCCGCAAGGCATTGGAAGAAGCTCAGAATGAGGGCAAGTCTCATGTCGGAACCACAGAAGGAAGTTCTGAGGAATACCACAATCAGTCCGCTCAAAAAGTCAAGAAGAACGACAATGAAGACAAAAAGGTCGTAAACGAGCATTCTGTCAGTGATATTTCAGAAGATGCCAAGGCTGAAGAGGTTGTCAAGAAACAGAAAGAGACCTCAGACTATTTCAATACCATCGTTTCCAACGAACCAGAGCATAAGCTTATCAGAGCCATAGTCGACGAGGATGTCAAGGCAGTTGATGGAAGCCGTGTCAGACTGAGACTCCTCGATGACATAGATATTGGTGACAGAACTATCGCCAAAGGGAATTATCTGTATTGCACATTGAATGGTTTTGGGCAACAGCGTGTCAAGGGTACAGTCAAAAGTGTTCTGGTGAACGATGAACTTGTAAAAGTCAATCTTAGTATTTATGACACGGATGGACTTGAAGGATTATATGTCCCCAAGAGCAGTTTCTCGGAAACAGCAAAGGACATTGTCAGCGGTACTGTTAGTCAGAATATGAACATCAATGACGGATCATCGACAAGTTCTACTGGTAAATGGGGAATGCAAGCCCTACAAAACGCTTATCAAAAAGCTGCCAATGCCTTATCCAAGAACATTCGAAAGAATAAGGTTAAGGTAAAATATGGTACACAAGTGTATCTGGTAAACAGTAGAGAGAAAAGGAAATAAATATAATCATTTGAACGAAAACAATAAAACATAATGAGAACATTCAAACATTTTTGTGCCGTTATGATAGTGACTTTCTTGACGGCTGTACAATCAAATGCCCAGAAAACGATGGATGGCATGCAGCTGCTTACTGTCAACGAGAATATCACCACCGTCATCACTGCCAGTGAGCCGGTACGTTTTGTGGACATCAGTACCGACAAGGTTGTTGGTGACCAACCGATCAACAATACCATTCGCCTGAAGCCCAAGGAAGGCGTGGAGGTAAACCGAGACGGAGACATCTTGGCTGTAGTTACCATTGTGACAGAGCGATACCGCAGTCAGTATGCGTTGATATACACATCGCACAAGGAAGAAGCCGTTACGGATAAGGCTATAGAGATTGACGAGCGTGTGGCATACAACAACCCAGCCGTTAGCATGTCAACCGAGGATATGGCAAGATATGCAAGAAAGATATGGTCTTCTCCGGCTCGTTATCGCAATGTTTCCACCAAACAGCACCGTATGACAATGCGTCTGAATAACATCTACAGCGTTGGTGAGTATTTCTTTTTGGATTTTTCTGTTGAGAACAGAACCAATATCCGCTTTGACATCGACCAACTAAGGGTTAAGCTTAACGATAAGAAGACAGCAAAGGCAACTACTGTGCAGACCATAGAACTCACGCCTGACTTTATGTTGGACAATACCCAGTCGTTCCTCTATGGTTATAGAAACGTACTTGTGGTAAAGAAAATGACTTTCCCAAATGACAAGATACTCACTATAGAGTTGAGTGAACAACAGATAAGTGGCAGAACCATCAGCCTTAGTGTGGAATATGAGGATGTGCTTAATGCAGACTCTTTCAACAAGGCATTGTTATATGAATATTAAAGGTTAACGGTATGGGCATCATTCATAATATCAAGGTGGTGGCATTAACCATTTGCCTTGTCTTTTCAATATCTGATGGTTTTGCGCAAAGCAATAGTAACCGCATCTCACTTGGAGTTGGCGCACTCTATGAACGTGGTTTTGACGCTACGATTTCTGTAGAGCACGAGACAAAGAATCACAATGCTTGGGAATACTATCTGAATGGCTATGTCAAATATGCCAAAGATAATACAGTCGGGCATATTACGAAAGACTCATTCTGGCGCAACTATCGCACATGGGGATTAGGTATTGCCTACAAACCATGCGTGTATCGTGCAAAGAATGCTTATGGAAGCCTACGATTAGGTGGCGGTATCGGTAGTGACACCAAAAAGGTTGTTGGCTGGGCTAATGTAGGCTATGAGCAGAACTATGTTCTCAGACATGGCTGGCAATTATATTGGCAGGTGAAGTCGGATGTTTGCATCAACGGCAAGGACTTGTTCCGCACAGGTGTTGTGTTAGGTTTCAAGTTACCTACATGTTCAAGATAAAAAGGAAAACAATGAAGATAAACAAGTATATCATGGGACTGCTTATGTCACTCCCTTTTGTAAGTTCGTGTGATAACCACGTTTACGAGGATGCCTCTTGGCACTCATGGATGCCTGGTATGGTCTATTGCTCCAATGGAGAAATCATGTCATATGAAAACTGTGTTTCCAAAGGAAATACACCAGAGGCTGTGCTCTTTTTTGTGGATAAGGAAGGTGTTTTCTCTGGAAAAGCGTATGCTGTTGCATTGAATGACTATCCGGAAAAAGAGTTCATAGACCCAGACACAACTTACTTTGCGCAAGGTACGTCTGCCGACATCATGCAGTTTGACGGTGAAAGCAACACCGTAAAGCTCAGGTATTTTCAGGTGCAGTCACCGATAGCAAAAAGCGTAAGTCCAAAGTTCTTCATCCCGTCTGTGGCAGAGATGTACAAGCTTTACGTTTCAAAAGATGCGATAAACTCAACCATCGAGAAATGTGGCGGTATGCCTCTACCATTTGACAAAAATGAGTGTTGGTATTGGACCAGTACGGAGTGTGATGGTGCCGAGACCGATAGAGCGTGGCGATACAGCCTGTCCTCTGGGCGTTTCGAGATGGCTGACAAGCATAGCAGTTATGCGACACGACCGATTATAAGTATCAAGTTAAACAAGGAAGAGTAATCCGCATGGAAGAAAGCAAAGACCTTCAAACCCTTTATAAGGTATTTCGTACTTTCATATACGTTTCGCTGATAGTCGAGTTCTTCGAGTATGCCATAAACCCCGATGTGTTGGATCATTGGGGCGGCATTCTCGTAGAAATCCACGACCGTCTTAAATTGTTGGATGTGTATCAGAACGGTCATCTGCTTCACAGTAAGGTGATGACGCTGTTGATTATATGCATAACCTGCATAGGAACCAGAAACAAGAAGCATTTGGAGTTCAATGCCAAGAAAATGGTAATCTATCCTATTTCTATTGGCATTGTCCTGATGTTCCTTTCAGTATGGGTCTTTTACCAACATTGGACACCCAATTTCTTCACCCTATATAGCAGTACATGGTTGTACTTCTTCATGTCAATTGTTGGTGCTATCCTTTGTCAAATCGCTCTCGATAACATATCAAAATATTTGAAGGACGGACTCTTGAAAGACCGTTTCAATTTTGAAAATGAGAGCTTTGAGCAGATGAAAGATAAAGTCGTCAATAAGTACAGCGTTAATATCCCCATGCGTTACTATTACAAGGGGAAGTTCCGGAAAGGATGGGTCAATATCGTGAATCCTTTCCGAGGAACATGGGTAGTTGGTACTCCAGGCTCAGGTAAGACATTCTCCATCATCGAGCCGTTCATCCGTCAGCACAGTGCCAAAGGCTTCGCTATTGTCGCCTACGACTACAAGTTTCCGACTCTTGCCCAAAAGTTATATTACCATTATAGGATAAACAAAAAAGCAGGACTTACGCCAAAAGGCTGTGCTTTCAATATCATCAACTTCGTCAATGTGGAATACAGTCGTAGGGTGAATCCTATACAGCTGAAATACATTAGCAACCTTGCAGCAGCCAGTGAAACAGCTGAAACATTGTTGGAGTCATTGCAGAAAGGTAAGAAAGAAGGTGGTGGTGGAAGTGACCAGTTCTTCCAAACATCAGCTGTCAACTTCTTAGCTGCTTGTATCTATTTCTTCTGTAATTATGAGAAACGACCTTACGATGAGAATGGACAGGAGATGAACTACGACAAGACCATTGACCCTGAAACCGGCATGATAAAGCCAACAGGTGTTGTCCGTGATGCAATGGGCAACGTCAAGGAACCTGCTTATTGGTTGGGAAAGTATAGTGATATGCCTCATATCCTGTCATTTCTGAATGAGAGCTATGAGACTATCTTTGAGGTTTTGATGACCGACACGGAGGTTGCACCTCTTCTTGGTCCTTTCAGAACGGCTTTTGACAATAAGGCTATGGAACAGCTTGAAGGTATGATAGGTACACTTCGAGTATTCACATCCCGACTGGCAACAAAGGAGTCGTATTGGATTTTTAGCAAGGAAGGTGATGACTTCGACCTGAAAGTCAGCGACCCCAAGAACCCCAGTTATCTGCTGATAGCCAACGACCCCGAAATGGAAAGCATTATTGGAGCACTAAACGCCCTAATCCTCAATCGACTGGTGACAAGAGTGAATACCGGGCAAGGCAAGAATGTGCCGGTCAGTATCATCGTCGACGAGTTGCCGACACTTTATTTTCACAAGATAGACCGCTTGATAGGTACGGCACGAAGTAATAAGGTAAGTGTCACTTTGGGCTTTCAGGAATTGCCACAGCTCGAAGCTGATTATGGCAAGACTGGTATGCAGAAGATTATTACGACCGTCGGCAACGTCATCAGTGGTTCTGCACGAGCCAAGGAAACACTTGAATGGCTATCTAATGACATCTTCGGCAAGGTTGTTCAGTTAAAGAAAGGTGTGACTATCGACAGAGACCGTACCTCCATAAATATCAACGAGAACATGGATTCACTTGTTCCTGGTTCCAAGATTGCTGATATGCCAACTGGCTGGATATGCGGTCAGACTGCAAGAGATTTTGTCAAGACCAAAACAGGACGTGGTGACAGTATGGACATTCAAGAAGCGGAAGAGTTCCAAACCAGTAAATTCTTCTGCAAGACCGACTTCAATATGGAGGAAATTAGCAATGAGGAAAAAGACTACACCAAATACCCACTTCCAAAATTCTATAAATTCTCTTCTGTAGAAGCCAAAGAACGTATCTTGTACGCCAACTTTTTGAAAATAAATAAGGAGGTTAAGGACATGATTGCCGAGATACAGGAGTTCAACAAAAAGTAAAAAAATCCCCAAGTAAGCTGCAAGGCTTCCTTGGGGATGACTCTATCTATTTGGGAAATAAGAAGTCTTTCAACTTTTTAATTCCCTGCTCATGTTTTTGAATGTTATGCTCCTTCAGATTTCTGATATTGAGCAATTTCCATTGGATAGAAGGATATTTGGACAAATCACCGGCACTACATAGACTCCAATCAGGGCAGCCTTCCTCAAAAGAAAGCAAGAAATCCTTGTCTGCCTTGGTCATGCCTTCTTGAACCAATTTGACCAACTGCAATCTTGCCTGCTTATAGTCCTCGTAACTAAAGGCTATGTCTGACATACCCTCAAACTGTTTCTCCAAAGCATCCGTTTGGTCTATCTCATTGGGTTGCAATGACTCGATGATAGGCTTGTCACTTCCTAAGAGGCACAGCATAAAGCCATCTTTAACATCCTCAAAAGAACTAATGTCCATATACTTACAGTCAAACAGGTCACGAGGATGCTGTCTACTCAAAGCTGCGGTGATTTTTCCGCCATATAATTGGGTGAAAGAGACTGTTCGAGCCTTACAGCCCATATTGAACTCATCCTTGGCTTTGGCACACAATGACATATCCACTGTTTCACCGATGATGCCGCGTTTCGTTCCATTTACCTCTATCTTCACGGTCGCGTCCCCTAATGTGCAGAGAAGTTTCCACACATTTGGCTTGGGAACAACCACAATGCCTGGTATTGTCTTTTCCAAATTTCTCTTGACCTCAAGCAATCTTTCATTGATAGTACGCAAACTTGTAGTTCTATCTTGAATGGGAATATAGGTAAGGTCTATATCCACCGAATACCGAGGCAAATTCTTATGGAACAGATTGATGGCAGTTCCACCATGCACGGCAAATTCCTTGATACGATAGACAGACGGCATAATTTTTATCAATAATGCGACCTGCTTCTTGTACTTATCCCTCATATTCTTCTAAATCTTTTGGAATAGTCATGTTATATTTACGATTAAATGTACCATTGGCAGCAGCTTGGATTTTCCCAGTCCCGACATCTATCTTTTCGGGATGCAGTTCTTCGAACCAAAAATGACCTGCCTTTTCAGCCATATACAGAAACATCCTCTTTACTCTGTTGTTGTCCAAAGTTTCCAACAAGTGCTGTACAACATCAGAACGTAGGGTGGTCAGTTGCTCCATAACATAGTACAGATCCATGTAGCTGTATGACTTTGGAGCCAAGATTAGACACTCCAAGAACGCTTGTTCTGGAGAAGAAACATATAACGTGCCACTGTCCGTAACTCTTTCTATTGTCTCTGTATACGAGAAGGCATTTGTGTGAAACACCCGGAAGGTAGCGTCATAGACATCACTTTGCATCCATAATGGTGTCTTGAACGTTGGTGCTGCCACCATCAGAACAGGCTTTCCCATTGGGACATAATGGTTGAACCCCGTATATTCCAAGGCTGACATTGCAGCCACTCTGAGGGTGCCACCCATCTGTTTGTTATATGACGCTATGGCATCATAAGCATTCAAACGGGCACCAGTGCGACACATCACACCTTTGCATATAGCTGTCAGCCATCCAGAGTCTCTGTATTTCTTTTGCAGTTGGACTGAATAGCCTTTCTTCTTCAGACAGTCAGCAAATAACAGCCCTGTCGGTGCGGTATTGGCAAGCAGTTGGTTTATTTTTGTTCCGTATAATACACTCATAGTTTATTGCAAAGCTAAATATTCAACTACAAAGATAGATATTTTTATTCTTCCTTGCAAGAAACGAGTTAGAAAAATTACCTTGAAATAAACCAAAAGTATATTTTGATGCATAATTACCAACCAAAGAACTTGCCACCATCATCACAAGTTTTCTCCCAATCGGATTTGCCCCACAACGTTCGTTTGCGGCGTTTCTTCGTTTTGTCGTGTTTTGCAATGATAAGCAACACTGCAATGATTATCAATATCGGTCCCATATGTTCACTCCTTATTTAATAATTGTTCTGTAACAAACCTCAGTATCAACATTGGATTAAAGAATTTGCCCCTCTCATTTTTCCATCTGCATGAAATGTGAAGATGTGGGCCTGTCGTCCTTTTACCAGAGTTTCCGCTGATGGCGATAATATACCCTGCCGTGACACGCTGTCCTGTCCTTACCAATATCTTTGACAGATGTAGGTAGGAGCATACACATATGCCATGATTGATGGTCACATAATATCCACCATTTGTGGAGTATGATGCAGCCGTAACCACACCAGGCAACATGGAATACACCTCCTCAAACTTCGCTTTCAAGTCAAGCCCATTATGTATGCGTTTTGTCCGCTTGTTCATTGGGTCTTTCCGAACTCCAAATGGTGAATTGACTTGGATATGCTTCAATGGCAATGAAACAGACGGAACAAACTTTATGATGCTATCCATTGGTGGATTGGTGATGTCTTCAACATTCGCAACTTCATCAAAAACATCAGCGTCTTTATCCTTAACATCCTTGTTTCTGTTTTTACCATAAGCATCCCCGACTGTGTTGAACGGAAAATGTCTATTGATCTGTGCCATACTTTGGGAATGTGAAAACACGCCTAAGCAGACAACAAGAGCAACGAGGCGATTCCTCATATACAAAGGTATAAAATATTTCTCACGTATCAAAATATTGAGCAATGTATTTATGGGTGATTTATTAAAATGTGCGTTTCCAATTACAATAATATTTTGAGCATTAGTCGCAAAATAATCTATTGTATATTGACTTTGCCATTTTTGCTACTTTGGTGATATATCGAGGGTCTTCTGCATATCCGATTCGTTTGAGAAAATTCAAGTAGTTTCCTCCCTTATACCTATACTGTATCATCTTCCCATAACCCACCACACTATCTTCCCATCTTTCAAAGCGATAGTAATCCCTGTTCTTACTGTCATACAAGCCGAAGAGGTTGTTGTATTCCTTACAGACCCTGCTGCTGAAATTACCAGTTTCCAGCATTGCTTGCGCAAGCACAAATAATTTGTTTGAGAGACCGACTTCAGTTATTACGTCAGTCAAGTTCTTCAGATTAAGTTCTCTAGGGTTCCATTTGCGATAGCTGTGTATTCTTTTTGTGTTACCGACTGATGGAATACGACTTGTGCTTTTTCTTAAAGATATTTCTCGATCATATTTTTCTATCAAGGATTTCAACTCTTCAATAGAGTAAGATGACTGTTCTGTACTGGCATTCTGCTCTGGAAGTACAGGACTCGATGGTGACGAAATGCTGTCATTCGGATCGTCAAGGTGTACATTCCTCACGCTTGTTCTCTTTGAATTCGTATTACCCAATGAATAAAATCGTCCTGATGAAATTTGTGCGATACAAGCAGTGTTGAATGACAATATAACTATGATTGCTGATGTGAGTATTCTTTTCATGTTGCAAAGATAAATCACATGAGCATTACATATAATAAGGCAATCTTATAATGCGCAATATATTGAGCAAAACAGCTTTATTGGTTCTATTCTGTGTGATGAATAGAACCAATGAATGAAAAACCATACAAATATCAATGGATTGAGCATAATTCTATATAAGTGAACATAAACGAAAGTAACTTTGCTAAAGATTACATTCACAAAAATACGTTTATGACGAATAAAAGATTTCATAGGGACGAATATCCATTTGACATTCTCGGTGAGTTCGGACTCACTGAGAACATGATTTATGACCTCCCCGATTATGTTCACGAGAATATTGAGATGGGTGGAATGTCCCCATTATTACCCATATCAATCAAGCAACCGTTTGGTTGCACTCACTGCTACGCCAAATTCTGCCTTATAGAAGTAGAAGATGGTATAGATGTGTTGTTTTCGCCAAAACTGAAGGAAGCAGACCTTTCAAATTTCTTGAAACAAGACCGACAGTTGCTTCTGGAAGGAAAGACCATCGTTTCAGAAGTGGAGGAAGCCGTCTTGTTGGATGACGGAACGGAAAACAAGAGAAAGGTAAAGGCATTTGTCCAATTGGATAAAGAGACAAACAGCGTAGTCTATGCCCCTACACAGATTATTGGCCGAAACCTACAGACAGTCACCAATGAGTTTGATCTATCGGAGAGTGAGCTTCAAGGATTTTGGAAAGGCGAGCTGATCACTACTGAAATATCCGATGAGGACAAAGCGACAGCCAATATCACCATAGGTATAGACCTCTTTTCAGAAAAGGGTGTGGTCTTAATTCCTGGTAGTGCAGCACAATGGAAACGAGTCGTTCATAAATCCATGCCGGAATATAATTTTGGCAATGATGGATGTTGGGTTAACAGACATGGAATGTTGGAGTATGTTCCAGAGGAGAATTTCACACAAGACATTTTGGAAGCTCTGGAAAGACAAGCACGTCAATCTGGTATACCTAAGGAGAATCTTCAGAACATTTCTGTCGGACATACCTTCCCAAATAGTGAAGCATACGATGATGCCCGACAAATCACAAGATAAACCAATCATTAAATTAAAACAAAATGCCAATTAATTATCCCGATTATGACACCCTGCGTGAAGAATACGAAGCAGGGAACATCACTGCTGTTGATTTCGTATTGCAGCAATCAGATGAGGTAACAGAAGACTTTCACCAGTTCTGTAAGGACGAGGGACTTTCACCGACCTCCGTAGAATCTGCAAAAGCCTTCATGGACTTTCGTGAAGAGCTTTTTGAAGAGAGTATCAGCAACTAATCACTTAAACAGAAGCGACTATGAGCATCCGTTCAGAATCAATGCCTTATCGTGGAGAACTCTCGTACCAGTTACAAGACCTTCTCCGCAGAAATGGTATGAAAGCCCAACTTGTCGTAGAGCAAGACCAATACAAGTTGTTGGTACAGGGGCATGACTCTCCTTTGTTGGAATATCCCATCAACGAGAAGCAGTTCAAGGCTCTCGCTGACGGTGGAACCAACTATGCCAACAAGAATGCCTACATGATGTTTAACAACATCGTCGGAAAGGATTTCGATATGCCGTCATCCTATGTGGCAGCAAGAAATGTCAACGGTCGTGTTGCCATGGGACTTCATGGTTATAGAGAAAGAATCTATGAGCGCCATCCTAATATTCCGCCACACGCCTTTGGGAGGAATTTTTTAGGTTGGACACCAAGAATGCAGGAAGGTTTCCATTTGCGCAGAATGAGCGGCGTTGCCGTTTCGTCGATGGTTGTAGAACATTCCGATGGACGTTTACGTCCTGGAGAACTCAAAAGTGGCAGTTATGGTTATTACTACAAAGGTGATAGCAAAAGTCATAGTGTGGATCCACTGAAAGATATGCAAGCCTACTTTCCTGCGGTGGTAACACGTCCAAGACCCCAAGAGCCAGCCAAACCATACAAGGAGCTTATAACCTCAAATGTTTATTTCACAAATGAAAAGTTGCAAGAAGTGCTTTCATCCCATGGTATCATTGTGGATGCCGACAAAAAGACACTGACAGTACAATCCAATGGTACACAGCAGGATTTCGTTTATGACCTGACAGACAGCGAAGTCAAGAAACTGACAGACAACTCGTTGAAGAGCACTTCACTCAACGAGCGTCTGAGCATCTTGAACAATGCCATCAGCGGAGACTTCAAAGACAAGGTAACGATGGATATGCTCAACAGTAAAGAGCGCATCTCTATCACATTGAAGCCAGAAGTGGAAGAGTCTTTCCGCAAACAACTTCAGGAAGATGTGCAAGTTGTCAGTGACCCGTTGGAAAATGAGCAGCATTTTGCACCGACACTAAATCCAGAACAAGGTTACGCAAATGGCAAGGACCTTGAAGCCATGAATGAGCGTAAGGGGTGGTATCGTGAAGGTAAACATGGCCGTGAAGTTGAAGTCGGTGATATTTGGGTGGAAAAG
>JALFCW010000101.1 GCA_022771625.1 Prevotella sp.
TGCAAAAATACTACAAAATAACCATTTCTCCAAACTTTTGCGGAGAAAAAAGGCCCTATTCTCCGCAAATCTGCGGAGATTATGGCAAAATCTCAACTTAAACTATGAATCTCCTTTTTTCTTTATCTCTGTGGTTTAAATCTCAGTTCCTCCCCTCTGGGAGGTTAGGTGGGGGCTTCCTTTATTCACGATGCAAAGGTACAAGAAATAAAAATACCAATGGCTCACAATTGCTCAGAACGGCTCATAACTTTGTGGAATGGAAGAACACCCGATTCTAAGGACATAAGAACAGGGTATCCTAAGGTTATAAGAACACCCGATTGTAATATCGCCCTTCCAGGACTTCCCCATATGCGGGTTTTGGGTCTTACAAAAAGTAAAGACCCTACACTATGCAACTTAATTGTGTCACATATGACATATGATTCTTATACCTTATATAAAATAATATATATATATAAATAAAATTATTAATATTATATTCATTATTATAAAAGTTTATATATTTATGTGTCACATGTGTCACAAATAGGACTTACATGGTCAGAAAGGCATAGTGCCAGAAGCAGCTATACGGCTGCTGTTGATCTCCGTAGTCTCCAGCTCCACCACGAGATAGGCACGCTTCTTGTTGGTGCGCAATCTTTGATGCCCCTTGTTGTCGAGCTTCTGGCAAAGTATTCGCAGTCATTATTCAAAAAAGCCGACAATTACATAACGGTTATCAATACTCTTAGCACAGTAGGAAAATGTATGTCCTCGAAGCCACTCGACAATTTCCCCACCATACCTGCTGCCGAACACTGCCAAGGGTTTTCTTGTGTAAAAGATCCATGATTCCGCACATATACGCATACCCCTTGCGTATTGTATTGATTATCAATCAATATAGTTAAATAGTCTATACTACAAAAAAGCATAAATAATATGGTAATAAAATTAACAAAGAAATAAATATCTCACAAAGGTTTTGCTGCAAATAATACTATTTTAAAGATATTCGAAAAGTGTACAAATACAATATTCACCCCCTAAATTGATACATAACCGCTTTTGATAGCTTTTTTTCTTCTGCAAAGGTACAATATTTTGTTTTGCCAATGGTGCAAGTTGGGTCTTATTGGGTCTTTCTATCGTATTGCGGTATTATACTGCAATCACTTGCCAACTGAACAGGGCATTCACTTGCCAACTGAACAGGGCAATCAGTTGCATACTGAATAGGGCATTCAGTTGCATACTGAATAGAGCAATCAGTTAGGAACTGAATAGAGCATTCAGTTGACAAGAGAATCGGGTTATGGGTCTCCGAGATACTCCATGATGGTTCTCACTTGTTTCGCAGTCAGGTTGATCTTATGCCTGTAAGGGATTTAAGTTCATCCAATGCCTTAATCAAGTCGGAGCAGTTGTCAATCCATCGGAGCAACGCCTTCACCGCTGCGCGCGGCGAACTCTCAGGGAAATACTTCATCGCTAAATCTCTTCGCTTCACTTTTTTTAAATTAGGAATTAGGGATTAGGGATTAGAAAATTGAGTATTCAATAATCAGTCATGACACCATGACACTATATAATATAACTTTTTCTAAAAAATAAATTCCGTTATTAATAATAACGCAATTTACGTTTTGAGGACTTTCTATAATATTAAGTGTCATGGTGTCATACGACGACAAATTGTCAGAAGGGCATTACTTAGTCTCCGATTCAGTGCGCGGGATGTTGTAGAGGGTGATGATCAGTTCGGTGGCAGGGTCGGGAGTCTGGAAATACATCCCCTCAATACAAAAAAATTGCCAAGTAGTTACTAATCAACTACTTGGCATTTTTTAAGTACGCCTGATAGGACTCGAACCTACACGTCTGAGACACTAGATCCTAAGTCTAGCGCGTCTACCAATTCCGCCACAGGCGCGATTTGCGGGTGCAAAGGTACAATATTTTTTTTATTTATCCAAATCTTTTGCCACTTATTTTGCCAAAATACTGCGGGCAGCCTCAATTATCGTGTCTTCACCACGAAGGAAATCAGCTTGCTGGAGGTCAACCTTTACATCGGGAGCAATACCAAACTCGGTGCTCTCGCCATCGGCGTCGTACATCGGACAGGCACTGAAACGCACACTCCAACCGTTGGGAAGACTCGACGAGAAGGGCATTCCGGCGCCGCCACCAGTGACATCACCGACGATGGTGGCAAGGGGACATTGCTTCATATACTTGACAAACTCATTGGCGGCACTATATACGCCACGATTGGTGAGCACACATACGGGTTTGTGCCAACGGATATTCGACGAGGGTTCAAGCCACTGCTCTTCGAGTGAAGAGAAGTCGGAATGACCAGTACCAGTCTTGTGCTGGATATATCCCACATGGGTGCGCTCGTTGAAGAAACGGGCGGCAAAGCGCTCGGCGTATGTGAGATTGCCTCCGCCATTGTCGCGGATGTCAATGATGAGTCCTTGACAGAACATAAGGTTGATGAGCATCTTGTCGAGATTGCCCTCGCCCATACCATCCTTAAAACTCTCGTAGCGCACATAGGCGATATTGTCGTCGAGGATACGATAGGATGCACCTGCAGCTATCTTGTAGTCGGTGCCGAGATAGCGCCGATAGAGCGAGTCGCTACTGTTGGCGGGATAGTTTTCCTTCCATTTCCAATAGCGGGCAAAGTCGCCTGTAGAGGTGAGATTAACATGCCCGTCGCGCAATTCGGCAAGCATATCCGAAAGCACCTCGAAGAGTTGGTCGGTATTCATGGTGGTGTCGATACGCTTGGAATAGCGGGTCCGCACCTCATTCCAGTCAAGTCCGTAGGCCTGGCGCTTGTAGTCGAAAAAGCAATAATGCTCGTCGAGTATCTTCCATAGAGCCTCGAAATTGCCTTGTGGAGAATTGTCGTATTCATCCTCGTCAATACAAGAAGAAAGACAAAGAAGAGGAATACACATTATTATATATAATATAGACTTTTTCATGGGCGTAGGCGTTTGACAGAAAATTTCTTCACAAATCCCAGCATGAAGCGGTGGGAGTAGATATGACTCTTAAGACTGTTGACATCCGACTGCTGGATGTCGCCGAGATAACCGAATCGCAGGGTTGTCTTGCTGCTGATGTTGATGTCTGCCATGAGCTGATGGCGCATTGTAGGCGAGGACACAAAGGTGGTGGGCACAATGTTGTTGTCATAATTACCACGATTGAATATCTCGTAATAAGACTGTCCGAAATTGGGCGAGAACATCACCCCTACAAGAGGCAACTGCACCTCATAGCGCAAGGCGGTATTGCGTCCGAAGAGGCGGAAGCGATATGTGGCAGCTCCCGTAGGCATCAGATTAAGGGAGAAACGAGCCTGTGCGGGATTGTTGGAATTGTAGGTGTTATAGATAAATCCCAAGTTGACTGCCGCCATTCCGCCCGCCTCGAGTGTGAGTCGGTCAGAGAGAAGGCTCCACCTGCGCAGGCGACCGATGAAGAAGGTATAGTCGCCCTGCAGTTCGTCCACCTGTTCAGGACGGTCGCTCACCTTCGAAAGATTTGCCTGATGCTCCATGAGCGTATGCCAGGAGCGACCGGTGCGTGCCCTGTCGGTAGTATAGAGATATGTGAGTCCTGTGCCCGAGAAATGCTCCTGCGACAGATAGGTGTCGAGGATATTAGTGGTGCCCACACCTATCTGATAGGTGGAAGTGCGCACCACCTCCTGTGCCGTCATCGACATGGGGACGACAGACAAGAGTAGGGATATTATCTTATATTTCATCATCGGGGAAGAGATTTAGTTGACCTGTTATTTCATCCCTCACTCGCTGTTCGCTCTTACCGGCATCAGGGTCGAGATCCACCTCTTCCTCACCATCCTCGCCGTCCAACTCTTCCTCGGAAGGAGGCTCTGGCCATCGCGTGGGTTCGAGTTCCTCAATACTCTCTATCTGCCATGTAGATATACGTTTGCCCTTGGCCTTGAATCCCTTGACGGCAATGAACTGCTCGGCATCAAGTTCGAGGGGTTCGCGGAAGGCGTCGTTGCCACCGAAGGTGACCTTTATGCGCGGATATACCTGACAGGTGAGCAGCACCTGCTTGCTGGCAGGATTGTCGCCAAGATAATTCTGCTTGCGCTTGGTGGCCTCCATCTCGAATCGCTTCATATAGGGATAGCCTGCATTGTCGGCATCGAAGAGCACTGCCGTCCACACCTTTGAAGGGTCGTACTTCTCAATGATGGCTATATTGTCCTCATAGTGGTTGTTGGTATCGAAGTTGGTGAGATAATAGTCACCATTCTTGAGGATGACGAGTATCTGGTCGTCGTCGTAGAACTCACCGAGCAGTGTGCCGTGCTCATCATAGTTGAGACGGTTGACATCGGGGTCAAACCATACCTTACGTCCGCCGAGGGTGGAATGTCCGTGACTCTTTAGTCCAATGCGGTGGATAGTCTTCTTGGAAAGCAGATTACCCTTGGACGAGCGTCCCTTGATCATTATCTGCGAGAAATCCTTGTCGAGGAAAATAGAACCCTTCTTCACCTCTGCCGGATCAAGTGTCACCTTGATAATTTCAGCCTCGCCATTGGGGTTGGCAGTGAAATACACCACCCTCGACCCCGGAGTGCCCTGCGTAAGGTCGTATTCGCGGTCGCGGGTTATACTGGTGACATTGAATCTCTTGATGAAGTAGAATCCCTTCTTTCCGTCACGATACACCACATTATATATGGTGCGCTGGTCATTCTTCTTGAACACACTGACATGGAGGATGTTCTTGCCAACGAATATCTTGTCGGCCACCTTGATGACCTTATACTTACCATCCTTATAGAAGATGATGATATCGTCGATATCGGAGCAATTGCATACATATTCGTCCTTCTTGAGTGCAGTGCCGATGAATCCCTCCTGACGGTTGATATACAGTTTCTCGTTGGCCTCAACAACGGTAGTAGCCTCGATGGTGTCGAAGTTGCGTATCTCGGTGCGGCGTGGATGCTCATGTCCATACTTGTCGCGCAGGAACTGAAACCAATTAGATGTCACCTCCACCATATTTGCCAAGTCGCGGTCAATCTGCTCTATCTCGGCCTTGATGCGGGCCATAAGTTCGTCGGCCTTGTCCTTATTAAACTTCAAAATGCGTTGCATCTTGATTTCAAGGAGTTTGAGGATGTCGTCCTTTGTCACCTCGCGCACAAACTGGGGATAATAGGGAGTGAGTCGCTCGTCGATATGCTCGCACACTGCATCCACGTTGGGAGCTTGTTCAAACTTGCGGTCTTTATAAATGCGTTCCTCGATAAATATCTTTTCGAGCGAAGCAAAATGATATTGTTCGAGCAGTTCGGCCTTGCGTATCTCGAGTTCCTGACGCAGCAGGTCCTTGGTGTGATCAACAGAATGGCGCAGCACATCGCTGATGGTGAGGAACTGTGGTTTGTTGTCCTCGATAACACAGCAGTTGGGCGAGACATTCACCTCGCAGTCGGAGAAGGCATAAAGGGCATCGAGAGTCTTGTCGGACGACACTCCAGGAGCGAGGTGCACCTGTATCTCCACCTCTGCAGCTGTATTGTCATCTACCTTACGTGCCTTTATCTTGCCTTTTTCGATAGCCTTGAGGATAGAGTCGATGAGAGTAGTAGTAGTCTTGCCGAACGGTATCTCGCGTATGACAAGGGTCTTGTTGTCGAGTTTCTCTATCTTCGCTCTCACCTTAAGAGAGCCTCCACGCTGTCCGTCGTTGTATTTTCCCACGTCGATACTGCCCCCGGTGGGGAAGTCGGGGAAGAGTTGGAAAGGACGGTCGTGGAGATAGGCAATGGCGGCATCACATATCTCGCAGAAGTTATGCGGAAGAATCTTGGATGACAGACCTACGGCAATACCTTCGACTCCCTGAGCCAAGAGCAGCGGATACTTGACAGGCAATGTGATAGGTTCCTTGTTGCGCCCGTCGTAGCTCATCTGCCACTCGGTAGTCTTGGGATTGAACACCGTGTCGAGGGCAAACTTAGAAAGTCGCGCCTCGATATATCGTGGAGCGGCAGCACGGTCGCCGGTGAGGATATTACCCCAGTTACCCTGGGTGTCGATCAGCAGGTCCTTCTGTCCCAACTGCACAAGGGCGTCGCCGATTGAGGCATCGCCGTGGGGGTGGAACTGCATCGTGTGGCCCACGATATTGGCCACCTTATTATAGCGTCCGTCGTCGAGGCGCTTCATTGAGTGGAGTATGCGGCGCTGCACGGGTTTGAGGCCGTCGCCGAGGTGCGGCACGGCACGCTCGAGGATAACGTAAGAGGCATAATCGAGAAACCAGTGCTGATACATGCCGGTCAGCTGCAGGTTTCCGTCGCAGTCTTTCACGTCGGACGGTTGGTAAGAAGAATGTGCTTGTTCTTGCGGATTTTCATTTACGCCGTCTTGCGGCGTGAGGTTTGCATCTTCGCTCATGGAAAAGAAAAGGGGTTATTTGATGCAAAAATATAAAAAAAAGCGATTATCTGCCGTGCAAAAGGCGGTTTGATTGCTGCTCCCCCGGCAAAAAGGCGGGGAGCGGAGGACTTGCGTCCTTAATTCTTGGCTGCGGCTTTCTTGCAGACGTCCTGCACGACGAGACCGGCGAGCGTCAGGCCAAAGATGGCGGTGATGTGCATCAGCGAACCGTTGATTTGCGCCTTGCGGGCATCCATCGCGCCCAGAGAAGCGGCTTCGGGCGGCGTGCCGGCATTGGGCAGGAGCTCGTCGCTG
>JALFCW010000102.1 GCA_022771625.1 Prevotella sp.
GCCTCAAGTCGCATTGTGGGGTAAGGGGAAGGTATGCACAAATCGGACAAAATTCACGCTCATACTATCATGATGCATAGTGTTCAAGCTCTTTACTGCAATTGAGATTGCCATTGAGATTGCTTGCGGATTTTAGGATTATATAAAAATTAAAGTATTCATATATAATATAATAAGGTGTAATTTTATTCGCATCTCTATATTTGCTTGAGATAAATAATCATCCGTGTAATATACACAGAAAGATGTGAAATTTATAAATTTTGTTAATTATATGCATTTTTTTGAGGGATTATAATGGATTCCCATTTATTTTATATAAATTTGCAGCGAAAAAGTAAAACAGAATCAAAAAAATAATAATTGTTTAATACACTAACTAAAAAATGCAGATTATGAAGCAGCAAGTTAAAAGAGCCTCAGTGGCTTTGCTTATGTCGCTTGTTTGTTTCTTTGCCTTTGCGCAGAAGACCATTCACATTAATGTGAAGGATTCAAGCGGAGAACCCGTGATAGGTGCATCCGTATTGGAAAAAGGTACTCGTAATGGTGGAGTGACAGACTTCGACGGTAATTTTACAATCAAGTTGCAAGGCAATGGTCCTCTTCAGATTTCGTACATCGGTATGAAGACACAGACCATAAAGATTGGCAACAAGACATCTATTGATGTTGTGCTCGAAGATGATGCAACAACACTTAGCGACGTGGTAGTTGTTGGTTACGGCACAATGAAGAAGAGTGACCTTACGGGTGCTATCGCATCGGTTGACACCGAAAAGCTGAACGCAAAAGGTGCAACGACCGTTATGGAGAACCTCCAAGGTTCTGTTCCTGGTGTAAGTATCACACAATCATCAAGCCGAGCTGGCGGTGGATTTGACATTGAAATCCGTGGTAAGTCAACTATGGGTAGCAACAACAACCCACTTTATGTTGTTGATGGTGTCATCAGTGATGATATTAACTGGCTTAATCCTCAGGACATTGAGCGAATTGACGTACTTAAAGACGCTTCTTCTACAGCCATCTATGGTTCGCGTGCAACTAATGGTGTTGTTATCGTGACAACCAAGAGTGCCAAGACACAAGGAGGAAAGCAAACTAAGCCGACTATCAGTTATGACGGTTATTATGGCATAACCAAGGCAACAAGGATGCCGGACTTTATGAGCGCCGCTGACTTTATGCAATACCGTCATTTCCGTTATCTCACTCCTATGGACGAAAGTGGAAATTTGGGCGACTATGCAGCTCAGAACAAATGGGGTATGACGCTTGGTAATTATAAGACTGCATATTTGACACAATACGTCAATGGAGCTGAGGACTATACCAGTTCATATCTCAAAAATGTTATTGCCAATGGCACAGAGACAAATTGGCGCGATCTCGTATTACGCACTGCAGCTCAGCAAAACCACTACTTAAGTGTAAGTGGAAACAAAGGCGATACAAACTATCATTTCGGTTTTGGATATCAGAGTGAAGAAGGTATTTATCGTGATGATGACATGGAGCGATTCAACCTTAAGGGTACTGTTGATACAGAAATCACAAAATGGTTAAGTGCCGGTGTAAGTTTCAATGGAGCTTACACAGACCATAACACTGTTGATGACTCTGCAATAGCTCAATCATTCCGCTTGCAGAATTTCTGTCGTGCATACGATGAGGATGGAAAGCCAATAACCAATCCTGGTATGAGTCAGTATCTTGGAACTAGTGGTGATCAGTTTACTTCGACAGCCAACCCAATGCTCGATTTTGAGAACTCACAGTACAATACCAAGACATATCAGGTATTGGCAAACCTGTATCTTATGCTCAAGCCTATAAAGGGTCTTACTCTTAAGACTACTTTCTCTCCGAACTACATTCATAGTAGAATTGGCCAGTATGAAGGTTCACTTACTGCAGCCCGAAACATGCAGGACAACAGGGCATATGCAAAAACATATGACAAGTTCAGCTGGACATGGGACAACCAAATCAACTATGACTGGCGCAACGATCAGCATAGCGTAGGATTTATGGGATTGTTCAGTGCAAGTTCTTTCAATCAGGAGTCGTTTGAGCAAGAAGCATACGGTGTACCCGAAGGAACAACATGGTTTAACCTCAGCCAAGCTTCAAGTACTACATATACTTCTGCCTCAGCATATACCGAATGGAAGATGCTCTCATATGCAATGCGTATAAACTATAGTTACCTCGACCGCTACCTCTTCACTGGTACTGTACGCTGGGATGGCAGCTCTCGATTCTCTGATGGTCATCGTTGGGGCTCATTCCCATCGGCTGCCGTAGCATGGCGTATCTCTGAGGAACCATTTATGAAGAGCACACAGGACTGGCTCTCAAACCTTAAATTACGTGCCAGCTTTGGTATTACAGGTAACAACTACACCCAGGGTACCAACTATCCCGTGACTGTTGTTCCTACTGGCGGTTCAATATATTATGGATTTGCCGATGGAACAGGTAACACTCCATATTATCCAAGTGGTATTGTAAACAAGAATCTTACTTGGGAAAAGACCACTGAATATAATATCGGTATTGACTTCGGTTTCCTTCGTAACCGCATCAACGGTAGTATCGAATGGTACACCAAGACATCTAAGGATCTTCTCATGTCACGCCAGCTGGCATACGAGGCAGGAGGTCTTTCTGTAATCGACAACATTGGAAAAGTACGCAACAAAGGTTTGGAGATTTCATTGAACACAGTGAACATCGACACTAAGGATTGGCGATGGACTACAAGCTTCAACTTCTCAACTAACAAGAACGAGATTCTTGAAGTGAATGGAGGAAAGGTTGACGACATATCTAACAGCTGGTTTATCGGCGAATCGATTAATGCTATCTACAATTATACATGGAGTGGTCTTGTTACAGACAAGAACATCATTGTGCCAGATCATCAGATTGCCAAGGACAAGGGATTCACTCCTGGACAAAGTGTAGTCAGCCGCGACTATTACTATGCTTGCTACGGATGGGGTGAAGGTATGCCAATCATCGACGACCTCAATGGAGACGGTGCAATCAACCAGGAAGACAAGCAGATTATCGGAAAGAGCAATCCTTCATGGACTGGAAGCATAAACTCTTCACTACAGTGGAAGGATTGGGACTTCTCATTCTCTATCTACACAAAGCAGAACTACAAGGTTTATTCATCGTTCTATAACCAATATATTCAATATGGCGACCGCGGTATGGAGCACATCAACCTTGACTTCTACATTCCAGCAGGAACTCTTCTCAGCTGCGACTATGATTCGGAAGGCAACATGATTAATCCTGTATATCAAGAGGAAACCCATTATGGTTCATATCCATTCCCAAATAATGCAAGTGCTGCAAGTGCCGGTGCTGGTACGCTTTGGGCTGGTTCTAATGCCAAGTCGGGTGTATCGTCTATGAGTTCGATGGCTTCAGCCAACAGCAAGGGTACTCCTTATCAGATTGTTGATGGTTCATATTGGAAGGTGAAGAATATCTCTTTGGGATACACATTCCCCAAGAAACTTCTTGCCAAAACTCCTATCCGCAGTCTGCGTCTGTATGTTAATGTAACCAATCCATTTGTATGGGCTAAGGACTACGTAGGATTTGACCCTGAATGGTGTGGTTCAAGCCTTTCTAATGGTGGTCCAAGCACTATCACATGGCAGTTTGGCGGTAGCATTAAGTTCTAAATCCATAATTTATTAAACATTGACAACAATGAGAAACAAAATATTCTTTTCGTCTTTGCTTTTGGCCGGCGCAATGTCGCTAACCAGTTGCAGTGACTTCCTTGAGGCCGAAAATAAGTCTAATCTGGAGTCGGAAAAGTACTTCATGACTGCTGATGGCTTTGAGAATCTGGCTGTTACGCCCTACTATAAGTTGAGGGCAATATATGATGGTGCACCCAACCTCTTCTGCAGCGGAACAGACTTGTATGAAAAAGGACGTTCTAACTATTCTAGTACCAACCTTTCTACATACAAGAACCTGAATGCAAGCGATGGAGATGTACTTAGCTTGTATAAGGCATGTTACGATGGTATCCAACAGTGTAATACAGTATTATATTATGCTAACAATGGTGCAGCTGGCAATAACGTGGAATTGAGAGCCAATGAGGCAAAATTCCTTAAGGCATTCTATTACTATCTGTTAACACAACAAATTGGTGGCGTGCCTATTTCTGATGAATACATAGCGTCTGTAATCACATCGTTCCCACGAGAGTCACAGTCAGCTGTATATGACTATATAATCAATCTTCTTAAGGAAGTGGAAGAGGCAAACGTGCTCCCATCTGAAGACCACACAGGCCGTGTGTCGATGAAAGCCGTGTATAACCTTTTGGCTAAGGTTTATCTGGCATACGGTTGGGATGCTGACGTGACAGCCGGAGCAACAGGACTCGCTGAAGGTCAAGCTGCAAGTGCTTCTGACAAGAGTAAGTTCGCTCTTGCAGCTCAATACGCTGACAAGGCTATAGCAGGCAAAACTCCAACAATGTCATTCAGTGACATGTGGGACGTGGCTAACGACAACAACGAAGACATCTTCTTTGCCATTCAATACACTCGTGGCATTTCTGGACAGGACGAAACAACAGAAGGCAATCAGCAGATGTCTCATTTCTCTAATTACTATAATGACGATGGTGATGGTGCGGGATTGACTAAATATACAAGTAGCCAATTCCCCGTTAGTGAAAAGTTGGTTTATCTGTTCGAACCAGGAGACGATCGCTTTGAAGGTACGTTTATGGTGGAGCAGCCCACAGAGTATAAGCGTTTTTATACAGATGCGGACTGGAAGGATCAGGAAATAAAGTACTATTTCCCTGCGTGGTATTCTGATCTCAGTTCTCTTGATCAATATAACACAGCCTCAGATAATCATAAGACAACAAACATATACTCAACATCTGATCCATGTGTGTACATTAAGGTAACTGTTAATCCCAGAAATGGTAAGATTACATATAAGAAGGACACTCAGAAATATGAAACAAGCCGCACCAGTACTGGTACATCGATTTGTGTGCGCAAGTTTGACGATTACAAGTCAAAACGCAATGGTACAAAAGCTGTATCATTCCATAACATAGTATTGGCACATCTCACTGAGACTTACCTCATAGCAGCTGAGGCATACTATATGGCTGGCGACACACAGAAATCACTCGATCGACTGAATGCTGTAAGAAAGCGCAGCAATGCAGAAGAACTCACAAGCTATTCATCATACATCCGCCACTATTCTGATGGCAGTGATAATAGCTATAATAATGGAAACGGCATAGACAACGTGCCTAAGTTGACAGGGGCGGATCTTGACCCGATTGACATCATTCTTGACGAAAGAGCACGTGAACTGTGTGGTGAGTATTACAGATGGATGGATCTTCGTCGCACCAAACGTCTAATTGACTACAACGTGAAATATAATAGCGGTGTAGATTCTGCAGAGGCTTTCCTTGGCGCAGATGGTGCATATCGTTGGTTCCGCCCATTCCCACAGGATGAAATCAACCTCAATGCTGGTATCACTGAGGATGACCAGAATCCGGGATACAAAAATATCAATACTGAAGAATAAACAAACAATCAGCCGTCAGGGTTTTAATCCTGACGGCAATATACAAACAATTATTTCAAACATTTAAAAATTTTACATTATGAAAAAACAATTACTTTTCGCAGCTGCAATGTTCGTAAGCATCGCAGCTTCTGCTCAGACAGTCGTTTATCCCTGTACTTCAACTTCTGAGGACGGTAAGAAAGCAACAGCAGTAAACAACGATGCTACAATAGAAGGTAGCACTTCTATTGAAGCTGCAACAATTAGCTGGGGTAGTGGCGTTTTGGAACCGAGCACATGTCAAAAAACTCACAAAAACGTAGCAGGAGAATCATTAAATTACTTTGGTGAGGAGGGTACCACATGTGTAACGAAATGGGTACCTGTTGTCGCATCTGATGCGGCAATCAAGAAGCTTGATGATGCTTATGCAGCAGGACAGTACATTGACTTCAAAATTTCAGAGACAGACCAGGAGAAGTACCTCGACATCAAGAGTATCGCATTCAATGCAGCACGTTATGGCACTGATGCTGTCCGCATTAACGCCAAGCTGCTGATTGGAAGTGATGGTGCTGGAGAAACAGAGACAGAATGGCTCTTTACTGGTAAAACATGGGAATCTTACACTGGCGGCGAAGGATTCTGGACAGAAGCAACTGGTGCCGAAGGTGAAATTCCTGGTTATGGTCCAGCTCGTGAGGACGCATCAAAAGCTAATACTAACGACAAGAACGAAGATGGATTCAGTAATATTGTTATTCCTATTACTAACGATATTATCCCAGCTGACGCATACGAGGTTACTCTCCGTATTTGTTTCTATGGTATTGGTAGCAACAAGGCATTGGGGCTTAACAATGTAACCTTTACATCAGAAAACCTTGCTACAGGTGTTGAGAACGTAAGAGTTGCTACTCCATCAGTTGACGCTCGTACCTACAACCTCGGTGGTCGCGCAGCCAAGAGCGGTCTGCTCATCCAGAAGGGAAAGAAGTATGTGAAGTAATTCAAAAATCATTTTTTGATTGATATTATGGGCGGCATCTGTCGAGATGCTGCCTTTTTTTGTATTATTTTGGCGAAAAAACTTGCATAATCAAAATAATAGTGTTATCTTTGCAACTAAATTGCGATAGAGCAATATTTAGACCCATTAACTAATGTCGGTTTTAAGGCTAATATTCGGATAAATCTAATTGTATTATATTCAATAAATCAAAAAAATAATATGTTAAAATTTAAAGTAATTAGAACAGCGCTCTTGTTTGCCCTTTTGATAATAGTGGGCAACATATCGGCGCAAACCGTCAAGGTGAACGTCACTGACGCTACAGGTGAAACTGTGATTGGAGCGACGGTGATGGAGAAAGGTACTTCGAATGGTGCTATCACCGACTTTGACGGCAATGCGACAGTGAAACTGTCAGGTAAAAACAATCATCTTGTCATTTCATACGTAGGTATGAAAACAAAGACTATCGACGTGAAAGGCAAGAAAGAGATTAAAGTGGTAATGGAAGACGACAACACCACTCTCAACGATGTGGTGGTCATCGGTTATGGTACCGTAAAGAAAAAGGACCTTACGGGTTCTGTGTCTTCAATCAGCGAAAAGCAGATTGCCAACATCCCTGTAAGCAATGTGAGCGAGGCCATGACTGGTAAGATGGCAGGTGTGAACATCACGACAACGGAAGGCTCTCCTGATGCCGATGTGAAAATCCGCGTGCGTGGTGGTGGTTCTCTTTCTCAGGACAACTCCCCACTCTACATCGTTGACGGATTCCCTGTATCGAGCATCTCAGACATCGCTCCTAGTGAAATCCAGAGCATCGATGTGTTGAAGGACGCATCATCAACTGCCATCTACGGTGCACGCGGTGCCAACGGTGTTATCATCATCACCACCAAGGAAGGTAAGGAAGGCAAGACACAGGTAAGTTTCAACGGATTGTTGGGTTGGAAGAAGGTTACCAAAACTGTCAAGACTCTTTCTCCTTACGAATTTGCACAATATCAGTATGAATTAGGTTCTACCGACTACGGAAACTACAATGACCTCGACATCTGGAAATCGGTGGAGGGCAGCGACTATCAGGACGAGATATTCGGCCGCACAGGATTGCAGAAACAATACAACGCCAGTGTTAATGGAGGTTCTAAGGACATAAAATTCAACATAGGCTTCTCGCATACCGACGAGGAGAGCATTATGCTCGGATCGGGATATGCCAAGAACAATATCAATGCGAAACTCAACGCAAAACTTAATAAATGGTTATCATTTGACTTCAATGCACGCTTAGGATTCACCAAGCTGGACGGTCTGAGCGGCGGTGCCGACACTAACGAGTCGAATGCCGCTAATAGTATTGTGGCCAACACCGTGGCTTACGCACCCATTGAAACTCTCACATCAAGTGACGACGAGGATGAGGCCAACAGCACCTCCACACGCCGTACACCACTGCAGCGTATCACTTCTACATATAAATACCAGGAGCGTTTCCAGCAGAACTACAACGCAGGACTGAATTGGAAACCGTTTAAGAACATAACCGTACGCACTGAGTTTGGATATGGATGGAGATACAACAATACGGAACAGGTGTGGGGAAGCGACGCTACTACAAACTCAAAATATGGATACAACGGACAGCCCCAGGCTCAGTTTGTTAGGGTTGACCAGCGCGACTGGCGCAATGCCAACACCATTACATACGCCAATGACAAACTCTTTGGTGGTCGCGACCGTATCAATGTGCTCATCGGACAAGAGTGGTCGAGCACTGAGAAAACCACCCGTACATCCACTTCTGTAGGTTATCCGACAAGCATGACAATCGGCGAGGTACTCGCCAACACTTCTGCCGGCATCGCACTTCCCAACGAATCAGATATTGCTGCCGACGAGAACATGCTGTCATACTTCGGTCGTATCAATTATACAATGGCAGATAAATATCTCGCCACATTCACACTGCGTGCCGATGGTTCGAGCAAATTCGGCAAGGGCAACCGCTGGGGCTACTTCCCATCTCTCGCCCTCGCATGGCGTCTGTCTGAAGAGGACTTTATGAAGAGCACAAGTTCGTGGCTCTCCAACCTCAAGCTGCGCCTTAGTGTCGGTACAGCAGGTAACAACCGTATCAACTCCGGTCTGCTGTCAACAACCTACTCAATGGCAAGTAACACGAGCAAGGCTCCCTTCTTCAACGAGGAAAGACAGTCGATGCTTGAGCACGGCACATATCTATACAATCCCGACCTGAAATGGGAGACTACCATCACACGAAATATCGGTATTGACTTCGGATTCTTGCGCGGACGAATCAACGGTACTTTGGACTTCTATTGGAACACAACAAAAGACCTGCTCATGCAGACTGTTGTACCAAGCAGCACCGGATATAGCTATCAATTCCAGAACTTCGGAAAGACAAGTAACAAGGGTGTTGAACTCACTGTAAACACAGTAATCGTTGACCGCAAGAAGTGGGGTCTTAACTTCAACTTCAACATTGCATACAACAAAAACAAGATTGACGAGCTGAACATGGAAAACCCATGGCAGAGCAGTTCGTGGAGCGGTAGCACCATCTCCAAATACGAAGACTTCAAGATTGAGGAAGGAGGACGCTTAGGTGAACTTTGGGGCTTCAAGACCAATGGTTTCTTTACTGTATATGACCCTGTGACCAATCCCGACGGACAGTTGGTCCTCGAAGGAACAACATGGAAACTGCGCGACGGTATCGTGGATAACAGTCCATCAATCACTGGTGGCAGTTACTATCCTGGCGGTCTGCGCGTAGAGGTAGATGAGAACGGCGACCCACTGAAACAACGCCTTGGCAACACCGTACCCACCACAACGGGAGGTTTCGGTTTTGACGGACGTGTGGGCAACTTCGACTTCAACGTCTTCTTCAACTACTCGCTCGGCAACAAGATTGTCAACGGTACGAAGCTTGCCAATGCCTTCTACCATGGTTCGGCAAAGAACTACAACCTCGTGAATGACTTTGCCCTTGGCAGCCGCTACACATGGATTGACCCCGAGACAGGACTCAACCTCGGCCGTCCGTCCACCAGCACTATCGCAGCATACGGCGGTGCAGACGCTATGATAGCACGACTCAACGAAATAAACAGTGGTGCATCTATTTACAACCCCGCAGGCGTATCAACAATGCAGCTTATCGACTATGCCGTTGAGGATGCATCATTCCTTAGAGTGCAGAACATCACTGTGGGATATACACTGCCGAAGAAATGGATGAAGAGCATCTTCTTGGATAGCGTGCGCATCTATTTCACCGGATATAACCTCTTCTGCTTCACCGGCTACGATGGTTATGACCCAGAGGTAGATACCAGCAGTAAGAAGAATCCCATGTGCCCAGGTATCGACTATGCAGCATATCCCAAGAGCCGCACATTCGTGGGAGGTATCAACGTAACATTCTAATCACACCTTATTCAGAAGAAAGAAATGAAAAAGATATTATCTATTATAACACTGTCGGCAGGCATTATTGCCATGTCATCTTGCTCTGACTTCCTCGACCAGACATCACCGTCGGAACAGACTGACGAAACGGTATGGAACTCGGTGTTCTATACCGGTACACGCGTCAACAAACTGTATGGTGCATTGGGACAAGACCGTACATATTCACAAGACTTGTCTATCGTATGGAACATCAACAGCGACTGCGAACTGGTAGATGGTCTAGGCACTGACGCATACAATGCATCAAGCGAGCGAGGCAATATGAACTACAACCAGAATCCGGGATGGTCGAAGATTGGTGATGTGTGGACTGCTCTCTACGGAATAATCGAGGATGCCAACCTCAACGTACAGGGAATACGCAACAGTTCTCTACTTACAGCCGGCGGCTCCGACCAGAAATCCATGGAGCGCTATCTCGGCGAGTCGCTCACTCTGAGAGCAATGATTTATTTCGACCTCGTGAAGTTCTTCGGCGATGTGCCTTTCAAGACAGAGCCTACTGTGTCCGACCTGAGCAATGCCTACTTGCCAAAGACTGACCGCGACGATATCATGGACGCACTTATTGCTGATCTTGAAGAGGCAGTGGAACTGCTGCCCTGGGCTGACGACGTGACAGGTTATACCACTGAACATGTGACAAAGGGATATGTGCACGGACTCATAGCACAGATAGCACTTACACGAGCTGGATATGCCATCCGCGAGAGTGCCAAGAGCGGATATGAGACTGCCTCTTACTCAGATGCCACATATCCCACACAGCGTCCCGACGCAGCCACTCGCAAGGCTCTCTACGAGAAGGCTCTCAGTCATCTGAGCGCAATAATCACCAGTGGCAAGCACTCGCTCAATCCGTCGTTTGAAAATCAGTGGAATCTCGTCAACCAGCTCACCCTCGACCAGAGCTATCATGAGAATCTTTTCGAAATACCTCTCGGCCTCAACCTCAACAGTGAACTTGGTTACACTGTCGGCGTACGCCTTAATGGTGTGACAAGCAAGTACGGCTACGGCAACTCAACGGGCAAGCTGAAACTCACCGCTCCCCTACTCTACTCGTATGACGACAATGACCTGCGTCGCGACATCACATGCTCCAACATCCAGATAGCACAGGATGGTTCGCTGACAAAGGAAGCCGTCCTCGGAAATACTCCATTCGGTATATATGTAGGCAAGTGGGATGCCCGTAAGATGAGCGACACATGGCTCAGTCAGAATCTTGTGGCAACAGCAAAGCACTGCACAGGTATCAACCCTATCAAGATGCGATATGCCAACGTGCTGCTCTATTATGCAGAGGTGATGAACGAGCTGGCCGGTCCTGATGCCAACTACAACGGCGATGCAGGCATAACAGCCCGCCAGGCTCTTGCCCTAGTTCACAAGCGTGCCTTCGATGCCGAGCATCAGGCTGACGCACAAGCTTATATCGATGCAATACCTGGAGACAAGGACTCGTTCTTTAATGCAATAGTAGATGAGAACGCATGGGAGTTTGCCGGCGAGGGTTACCGCAAGTGGGATCTCATTCGTTGGAACTTGCTATATTCCAAAATTGTTGAGTTTAAAGATACCTATCTCCGACAACTGACCGACGGCACTTATCAGGCAAAGCTCTACTTCAACTATAAGGATGCGGCAAAGACAGAAATCGATTATTCGAGCATCACATGGCACGGCATCCCTAATGGTAAGTCGGAAGCTGACTACGACAATAGTGTGAGCTCTTTTGGAGGCGCAAAGATTGACGACCCGACAGACAAGACCGTATATACCAACTTGCCCTCAATAAGCAGCGGTCTCGTGGGTGACGATGTGAAGGTGAAAAACCGCTATATCATGCCAATAGCATCCACAACAATCTCTGCATCAAATGGCTCACTGCATAACTCATACGGATACTCTGACTGATTGATGATTGAATATTGAAAGATTTAAATATTGAAAGATTGAAAGATTGATATTATGAAGATAAAAAACATTTTATATATCGCGGCATTGGGCTTAACCGCTACAGCTTGTACCGACGGCAACGACTGGAGCGTGGACAGCGCTTTCGACCGACTGTTCGGTGTCAATTCCGACAAGATTAGCGTCACTGCCGAAGACCTCACCGCTGAGGTCACATTCAACTCCATCAAAGGGGCTGAATACTATATAATTGAAGTAAGCACCGACTCACTCTATGATGAGGTGGAAATGGGTGGAAGCCACTCCAAGGTGTATGGCACTAACAAGGAAGTGACTACATCTCCTTATACCCTCGAAGGACTGGTTGGCGACACTCGCTACTATCTGCGAATGAAGAGCATGGCCGACGGCAAGAACGACTCTAAGTGGTGCTATTATAAGAGCGGTCAGACTTTCAAGACCAAGGCTGAGCAGATTTTCTATGAGATTACTGATGCCGACCGCTTTGAGGATCACATCGACCTCAAATGGAATGCTGAGATGGAGGCTACAAACATCGTTGTGATTTGTGCCGAAGAGGAGATACAGAATATCACTCTCGACGCCAATGCCAAGGCAGCGGGTGAAATAACCGTAAGCGGTCTGAATCCATCAACTGCCTACACCTTTATTATATATAATGGTGAGGCTAAGCGCGGAACTCTCTCTACGAGCACTACGGCTGCCATGCCTGCCGGTGACTTCAAAATTCAGTTGCCCGCTACTATGGAGAGACTCGACCAGACTATCATCGACGATGCTGTGGCTGAGGCTCAAGCAGCAGTGGGTGCCACTAACATCAGCATCACCATCGGTATTCCTGCCGGACTGGTAATTGATGCTTATGGGGATGGAACTGAAGGTCCTGCCGGACTCACATTGCCCGATGGTGTATCTGTCACATTCTTCGGTTTGCCTGGCGGCGACGCTCCTGTGCTCAACATTGTGAAGAGTATCAACATCAAGGGCGGACGTGGCTATCTGAGATTTGAGAACATCAACTTCACAGACGGCGGATGCCAGTATCTCATCAACCAGAGTGCCGACGCTACCATCTCTGAGGACCTGACATTTACCCAGTGTCGTTTTGAGGGCTTCGAGCGTTCTGTTATCCGCACTCAGGGTTCACCGGTAATCACCATCGGTTCGATTAATCTCGACAACTGCGTTCTCACCAATATGTCAAGAGGTAACGGCTACTCGGTATTCCTGTTCAAGCTCGACACTCCTGCCAATCAGGACATCGGCAGTCTGAACCTCAACAACTGTACTTTCGATACAGCCCAGCGCAGCTTCATCGAGACATCTGCATCTCCTCTGAAGAACGGTATTACAATCACCAACTGCACGTTCTACAACGTTATTCAGTCGGGCCGTTATCTTATTGATGCCAATGGTCAGCCTACAAACATCACGCTAAAGAACACTATCCTCGGAAAGACTTACATTGACACTGCCAAGGGTGTGCGCACTGCAGGAACAATTTCGGTTGAAAACTGTTTGAGAACTTCCGATTGCATCTTCGCCTCCAACGACCTCAAGGAACTTCCAAAGGGCGATGTATCATCGGCGGATGTCTTCGCAGATCCCGACAACCACGACTTCACACTGAAGATAAACGACAGAATCGGAGACCCACGTTGGTTCCCGGTGGAGGAATAAAAAAAACACCCCTTCTGCATATCGATTGCAGAAGGGGTTATTTGTCAGTTTTTGGGTATATCGAATATTTTATTTAATGATTTTTTTGCCGTTCTGGATGACAATGCCCTTAGAGTTCTTTCCAGTGAGCTGACCGCCGAGATTGAATGTCTTGGAGTCTGAGACATTCTCAATTTTTATGGGGGCTATACCTGTAGAGGAAATTGTGTTAAGAGTCATTCTCATACCCACCTGTTTTACGAACTTTACGCTAACACTGCCTGATACAGGGGTGTCAAACTTCACATTGTAGCTGACTGCCTTATTGCCTGTTCTTGAGGGAAAGACATAATCGGAGGCACTGAATGTCTTACCATTAAGTTCTGCCAAATAGCCATCAACATTGTCTTCATTAGTAAAACCAGTAAAGTCGATGCTGCTTACGGCAACGCCCTCGGGCAGATGAATTGTGTATGTGACATTGTTGGAATATTTAATGCTCTGGATTCCACAACTTTTACTTGTGGAATAACTCTTGGCGGTTGACATGGTAATGCTGCATCCATTGGAGAATGTCCAGTCGCCGTTGGCTGTCTCGGGGGTGATGTCAAGTGTGGATGCCACAGGCTCCTCACTCTCGCTGACTGTGCTTCCCGTAGTTTCACCACCCATGTTTTGTGCGGTAGTGATGTCGGCGACAAGAGAGTTGAGGTAGTTTTCGAGATTTGAATAGCCGTCAGCACCAATGGTCTTGCCATCGTTGGGATTAGTGGGGTCGAGAGCATTGGCAAACTCCCACTCATCAGGCATACCATCGCCGTCAGTGTCTTTTGGAGCTTCCTTTGAGGCAAGCGTTGGCCATGCGCTCCATGAGGCATCGGCATCAGCGGGTTTGTTGTCATCCTGCGAGTTGACAAAGCCCTTGCTCAATCCACTGCCTGTGTATGTAGCCTTACCATTTCGTGTGTCGCTAACCATCAGTTCGTCGAAACTGTCGCGGTGAAGACTTGCACCGGAGAAGTCTAGCACTCTGTCATAAGCATCAGCTGCAGAGTGGGTAGTGGTGAGGATGTAATCTATAGGCTCTGCAAGCTTAATACTGTCCTTGGTTTCCTGAGTGAAAGTGCCGTCGCAACCAGAGGCATCTATCTGGTTTAAGATACCATAAGTCCAGTTGTCCTGGTTCAGCTGGGTATATTTGCTGTTGTAATTACCTGTGACATAATACTTTCCCCAAAGATGAAGTGCGGGAGCATAGGCAGGATAGGTATTTACATATTTATTGGTGCGTATTCCAATTCCGGCAATGCGATATCCCTTCTTGTCTGTGGGGCTTCCGGGGCCTGGCTTATAGTAGTTATTGACAATATTAACGTTCATACCCTCACCGCCGTAGCATCCGTTGCCGCCGAAGTTATATATGACATTGTTGCGCATGTCCATACGCTCATCAAGCTGAGTGGTGGGACGCGGGCCAAGGCGCGGGGTACGGCTGCCATGGTGGGCAATAAGATTATGATGGAATGATGCACCGCTGCCACCCCAGTTGCCACCATAGCCGTGGGCACCTTTGGAGTGACCGGAATTGACAAGGCTCTGAGCCACGAGACACCACTGCACAGTAGTGTTCTTATTGCCAAGGACAGAGAGACACTCGTCGATAGACCAGCTCACCGAGCAGTGGTCAATCATCAAATCTTGTTGGTCGAATCCTCCAAATCCATCCCAACCGTCGGCACCGTTAATGAGCACGTTGTTATTGCCCAGCCGGAATCTCATGTATCTTACTATGACGTTGTTAGCTTTTATTGACACAGGATAGTCGGCCACGCAGATACCGTCGCCAGGAGCAGTTTGTCCTGCTATGGTGACATTGCCAATAGATATGTCGAGTGACGACTTTAGATGGATTGTTCCCGAAACGTCGAACACGATAGTCTTTACACCCGACTTGCCGAGTGCCCATCTGAGTGTTCCCTCAGAGCCATCGTCAGCGAGCGATGTGACGTGATATACATTTCCTCCGCGTCCGCCAGTTACGTAGCGTCCGAAACCTTCAGCACCAGGAAAGGCGGGAGTCTTCTCTTCTGCGAAGACAACTGTTGCCGCCATACACAGGTATAAGAGCAACAATGTTTTAAAGATTGATTTTCTCATAAGGAATATTTTTTAAGTAGTTATTATAATTATAAAGCTCTCTTTACAAAGTTATTATTTGAACACAGAGACACGAAGACACAGAGTTAAAGTTCTTAATTAGAAAATCAAAAAAAACTCCGTGGCTATGTGCCTCTGTGTTTAAGTTTATCTATTCACCGTATGTCATAGCTTGGCGATTATCGCATCAACAGCGGCACTGAGTCCGTCGGGATTCTTACCACCGGCTGTGGCAAAGTGGGGCTGACCGCCTCCACCACCCTGTATCAGTTTGGCTGCCTCGCGAACAAGCTGACCGGCATTAAGATTATGGTCTTTCACCACATCCTCACTCATCATCACAGTAAGCATCGGTTTGCCCTGATCTACACTACCAATGACACAGAGGAGATTCTCTCCGATAGCCTCACGCACCTTGAAAGCAAGGTCCTTTGCCGATTGGGCAGACATAGGAAGAACGGCAGAAGCTACGGTTACGCCGTTCACCATACGCGCCTTCTCTACCAATGCTTCCTTGGCACGCTCCACAGCCTGTGCCTGGAATGACTCGATACTCTTCTTCATGGAGTCGTGCTCCTCGATATACTTCTCAATCACACCACGCAAATCCTTGGCATTGTTGAAGAGAGAGCGGATTGCCTTTATACTGTCTTCAAGAGCATACATCATCTCCTCACACTCGATACCGGTCTTTGCCTCGATACGACGAATACCGGCAGCTACACTGCTCTCGGAGATAATCTTGAACATACCGATACGACCTGTTGAGGCTGCATGAATACCACCACAGAACTCACATGAAGGACCGAAGCGCACTACGCGCACCTTGTCGCCATACTTCTCGCCGAAGAGGGCGATGGCTCCAAGTTTCTTAGCTTCCTCAAGCGGAGTGTCGCGATGCTCGTCGAGAGGAATATCCTCACGAATCATGCTGTTTACCATACGCTCCACCTGACGCAGTTCCTCGTCAGTCACCTTCTGGAAATGCGAGAAGTCGAAGCGCAGAGTGTCGGGACTTACGTATGAACCCTTCTGCTCTACATGGTCGCCCAGCACCTGCTTGAGAGCATAGTCGAGCAAGTGAGTGGCAGTATGATTGGCTGCACTAGCATTGCGCTTGTCAATATCCACGCAAGCCATAAAGTCGGCAGCGGGGTCTTTCGGCAACTGCTTAACGATATGTATGCTCTGATTGTTCTCACGCTTTGTGTCGATAATCTCGACAGTCTCGTTCTCGCTAACAAGGACACCGCAGTCTCCTACCTGTCCTCCCATCTCGCCATAGAACGGAGTGTTGTCGAGCACCAATTCATAGAAGCTCTGCTTCTTCTGTGTCACCTTGCGATAGCGTAGGATATGACACTCATATTCTGAATAATCGTATCCCTGGAATTTCTGTTCGCCTTCTCTCAACACCTCCCAGTCACCGTTCTCCACGGCAGCTGCATTGCGGGCGCGAGCCTTCTGCTTCTCCATCTCCACATTAAATCCGTCCTCGTCAACGGTATATCCGTTTTCGCGGCAGATAAGCTCAGTAAGGTCGAGAGGGAATCCATAGGTATCAAACATACGGAAAGCCTGTGCTCCGTCGAGCACGGTCTGTCCATGTGCTTTCAGTTCGTCCATGGCTCCATTGAGCAGGTTGATACCCTTGTCGAGGGTGCGGAGGAATGAGTCTTCCTCTTCCTTCATCACCCTACCGATGAGTTCTCTCTGAGCCACGAGTTCGGGATAGGCACCGCCCATCTCTCCGATGAATACAGGCAGGAGCTTATACATGAATGCCTCTTTCTGATTGAGGAATGTATA
>JALFCW010000149.1 GCA_022771625.1 Prevotella sp.
AAATTTTTAATAAATGTACGCAATTGTAGAAATTAACGGTCAGCAGTTTAAGGCCGAACAGGGCAAGAAGCTCTTTGTTCACCACATCAAGAATTCAGAGGAAGGCCAGGCTGTTGAGTTTGAGAAGGTCCTGCTCGTTGACAACGAGGGATCTATCAAGGTTGGCGCACCTACCGTAGATGGTGCAAAAGTAGTGTGTGAGGTGGTAAATCCCCTCGTTAAGGGTGACAAGGTAATCGTCTTCAAGATGAAGCGCCGCAAGGACTATCGCAAGAAGAACGGCCACCGCGAGCAGTTCACCCAGATTGAAGTTAAACAAGTAATCGCTTAAATTTAGGAGGACTAAGAAATGGCACATAAAAAAGGTGTAGGTAGTTCTAAGAACGGACGTGAGTCAGCTTCACAAAGATTGGGCGTCAAGATCTGGGGTGGCCAGACCTGTATTGCAGGTAACATCATCGTGCGTCAGCGCGGTACAAAGCACAACCCAGGCAACAATGTAGGTATCGGCAAGGATGATACCCTCTATGCATTGGTTGACGGAGTAGTAAACTTCAAGAAGGGACGTTTCAATAAGAGCGTCGTTTCTGTAATACCAGTTGCAGAAGCCTAATTTTTATCAATTAAGATAATTTATTCCAAACAAACAACAGAGTCCCATACCTCTCACGAGGTGTGGGATTTCTGCTTTTTTTCGACATTATGTCTTATTTTTCCACGATTTATCCATGTTTTTCTATATTATTCAACAAATAAATGTCTTTTTGTTTCGTCAAATCATAAATATTTCGTAACTTTGCAGCATTTAAAAGGAATAACGTATAATTAAACAAAAAGAATATGCTTACATTAAAGCTCATTACAGAGGAAACAGACCGCGTGATCAGCGGATTGGAGAAAAAGCACTTCGCCGGTGCCAAGGAGGCCATCGACAATGTCCTGGCCATTGACAAGCGCCGCCGCGAGGCTCAACAGAAACTTGACAAGACCAAGCAGGAGGCAAAGCAGTTTGCCGCTCAGATTGGCGCTCTCATGAAGCAGGGCAAGAAGGACGAAGCCGAACAGGCAAAACAGCAGGTGGCTGCACTCAAAACTCAGGATAAGCAGCTGCAGGAGGATATGGATGCTGCCGAGAAAGAACTCACCGCCCTACTCTGCCAGATTCCCAACATCCCCTACGACGAAGTGCCGCAGGGCAAGGCTGCCGAGGATAATCATGTTGTCAAGAGCAATCTTAAGGAATGTGATGGTACGGACACAGTGGGCAACTGGACAGTCAATCCTGAAAATAGTGAGGCTAAGCTGCCACACTGGGAGTTGGCAAAGAAATACAACCTCATCGACTTCGACCTTGGCGTGAAGATCACCGGAGCCGGTTTCCCCGTATATATCGGTATGGGAGCCCGCCTTCAGAGAGCTCTCATCAATTTCTTCCTCGACGAGGCACGTGCCGCCGGCTACACCGAGATTATGCCGCCGACGGTTGTTAACCAGGCCTCTGGTTACGGCACTGGTCAGTTGCCCGACAAGGAGGGACAGATGTATCACTGCGAGGTTGACGACCTCTATCTCATCCCCACCGCCGAGGTACCTGTAACAAATATCTACCGTGATGTCATCCTCGACGAGAAGGACCTTCCCATCAAGAACTGTGCCTACACACAGTGCTTCCGTCGCGAGGCTGGTAGCTATGGCAAGGATGTGCGCGGACTCAACCGTCTGCATGAGTTCTCGAAGATTGAGATTGTACGCATCGACAAACCCGAACATTCTAAGGAATCCCACAAGGAGATGCTTGCGCATGTTGAGGGATTGCTCAAGAAACTCGAACTTCCCTATCGTATTCTCCTTCTCTGCGGTGGCGACCAGTCGTTCACCTCTGCCATCTGCTATGACTTCGAGGTTTATTCCGAGGCTCAGGGACGCTGGCTTGAGGTATCGTCAGTCAGCAACTTCGACACCTATCAGGCCAATCGCCTCAAGTGCCGCTATCGTCATGCCGAGGACAAGAAGATTGAGCTCTGCCACACTCTCAATGGCTCTGCTCTCGCCCTTCCCCGTATCGTGGCAGCCATCCTCGAGGACAACCAGACTCCCGAGGGCATCAAGGTGCCAAAGGCTCTGATTCCTTACATGGGATGCGAGTTAATAAATTGAAAGTTTAAGGTTGAAAATTGAATATACAAACGATGAACAAAATAGTAAAGAAAAAACAATTCTCAGAGAAGGTATATCTTTTCGAGATAGAAGCACCGCTGATTGCCAAGAGCCGCAAAGCTGGTAACTTTGTTATTATTCGTGTGGGAAACAAGGGCGAACGTATGCCCCTCACCATTGCCGATTCTGACGTCAACAAGGGTACAATCACTCTTGTAGTGCAGAAAGTGGGACTCTCGTCCGTAAAACTATGCTCACTCAATGAGGGTGATTACGTTACCGACGTGGTTGGCCCACTCGGTAATCCTACCCATATCGAGAAGTTCGGTACAGTCATCTGTGCCGGCGGTGGCGTTGGAGTAGCTCCCATGCTGCCTATCATCCGCGCACTGAAGGCTGCCGGCAACCGTGTTCTATCGGTAATCGCCGGTCGTTCCAAGGATCTCGTAATCCTCGAGGACGAAGTGCGTGAAAGCAGTGACGAACTCATAATAATGACCGACGATGGTTCTTATGGCGAAAAGGGTGTCGTGACTGTCGGTATCGAGAAACTCATCAATCAGGAGCACATCGACAAGGTATTTGCCATCGGTCCTCCCATCATGATGAAGTTCTGCTGCCTGCTCACACAGAAATACAATATCCCTACCGACGTGTCGCTCAACACCATCATGGTCGATGGTACCGGTATGTGCGGTGCCTGTCGTCTCACCATCGGTGGCAAGACCAAGTTTGTCTGCATCGATGGCCCTGAGTTTGACGGAGCTCTCGTTGATTGGGACGAGATGTTCAAGCGCATGGGCACATTCAAGCGCGAGGAGCAGATAGAGATGGAGCACATGCAGGAGCACCTCAGCGGTGTGGATGTAAAGGACGTTCCCACTGATGAGGATGCCGAAGTGGCAACATCAAATACAGCTTCAACAAATGCAGCCGCAGACGTTGATATAGAGACACTTACCGACCGTAATGCTGAATGGCGCAAGACCCTTCGCTCTTCAATGAAACCCAAGGAGCGCACTGCCATCGAGCGCGTGCAGATGCCAGAACTCGATCCTGTCTATCGTGCCACCACCCGCACTGAGGAAGTCAACAAAGGACTCACCAAGGAGATGGCCATGCGCGAGGCCCAGCGTTGTCTCGACTGCGCCAAACCATCATGTGTCGAGGGATGTCCCGTCAACATCAATATCCCTTCGTTCATCAAGAACATCGAGCGTGGCGAGATTCTTGCTGCCGCCAAAGTGCTGAAGCAAACCTCTGCCCTGCCCGCCGTCTGCGGTCGTGTATGTCCGCAGGAGAAACAGTGCGAGAGTAAGTGTATCCATCTCAAGATGAACGAGCCTGCAGTGGCTATTGGTTATCTCGAGCGTTTCGCAGCCGACTATGAGCGTGAAAGCGGTAAGATGTCTCTCCCCGAGATTGCCCCGTCCAACGGTATCAAGGTGGCAGTCATCGGCTCTGGTCCTTCAGGACTTAGCTTTGCCGGCGACATGGCAAAGCAGGGATTTGAAGTTCATGTATTCGAGGCTCTCCACGAGATTGGAGGCGTGCTGAAATATGGTATTCCCGAGTTCCGTCTGCCCAACCGCATCGTGGATGTCGAGATCGACAATCTCAAGAAGATGGGAGTGCATTTCCACACCGACTGCATTGTCGGCAAGACCATCTCTGTAGAGGAACTTGAGGAGATGGGCTTCAAGGGTATCTTCGTAGGCTCTGGAGCTGGACTGCCCAACTTCATGAATATCCCTGGCGAGAATGCCATCAATATCATGTCGTCCAACGAGTATCTCACCCGCGTCAACCTTATGGATGCCGCTAATCCTGAGACAGATACACCTATCAATCTCGGTAAGCACGTGATTGTTGTTGGAGGTGGCAACACGGCTATGGACTCATGCCGAACGGCTAAGCGTCTTGGTGCCG
>JALFCW010000009.1 GCA_022771625.1 Prevotella sp.
ATTGACGGGCAGGATAAACTGCGAACCGCTTGTGCGTGCCGCTTGGGAATGGTGTGATAACCAAACTGACCTTGCCAAACTCGACAACGATGAATGTAGAGAGTACTTCCGCAAGCGCATACCTCTTTATATGATAAGATACACACTGCCGAGGATGGTGTGTATGCAATACGAGGAATTCAAAAAGACTGGAAAACTCGTAGTCACTGAAGAGGACAAGGAGTTTGCAAGGCTCATCGGCGACTGGCTCATGTTTGCCTCGATAAGGCAATGGGGCAACAGGTTGATGACAACATGGGAAACAAAGGCAGAGGAAAACAAGGTGAGGGAGAAGAGTTCTCCGTTTGCCGACAGATATGCTCAGTTGCCAGAGATTTTTGGTCTTGAAAATATATCGGCTTTCTATTTGAATAAAAAATCAGCTCAATCTGCGATTGCAACTATGATAAAAAAAGGCATAGTTGCAAAAGTGGGTAAGAATCAGTGGAAAAAGTTAAAAACGAATATTTACGACACATCAGTGTTCTCATAATTTCATTTTTACATTTTTACATTTTTACATTTTTACAAAGAAATCATTTTTGATTATGGACATATCAGAAATAAGAAAGACGTTTGACTTCTCAAAGGAGAAGGTGCAGACAATCACGCTCGCCGAATTGGAGGCGACGTACAAGGAGAACGATGTATATGGCCGGCCGCTTGGCGGCATCTATCACTCGGATCTCATCAACGGTATCTCCGACATAGCACGCAATGCAGGTTTGGAGGTGGAGATGGGCGACATGTTCGCAGTGAATAATCTCGACGGCAAGCGACCTGGGGTCGCCTTGCTGCCCGAGGTGGAGGAGAATGAAGGAGAAAGAAGTATCAGGGCGCATCTGCTGAGAAGGGTGTTTGCCACTATAAGGATGGCCCCCCACCAGCTCCCCCCGGTGGGGGGCTTTTGTCCCGCCATTGCCATCAGCTACTCGCAGCACGGCATTCAGATAGGCATTGGTCCTAATATCCATATTTGCCGGAATCAGACTATTCTCTGCGCCAAGCAGATGATTGCCAATTTCGGATTTTGCCGCCTCGAAATGGACAAGAAGAATTTGGCAGGCCCCGACTGGTGGCGACCTACAATGGAGGGATGGATAGACGAGGTGGCAAAGGGAGTGATGCAGCAGCAATGGGCGGACATTATTCAGAGCCTCGACGAGCAGTTGGTGTATGAATCGGATATGCAGCAGATATTCGGAGGACTGATGCAGTTGCGCATACAGGCTGATACATCGGAAAAGTCCCTTCGCACAGGCGAGATTCCTCCGCTGACGCAATCACAGATTAATCACTGCATGGAGCGCGTGCTGATAAAACATTTCGGCAAGGGTGGAGCAGGAATGTGCACCAAGTGGGATATCCTCAACGCCATGACTGATACACTCAAGCCACTAAACGACAGTGCTGGAATAAGAGTACCGATATGCGACACTTCGCGACTGCTGCCGCAGTTGGCGAAGTGTGCGGAATATCTGAATTAATCTGTGGATAAAAAAAGTGAATGCCCCTCGCTTCTCAGCGTGGGGCATTTCAATCAATAGGTATTAGCCTTCTAAGGTAAAAAGATTGTATTCAGGATAACGATGCAAAGGTACGCATTTTTGCACAATTACGCAAACTATTGTGCATGTTATTAAACACAAAAACACGTCGTTTACTTAATTTTATTTAAAATGGCATGATTTTTTAATGATTTGTATCATTAAAACGCCATTGTTTGCTAAATTTAGCATAAAAAACGGCGATCACATAACCAAAAATATGTAATCGCCGTCGGTGTTTTATTTCTTGTTTTTCAGACTTATCTTATCCTGTCTGCAGCACGCACAAGTCGCTCATCAGATATAATGCCCTTATATGCCAAAAACAGGAACGCTATAGAAAATGCCGGCAAACCACCTCCAAACTCAATCTGAAAGTTGGAGCCTGTAGCTGAATCGCCAAGAACATTGCTATATACAGTATATAATATGTACCATCCTACAAGCAAGAAGATATTAAACATACACATCTTTGCCTGTACTCTTCTGTTGTGATAGAGAAAGATGGTGTAGCAACTTAATGCTGAAGACGGCAAGAGGACTGCAAACAATGGCCAGCAGTCAAAACTGCGCTGACCCTCGGCATCCACAAGCCAGAGGTTGAACTCCCTTACCGTATGCAGTCCATCGACATCAAATGTTCCTATGGGCAGGCACATACACACAACAGAGGCTATTACAGCCAACAAGAGATATATCGTTTGCTTGCGCTGTATCATTGGTGAACATCCTTAGAGGGGTCACGCCAATACACCTTGTCCTCTACAAACTCCTGTGTAGCGAGGAGAGATGGTTTTGGCAACTTCTCATAGTAACGTGAGATTTCAATCTGCTCACGATTCTCGAACACCTCTTCGAGACTGTCGTTGTAAGAAGCAAACTCAGCCAATTTCTTGCTCAGGTCTTCCTTGATCTGGGCTGAAATCTGATTAGCTCTCTTAGATATGATTGCAACACTCTCATAGATATTGCCTGTGTCCTTGGCAAGATCCATAATGTTACGTGTAACGGTATTTACCGGTGCTTTTGATTTTTTGTAATCCATAATATATTATTATAATTATAATCCTAATCCTTAGTGATCTCCTTGCATTTCTTGATATACCTCTCTGCGGTCTTGCGCTCAACGCTCTCGGGATATTCGTTGATAAATCCGTAGCACTCGTCTTCTGCATCGCGATAACGTTCTATCTTTTTCTCCTCCACACTCTGCCGTGCCAATTCGTATTTGCTCTTCATGATAAGCACTGCAAACTGCTCGCGCATTGTTGTGAAAGGATAGGTCTTTAGAGCATTCTCGCTGGTGACGATGCAAGCCTCAAAATTAGAACCGCCATTGGTGCAGTTGCCGAAATAGTCGCCAAGATTATAGTAGAGTTTAGCCGACAGATATTCCTTCAACACCAGTTTGTCGGTGAGTTCAAACATCCTTGACGATGCCTTCGACTTGAGTTGTGACTCGGGGAAGAAGTCGAGGAAATCCTGATATGCACTGATGGCATTTACTGTTGCCGTCTGGTCGAGACGGGGTTCGGGAGTACTCTGATAAAGCGACTGTCCGATATAGAACGCCGCCTGCTCAGCATATATTCCCTTAGGATATGTCTGATAATACTTCTTGAATGTCTCGGACGCACTCTCGTAGTCGCGGTCGCAATATTCTGCCATGGCAAGCATATAGAGACACTCCTGGGCATTGTCGGTACCCTTCTGAATGGTGACCAACTCCTGCAAGAGGGTGATGGCCTGTGTGAACTTGCCACGGGCGAAACACTCCTTGGCAAATTCATATTTATAGTCATTGTCCGTTGTCTTATAGACACGGTTAAACTCCGACGCGCAACTTGTAAGCAGCGTAGCCAGGATTGCTAATGATATGACGTATTTCTTCATTTCTCGCATTTTGGAGTGCAAAGTTACTCATTTTTTGGTAAAAGTCAAAGCTTTTATACCCTTTTTTGCAAAAAAATCATCAATTATAACTTTTATTACGTTGAAATTGAGTAATTTTGCAGCCCATGAACAGATTTATATTGACTTCGAAGTACAAACCAACGGGTGACCAACCCGAGGCGATAAGACAATTGACCGACGGACTTGAGCGTGGAGACAAGGCGCAAGTGCTGCTCGGTGTGACTGGATCGGGGAAGACATTCACTGTAGCCAACGTGATTGCGAATGTAAACCGCCCGACCCTCATCCTAAGCCACAACAA
Source organism: Prevotella sp. (assembly GCA_022771625.1). Lineage (GTDB taxonomy): Bacteria > Bacteroidota > Bacteroidia > Bacteroidales > Bacteroidaceae > Prevotella. The sequence continues at coordinate 3,802 of JALFCW010000009.1, forward strand.
AACTCTGGCGGCACAACTTTTTGAAGAGATGAGAGGGTTCTTCCCGCAAAATGCGGTGGAATATTATGTAAGCTACTACGACTACTACCAACCCGAGGCGTATATGCCCTCAACAGACACATATATAGAAAAAGACCTTGCCATCAACGACGAGATTGACCGACTGAGACTGAGGGCGGTGTCGTCGCTGCTGTCGGGAAGGAAGGACGTCATCGTGGTGTCATCGGTAAGTTGTATATACGGTATGGGAAGCCCGATATCACTTCAGGAGAACGTGATTGTTGTAAAGAAGGGGCAAACACTCGACCGCAACATGCTGTTGCGCCGACTGGTGGGCGCACTTTATGTGAGAAATGACATCGAACTGCAGCGCGGCACATTCAGAGTGAAGGGCGACACGGTGGATATTTGTCCCGCCTATAGCGAATATGTCGTGAGAATAACATTCTGGGACGACGAGATTGACGCCATCGAGGAACTCGACGCGATGACAATGCAAAGGCTCGCCTCGTTTGACGAGTATCAGATTTATCCCGCCAACCTATTCACCACCACTCAGGAGCAGACCAACACTGCCATCCGCGAGATACAGGACGACCTGGTAAGGCAAATTGATTATTTCAAGGAATTGGGCGACACTATCAAGGCCGACCGTATCAAGGAGCGAGTGGAATATGACATGGAGATGATAAAGGAACTGGGACACTGCTCGGGTATAGAAAACTATTCACGATATTTTGACGGACGAAAGGCTGGCGAGCGACCTTACTGCCTTCTCGATTTCTTCCCAGAGGATTATCTGATGGTGATTGACGAGAGCCACGTGAGCGTGCCGCAGATAAGTGCAATGTATGGAGGAGACAGGGCTCGCAAGCGCAACCTCGTGGAATATGCCTTCCGCCTGCCTGCCGCATTCGACAACCGTCCGCTCACATTCGACGAGTTTCAGGAGATGACGCATCAGGTGATATATGTGTCGGCTACTCCCGCAGACTTTGAACTTGCTGAATCTGAGGGCGTTGTTGTGGAACAGATAATACGTCCCACAGGACTGCTCGACCCGGAGATTGAGGTAAGACCAAGCGAAAACCAAATTGACGACCTCATGGACGAAATTCTCACTCGCACCCATCGCCACGAGCGTGTGCTCATCACTACACTGACTAAGCGAATGGCAGAGGAACTGACTGAATATCTGCTCAACCATGATATCAAGACGGCATATATACACAGTGATGTTGCCACCCTCGACAGAGTGAAAATTCTGGAAGACCTAAGGGCGGGAGAATATGACGTGCTTGTGGGTGTGAACCTTTTGCGAGAGGGTCTTGACCTTCCCGAGGTGTCGCTTGTCGCTATCCTGGATGCTGACAAGGAGGGATTCCTGAGAAGTCATCGCAGTTTGACACAGACGGCAGGCAGGGCTGCCCGCAATGTGAACGGAAAGGTGATTATGTATGCCGACAACATCACTCAGAGCATGCAGCAAACCATTGACGAGACCAACCGCCGAAGAATGAAACAAATGAAATACAACGAGGAGCATGGTATCACTCCTACCCAGATTATGAAGGAGAGGAAATCGGTGCTCACCGCAAACACCTACGAGGCTCCGGATATGTCGGCAAAGGCTTACAGTGGTCCTGCCGAGGGTGCTTTTGCCGCCGACCCTATTGTAAGGAAGATGACTCCAAAGCAGCTTGAGAAGTGTATTGCCGAAACAACTCGCCTGATGAAGGAGGCTGCAAAGAACCTCGACTTCCTGCAGGCTGCGCAATACCGCGACGAAATCTTGAGACTGGAGAAAATGAGAGATTCACAATAAACAATAAAGGCTGGCGAAATAAATCGTCAGCCTTTATTGATGTGACTCCGGCGGGATTCAAACCCACAACCTTCTGATCCGTAGTCAGATGCTCTATTCAGTTGAGCTACGGAGCCAATCCGTAATGTATTTGCACCTCAAAAAGTGACTCCGGCGGGATTCAAACCCACAACCTTCTGATCCGTAGTCAGATGCTCTATTCAGTTGAGCTACGGAGCCTCTTTCTTTATTGCGGGTGCAAAGGTACGCACTTTTTTTCAAACTACCAAATTTTTTCCTACTTTTTTTTATTTTTTGGCAAAAAAAGTGTGGGAATAACCCTTTCACAAGGGCTTCCCACTAATAATAATGATCTTTTATCTAATTACTTGAATCTATAGCTCTTGTTTTTCTAAATCTTCAATTCCTTGAGAATCTCACTCATCTTCTGAAGTGTACTGATGCGTGTAGGTACAAGCGGAAGACGAAGAACATTCTCAATGAAGCCCATCTCGTGGAGCATGGCTTTAACACCGGCAGGGTTGCCATCAACGAAAAGCAAACTGAATAGCTCGGTGAAGCGGTGATGTATCTTGCGGGCTCCCTCATACTCTCCCTTAAACTCAAGGCGAATCATGCGCGAGAACTCCTTGGGAAGTGCATTTCCGATAACACTGATGACTCCCTCGGCTCCACATGAAATCATAGGGAAAGTGAGGGCATCGTCGCCACTGATGACGGCAAAATCCTTTGGTTTGTTCTTGATAATCTCATCTACCTGCTCAAGACTGCCACTGGCTTCCTTGATAGCTACGATATTCTCGCAGTCACGGGCAAGTCGCACCGTGGTCTCTGCCTTAAGGTTGACACCCGTACGTCCTGGTACATTATATAATACTACTGGCAACGAGGTGGCTGCAGCTATTGTCTTGAAATGCTGGTAGAGTCCTTCCTGCGACGGTTTGTTGTAGTAAGGACATACGCTAAGTACTCCGTCGATACCACGGAAGTCGCCTGTATGGAGTTCCTCGACGATAGCTGCAGTGTTATTACCGCCACATCCCATGAGGATTGGCACACGACCCTTTACTGTGGAAACCACGAGGTCCTTGATTTTCTGTTTCTCGTCCTTGGTCAGACATGGTGTCTCACCCGTTGTAGCGAGTATGCAGAGGAAGTCGGCACCATTGTCGAGCTGATATTCCATCAGTCTCACCAATGACTTGTAGTCAACCGACCCGTCCTTGCAGAATGGAGTAATCAGGGCTATGCCCAGTCCTTTGAATATATTTCTTACCATAGGATTGTTTTCTCTATACTATACGTTGTCACTCTAATCCTATAACTCGGGATGAACATCGGTGGCCTTGAGCATCTCGGCTACCTCGTCGTTGATCTTCTTGGCAAAGTCGGCAATGGTGAGCACACCACGCTCCTCGGAACCTTGCTTACGAACGCTCACAGTGCCGTCGGCCTGCTCCTTCTCACCCACAATCACCATATACGGGATACGCTTCATCTCGTTGTCGCGCACCTTACGGCCTATCTTCTCATTGCGGTTGTCGATAGTGGCACGCACTCCCTGCTTGTCAAGTTCCTTTGCCACCTGCTTGGCATAGTCGTTGTATTTCTCCGAGATAGGCAGGATTGCCACCTGGTCGGGAGTGAGCCACAGGGGGAAGTGACCTGCGGTGTGCTCGATGAGCACGGCGCAGAAACGCTCCAATGAACCAAACGGGGCACGGTGGATCATCACGGGAGTCTTCTTGGTGTTGTCTTCGTCGGTATATTCGAGTTTGAATCGCTCGGGCAGGTTGTAGTCAACCTGGATTGTACCCAACTGCCAACGGCGTCCGATGGCATCCTTAACCATAAAGTCGAGTTTCGGACCATAGAAAGCGGCTTCACCATATTCTACCTTGGCATTCAGTCCCTTCTCGCGACAAGCCTCGATGATGGCGTTCTCTCCCTTCTCCCATACCTCGTCGGAACCGATATACTTCTCGGTGTCGTTGGGGTCGCGGAGTGATATCTGTGCCTCAAAGTTATCGAAGTGGAAGATTGAGAACACGGCACTGATGATGTCCATAACACGGAGGAACTCATTCTTCACCTGGTCGGGACGGCAGAAGATATGGGCATCGTCCTGTGTGAACGAGCGTACACGGGTCAGTCCGTGCAACTCGCCGCTCTGCTCATAACGATACACCGTTCCGAACTCTGCTATACGCAATGGGAGGTCGCGATATGAACGCGGTTTCCATGCGAACACCTCACAGTGGTGGGGGCAGTTCATTGGTTTAAGCATATACTCCTCGTTTTCCTCTGGAGTATGTATGGGCTGGAACGAGTCCTTGCCATAGTGGGCATAGTGGCCCGATGTAACATATAGGTTCTTGCTACCGATATGCGGAGTGATAACCTCCTGATATCCGTAGCGCTTCTGAATCTTGCGGAGCATGTCCTGCATGCGCAGACGAAGCTCTGTTCCCTTAGGCAACCATATAGGCAATCCCTTACCCACACGCTCGGAGAACATGAAGAGTTCCATCTCCTTACCAATCTTGCGGTGATCGCGCTTCTTGGCTTCCTCGAGCATCACGAGATACTCGTCGAGCATCTTCTTCTTGGGGAATGAGATACCATAGAGACGCTGCATCTGCTCGCGGGTGGCATCGCCACGCCAAAACGCACCAGCCACACTTGTGAGTTTAACAGCCTTGATAGCACCTGTATTGAGAAGGTGCGGACCCTTACAGAGGTCGGTGAATGAACCCTGCGTATAGGTGGTAATAGAACCATCCTCAAGGTCCTGGTCGATGTGTTCACACTTATATGTCTGTCCTGCAGCACCGAATTCCTTCATGGCATCAGCCTTGGAGATTTCGTGGCGAACCACAGGCTCCTTCTTGCCTGCCAATTCCTTCATCTTGGCCTCGATGGCGGGGAAATCGGCCTCCTTAATCATCTGTCCGTCCTTGAGGAGCACGTCATAGAAGAAACCGTTCTCCACAGCTGGTCCAAATCCAAACTGAATGCCGGGATAAAGTTCCTGCAGAGCCTCTGCAAGGAGGTGGGCTGATGTATGCCAGAAGGCATGCTTACCCTCATCGTCGTCCCACTTGAAGAGTTGCACCTTGGCGTCCTCGTTGATTGGGCGGTTTAGTTCTACTGTCTCACCATTTACGGCGCAGGCGATAACGTCGCGTGCCAAAGCCGGTGATATACTTTCGGCAATTTGAAGTCCATTGACTCCCTGTTCATATTCACGTACGGAGCCGTCTGGGAATGTGATCTTTATCATATCTTTGTTGCTTAAATTTCTATTTTGGGCGCAAAATTAGCTAAATTATTCGTAATTAGAGAATAATTATATTAAAAAAATACTAATTTGCCATCATTTTGTATCACTTACTATATTTTTTTATAACACTATAGGCTTTATACAGTCCACCTTCCCCTGCTTTGCCGAGGTCGGAGATGGCTTCCTTATTCTTCTTCAACTTAAGTTTTGAAAGACCTCGGTTGTAGTATGCCTCTGCCATCTTGGGGTCGAGTTCCACTGCCTTGTCATAGTCTTCAATAGCTTTGTCGAAGTCGCTTCCGGCTGCATAAGCGTTACCTCTATTATAATAGAGATATGCATTTGAAGGAGCAAGACGGATAGCCTTGTCGAGTTCGGATATCACACTGCGCACTACGATGTCGTCGTGCTTCTGGGCGTTATCCTTCATTCTGTAAACTGCCCTCTGCCACAGCACGAGCACTGACGCTGAGTCGGTATCTTCGAGCAGTGAAAGCACCTCTGGTTCATCTATCACCATCGGACGGCATACAATATGCAACTGATTCTTGCCGCCTATCTTGTGATTGAATACATCTACTTCCTTGTCGTATGGCATATACGACTCCACGTCGGAATGGACAGTCTCGAACGAGAGGTCGTACATCGGCATAAATGCCATGTCGGCTTGACGGTTCTGCACACGTCCTCGATAGTCGTTCTTGTACTCCTGCTTTACCTCATTCTCGTCGGCAGTGACGAGCTGGTTGTATTTGTCGAGGTCAATATCGCTACGTTTTCTCAACTGTTTTTTGTTGAGACGCGGTTGCTTGCCGTAGAGCGACTTATAGAGTTGGGCCTTAAACACTCTGAATTCATCCTTCTCCGCCTCCCTTGTCATACCGAGTCGGCGGTAGCATTTGGCACGGCTCTCCAGTCCATACCAGAAGTTGGGAAATTCCTTGATAACCCTCGAATAATCGCGTATAGCCCCTCGCAGGTCGCCTGTCTTGTCGAGCAACAATGCCCTGTTAAAGAGTGCCATGATATTGTCGGGCTCGAGTTTGAGCACGAAATCGAAATCGAGGATTGCCCTGTTGTCGTCGCCCACCTGTGCCCTTAGCAGTCCACGGTTATAGTGTCCGAGGAAGTTGTTGGGATCGAGGTCGAGCGCAGTGTCGTAGTCAGCCATTGTGCCTCGCAGGTTGTTCTGATTGAATCTCGCAAGTGCACGGTTTATATAGTGGTCGGAACGCTTGGGTTGCAGATGTATAGCTTTGTCGAGGTATTTCTCAGCATCCTTCCATTTAGCTCTCGACAGACTGATAACGGAAAGAGCCTGCCAGGTTCCTCCATCATAGGGGTCGATCTCTACACTCTTGTCGAGTGCCTTGAGGGCCTCGGTAGTGTCTTTCTTGTTGAGATACACCTCAGCTCTCATATTATATGCCGGGGCAAAACGGCTCCATCGTCCGATGATGGTATCTATCTCGTTAAGGGCCCGGTCGTAGTCCTTCATCTGCATGCGGCATATAGCCCTGTTCTGCCAAAAGCCCTGATTCTCCGGACTATACTGCAGCGCACGGGTATAGTCGGCTATTGCTTCCTCATATTTCTTCTGTTGAATACGGGCGAGACCGCGCAGTTCGTAGAGATTGGTGACAAAGGGATTGATGCGGATAGCTTCAGAGCAATCGGTCTCAGCACCCATATAATCCTCTAGATAATACTTAGCCACACCTCTCAGAAACCAGGGTTCATAGAGGTATGGCTTGGATGTTATTGCCTGTGTGAAATATTGTATTGACAACACATAATCTTCATAATACAACGCACTCCGGCCGATTGTAATGAGTCGGTCGGTATTATACTGTGCTCTTGCCGTCGTGGCAATGAGCACGAGTATTCCCGTCATTATCTTGAATACTATGTTGCGCTGCAATTTCTTATATCTAATTCTTCTTTGGAAGAAGTTTAGTCTTATACCCACAACGGAAACGTCCTTGCAGCAAAGCCTTGAGCTTATTCTTGATCAACTGCTTGCGCAACGGACTGACGCGGTCGATAAACATCTTTCCGTCAAGATGGTCGAACTCATGCTGCATAACTCGGGCAAGGTAGCCCTCAATCCACTCGTCATGTTGCTTCAATTCGCCATCGAGCCACTGAACTCTAATGCGTGTAGGACGCGTCACCTTCTCGTGTATAGCAGGCAGCGAGAGGCACCCCTCTTCCATTGTATCTGTTTCTGCATCGTCGTATTCCACGATATGTGGATTGATAAACGGGCGACGGAAGTCCTTGTACTCCGGCATATCGTCTGCCAATACATCAAGATCTATCACCACCAGTCGGATAGCCTTACCAATCTGTGGTGCCGCTAATCCAATACCCTCCGACTGTGTAAGCGTTTCAAACATGTCAGCTATCAGTTGCTGCAAGTCGGGATAATCCGCAGGTATATCCTCAGCCACCTTCCTAAGCACTGGCTGACCGTATGTGTATATAGGATAAATCACTCTTTAATATTTTAATATTTTAATATTTCAATTTTTCAATCTTTCAATCTTTCAATTTTTCAATTTTTAATTGAATTCATAAAGTCTTGCAGAATAATCGTTGCACTGATTTCATCTACAAGAGCCTTGTCCTGTCGTGCTTTCTTCTTTAGACCACCATCCAACATTGCCCGATGGGCAAGCACCGATGTAAACCGCTCATCGTAGAACTTAAGCGGGACATCAGGATGAAGTTTGAGAAATTGTCCCGCCCACGATTTCACACGGGCATAGTTCTCACTTGGTTCGCCATTCGGTTGGCGGGGTTCACCGACAACGATTAGCTCCACCTTCTCGCGGCTTAGGTAATCATCGAGAAACGCCATTAGCTCTGATGTAGCGACTGTGGCCAATCCTCCGGGAATAATCTTCAGAGGATCGGTCACAGCCAGTCCACAGCGTTTCTTGCCGTAATCTATTGATAGGATTCTTGCCACGAGATTATTTGGCGTTGAACAGCAACCATGCGTCGGGATACTTAGCACGCAGTTCGTTGCGGCTTTGTGCTGCCGAAGCCTTGTCCTCGAAAGTAGTAGCTACCACGCGGAACATGTTGCGGTCGGTATTTTTCACTACTTGTGCGTCATATCCAGCCTCCTTGAGACGCTGCTGGAGTCCGTCGGCATTAGCTCTGAGCGAGAACGAACCAACTACAACGCTGAAGTTCTTAAGACCGCTACCATCGATGAGCGACACCTGCTCCTGACGAACTTGCACATTATCTGCATTATCCACAACCCTAACCTCGTCGATAGGTTTCTCCTCAACGGGAGCCACTACATTGGCTTCGGTATTGGTTTCAACAGCTGCAGCTTCTTGAGCCTTTGCCTTCTCGTAAGCCTTCTTATATGCACTCTCACTCGACTTACAACTTGTGAAAGCCATAGCTGCGCAAAGTCCTGCGCAAAGAATCATGTACTTCTTCATATTCTACCTTATTATTATATAACAGTTATTATTTCAATCAAAAATTTCTGCGAAATTACTAATTATTGGCGAAAAACGGAAACATTTGCCACATAAAGTTTGTTAAATCGGGGAAATATGAGCATTTTAACAAAAAATCACTATAAAAATCATTGCTTTTCCGATATTATTGAGTAATTTTGCCTCGAATAATAAACATGTTAAACCATTTAAACGTATTAGGATTATGAAAAGTTTAGGTTATATTGGCGCATTCCTCGGCGGTGCAGTCGCCGGCGCAGTAATTGGTCTCTTGGTAGCTCCCGAAAGCGGAAAGGATACCCGCACAAAAGTTAGTGACACTGTTAATGACTTTCTGAAGAAGCACAACATCCGTCTTTCACGCAAAGAGGTGGAAGACCTTGTTGACGACATCCAGGAAGTGACTCCTGAGGCATAACACCCATCATCCACCATCTTAAAGCTGACGACATGCTATCAAACGACAAAAACGTGGAATCATTAGCGACACTGGTGGAGACGCTTAAAGACTACGTCGTTCTTCAGAAAAACTATCTGAAGTATGACGTAGTTGAGAAACTCATACGTCTCTCGACGGCTCTACTTTTGGCGTTCTTCATCTTCGTACTTGTGTTTGCGGTGGTGTTCTATCTATCCTTCGCCTTGGTGTATTGGATGGCACCCACTACGGGGGTAGCTGGTGGATTCGCTATTGTAGGTGGCTTCTATTTCCTGTTGCTGTTTCTTATATACAACAAGCGCAAGACATGGATTGAGCAACCATTAGTAAGGACATTGACTGGTATTCTATTGGACAAATAATCCCCCACCCGCCTATGAACACTTTAGAAGAAATTAGGGCACGCAAAGAGGAATTGCATGCCGAGATACAGAAGAAGGAGGAGATGATAGCCTCAACATGGGAATCCCTGTGGGTTCCGACAAAGGCGAACTCCAAAGGGGAGATGGTAACTCATATTATCGCCAACAGCATCACTGCCATCGACGCATTCCTCACGATGCGCAAGCTCATTTCTCGCTACGGACATCTCTTCGGTATAGGAAGAAGTAAGAAAAAGCGCTGAACCCCGCAATGAGTTCAGCGCTTTTTTATTTATTGCTAACGATGATAATTAGTCTTCGTTGTTCTCAGGACGCAACTTGCGAACTGTCTCGGCGGCACGCCACATCTCCTTGTTGCGCATAGCCTCAAGTTCCTTGTTAAGAGCATCGCGGTAGTCAGGCTTAGAGTTGCTGTCGATAGAAATCTGAGCCTCGTTACCTGTCTTAACTGAGTAGTAGAGCCACTCCATAACAGGCTTGATAGCATCACGGAAACGGGGAGCCCAATCCAATGCACCACGCTGTGCTGTGGTAGAGCAGTTAGCATACATCCAGTCCATACCCTTCTGTGCGAAGAGAGGCATAAGGCTCTGTGTGAGCTCCTCAACGGTCTCGTTGAATGCCTCAGAAGGAGAGTGTCCGTTCTCGCGGAGCACATCATACTGAGCCTCGAGCAGACCCTCGATAGCACCCATCAGTGAACCACGCTCACCGGTAAGGTCGGATGTTGCCTCGCGCTGGAATGTGGTCTTGAACATATAACCGGCACCGATACCGATACCAAAGGCGATTGTCTTCTCCTCAGCCTTACCAGTAGCATCCTGATAAACGGCATAAGAGCAGTTGAGTCCACGACCTTCGCAGAACATAGTGCGAAGAGATGTACCAGAACCCTTAGGTGCAACCATGATAACATCGATGTCAGCTGGAGGAACAACACCGGTACGGTCGCTCCAGTTGATAGCAAAGCCATGAGAATAATAGAGAGCCTTGCCTGGAGTCAGATATTTCTTGATCTTTGGCCAAGCCTGAATCTGTCCTGCATCAGAGAGAAGCATGCAGATGATTGTACCCTTCTCAGCTGCCTCCTCGATAGAGAAGAGGGTCTTGCCGGGAACCCATCCATCGGCCTTGGCCTTCTCGTAGGTCTTGCCTTCACGCTGACCAACGATAACGTTGAATCCATTGTCGCGCAGGTTGCATGCCTGACCAGGACCCTGGATACCGTAACCGATGACGGCGATTGTTTCATTCTTCAATACTTCACGTGCTTTCTCCAATGAGAATTCCTTGCTGGTGACTACAGTTTCGATAACGCCACCAAAATTCATTTCTGCCATAATTGTTATTAAATGTTTTAATTGTTATTAATATCCCTCTGAACCATGCCCGCCTTGTCCAAAAGCAGTCGTCTTGTCGGTCCACCCATCCGCTACACGAACGGACGGCAAGGGGTTAACTATTTCTTTTCGGGGTGCAAAAGTATAAAATTATTGGGATATAACCAAATTTACTTTCACTTTTTTACAAATTTTACCATACATCTGCACACTTCAACGCTATTTGAGCCATTTTCTGTGAGTTTTGATATACTAATAGACTTTTCCAACTCGTCTGTGCCGTCTTGTATTCTGAATGTCAGTCTGTCTCCTCCATGACTTTCTGCCACGTATGCTATCTCCAACCGGCGGAGGTCATACTGCTTATACCATTCGATAGAGAAGAGGTCGAGCACATGCTCTATATACTTCACTGAATTGATATGCCCATTGACATCTACATCATTATAATATGTGTCTATCGTGCGCACAACGGGAAGGTCGTGGGCCATCTTTACCCTCGAACCTTTATCTATCGGACATTCAACATCGGCGGTAATCCAATCATTGATAGCTCCATCGCGTATTGCCAAGATGTCCTGAGGCTGGCGAGTTTCGGTATCGATCATTGCCCACACGCTTCGCCCATAGCCATACACCTTGCCACTATCCCCTATGACACGGAAATTGCGGTTGGTGAAATATCTCATGGCACTCTCCACCCATGTTTCAACATTAAACGAGGCATATTGCTCCGGCATCTCGTTAATCTCGATGGCAAGACGCGAGAGCACCCATGTCTTGTGGATGGGATTCAGGTAGTCCATACCGAATCCACGCTCCGTGGCATGGAAATCGGCGGCATTGAGCATATGATTGCCCAAATGCCCCATGAACAGACGATTGGAGAAGTCGCAATGAAACGGTTCGGCAGTAAAACGATATGATCCAATTTTTTCCATACTAGTTTTTATTTTAAAACACAGAGGCACAAAGGCACAGATCAGTTCCCTTTTTCTCTTTCTTCGAGAAGTTTTGTCACTTCCTCAGTGGCACTGCGTGTTACGGCGATACGGCCCGAACGGGTATATTGAAGAATGCATCCAAACTCGTCGAGCTTGTAATACAAGTCCATAATCTCCTCGGTGCGACCTGACTTCATCGCGATGACGTATGTAGGATTCACCTCTGTGATGAATGCGTCATTGCGACGTACGGTGCGGGAAATCTCGGGATTCTCCATCACCATCGGAGTGGACAACTTGTAGAGACCCGTCTCGCGGATATACAATTCGTCATCGGTGTAATAGGTAGCCTTCACCACGTCGATCTTTTTCTCTATCTGACGTGTTATCTTCTCTACCTGCGACTCATCGCTCCATGCCGTAATGGTGTATTTATGCAGTCCGGGAATACTCGACGCCGATACGTTGAGACTCTCGATGTTCACCTGTCTGCGTGTGAACACTGCTGTTATCTGATTGAGAATACCGGCGATATTCTCTGAATATACTAATAATGTATAAAGTTTCTTTTCTTCCATTTGACTATGCTTAACAATCAAGTTCTGTTTTGATATTAATCTCCAGCATCATCTCATCGATACTTGCTCCCGGTGCTATCATCGGCGCAACATTATCCTCTTCCTTAACTGCACACTCGAGGATAAACGGACCGTCGATAGCGAGCATCTTCTCTACCGCTGCTTTCAGGTCGGCACGGTCTGTCACTACCTGATAAGGTATGTGATATGCATCTGCTACGAGTTGGTAATGCGGATTGAGCATTCGGGTGAACGACTTGCGCTGGTGGAAGAACATATCCTGCCACTGGCGCACATTTCCGAGGTAATTATTGTTCATGAGGATTATCTTCACCGGACTCTGGTTTTCCATTATCGTACCAAGTTCCTGGATATTCATCTGGAATCCACCATCACCTGTAAACATGCACACTGTGCGGTCGGGGGCTCCGAAGGTGGCTCCCACTGCTGCCGGCAGTCCGAATCCCATAGTTCCGAGTCCACCACTGGTTACTACAGAGCGTTTCTTGTTGTATTTGAAATAGCGGCATGAGAACATCTGGTTCTGACCCACATCGTTCACCAACACTGCATCGCCCTTTGTCGCCTCTGCCACAACATTTACTATCTCGCCCATGAGCAGCGGACCCTCTGTGGGATGAATGGCGGGAGTGATAACCTTATCGACCTCCTGCTGATGATACTCCGCAAACGAGTCGCGCCACTCGCGATGGTTGTTCTTCTCCAACAGACGTGTAATGGCTGGTAATGAAACTTTGCAATCACCAACTACAGCTATGTCGGACTTTATGCACTTGTTGATCTCCGAATTGTCGATATCGAGATGGATTATCTTTGCCTGCTTGGCGTATGTAGATGGCGTACCGGTGTCTCGGTCGCTGAATCGCATACCTATGGCAATGATGACATCAGCTTCCTGTGTCTTGATATTCGGGGCATAGTTGCCGTGCATACCTATCATACCCATGTTCAGGGGATGACCAGTAGGCAGTGCCGACAATCCAAGCAATGTGCGTGCTGCAGGAATGTCTGCCTTCTCAATAAACTCCACCAACTCGTTCTGAGCACCACCTAGTTCAACACCATGACCCACGAGAGCCAAAGGACGCTTGGCAGAGTTGATAAGTGCGGCTGCTGCCTCAATAGCTTTCTGGTCGGGAGTTGGATAAGGTACATAACTACGCACGAAATCCACTTTGGTTGGTTTCCATTCTGTCTTATCTACCTGTGCATTTTTGGGGAAGTCGAGTACTACGGGGCCTGGTCTTCCAGTACGTGCGATATAGAAGGCACGGCTCACTGCCCAAGCGATATCCTCGGGACGACGTATCTGATAACTCCACTTGGAAATGGGTTGTGCAACACCCACGAGGTCAACCTCTTGGAAAGCGTCAGTGCCAAGTACGCCCACTCCCACCTGTCCGGCTATCACCACGATAGGTGTGGAGTCCATCATGGCGTCGGCAACACCCGTAAGGGTATTTGTCGCACCCGGTCCACTTGTAACGATACACACTCCCACTTCATCACTCACCCTGGCATATCCCTCTGCGGCATGCGCTGCAGCCTGTTCGTGGCGCACAAGAATATGATCGAATGCCTTTTTCTCGCCACGAGTATAGTCATACAAGGCATCAAACACTGGCATAATCGAACCGCCAGGGTATCCGAATATAGTCTTCACACCCTCTTCTTTGAGGGCTAACATAAGAGCTTCCGCTCCTGTTATTATCTCTTTTGACATTTTATTTCCTTTTTTTGTTGAATCTCCAATCTTCAATCTTCAATTTTCAATCTTCAACCTTCAATCTTCAATAATCCTCACTCCTCCCTTATCAGCACTTGCCACGCTCTGTGCGTAGGCCTTCAGAGCCTTGCTCACCTGGCGATTACGCTTGAGCGGTTGCTGAGGACGGGCTGCCAACTCCTCGTCGGAGAGACGCACGTTGATAGAACGATTGGGGATATCAATCTCGATAATGTCACCATCCATAATCTTACCGATATTACCACCTGATGCTGCCTCGGGAGAGATATGACCAATACTCAATCCACTCGTACCACCCGAGAATCGTCCGTCGGTGATGAGAGCGCATTCCTTACCGAGGTGCATACTCTTAATATAAGAGGTGGGATAAAGCATCTCCTGCATTCCTGGACCTCCCTTCGGACCCTCGTGGGTGATTACCACGCAATCGCCAGCCTTGATCTTTCCTCCGAGGATTCCCTCGCAGGCATCATCCTGAGAATCGAACACCTTGGCAGGACCGGAGAATTTCCAAAGACTCTCATCCACACCTGCTGTCTTGACAACGCAACCATCCTGGGCGATATTACCAAAGAGCACAGCCAAACCGCCATCCTTGGTATATGCATGTTCCAAATCGCGAATACAACCATTGGCACGATCTTTGTCCAACTCGCCCCACTGTGCGTTCTGACTACCCATCTTTGTGGAGAACTTTCGTCCGGGAGCTGTCTGATAGATACGGTTAGCCTCTGGATCTATCTCTGCCTTGGTGATATCGTATTTCTCCATCTGCTCGCCGAGGGTCTTTCCATCCACACGGATAGCCGAACCATCGATGAGTCCGCCCTTGTTGAGTTCGTTGAGAATACCGAGGATACCACCGGCACGTCCACACTCCTGAACACTGTATTTCTGTGTGTTAGGTGCCAACTTGCAGAGGCATGGCACCTTGCGACTCAATGCGTCAATATCGCTCATCTTGAAGTCTGCCCCAGCCTCCTGTGCCACTGCCAATAAGTGCAGCACTGTGTTTGTACTTCCTCCCATGGCAATGTCGAGAGTCATGGCATTGAGGAAAGCCTTGCGGGTGGCAATGCTCTTGGGAAGGACGCTCTCATCGCCATCCTCATAATACGCCAAAGCATTCTTCACAATCTGACGAGCAGCATCACGGAAGAGATGTATTCTGTTTTCGTGAGTGGCAAGGATAGTACCATTACCAGGCAGAGAGAGTCCGATAGCTTCTGTGAGCGAGTTCATCGAATTGGCAGTGAACATACCAGAGCAACTGCCGCAACCAGGACATGAGCATCCCTCAATCTCAGCCATCTCCTCGTCACTTACCGAGGGGTCGGCTCCCTTAATCATCGCTGTGATCAGGTCGGCATTCTCTCCGCGCCATCTACCAGCCTCCATCGGACCACCCGAACAGAACACGGTGGGAATATTCAATCGCATTGACGCCATCAGCATACCGGGTGTCACCTTGTCGCAGTTGGATATGCATATCATGGCATCTGCCTTGTGGGCATTGACCATATACTCCACCGAGTCGGCGATAATATCTCTTGACGGAAGCGAATAGAGCATACCGTCGTGTCCCATGGCAATACCATCGTCGATGGCGATAGTGTTGAATTCTGCTGCATAACAACCCATGGCTTCAATTTCCTGTTTTACTATCTGACCAATCTCATGGAGATGTGTATGACCAGGTACAAACTGCGTGAATGAGTTGACGACGGCAATAATTGGCTTGCCGAACTGTTCACGCTTCATACCAGTGGCTACCCAAAGAGCCCTTGCTCCTGCCATCCTTCTACCTTCAGTGCACACGGCACTTCTTAACTGATGTTTCATATCTTATAATACTATTTAAATTCAAATTTGGCTGCAAAGTTACGGCATTTTCTGATAATGACCAACAAAATCGGCATATTTTTTTAATATTTATCGCAAAAATAAGCACAAAACTTTGTATATGTGCAAAAATAGTTGTAACTTTGCAACCGAATTGCGACATGAAGTCGTACAGATAATCGTTCTTTGAAACTAATGAACCTCTTATTCCGTTAAGAGTAGCCTACCGAAGCGTGCGTAGTTGGCAACGACTGGGTGCGAAGCCTTCGGGACAATATGGCGAGGTCTTG
>JALFCW010000047.1 GCA_022771625.1 Prevotella sp.
ATCCACACAGCGAACGCCGTCCACCTGGCGGGGCGTCTGGCAGGGCTGCAAGAGACCAAGGCGGCATAAGAGACATCTGAAACGGAATTAAGATGGAGTCCTCCGAAGAGAACTCCTAATCTGGTATTGGCAAAGTCAGCAAAAACACTACTTTGGAGTGCCGTTACACCAGCAAAAAGCAATTAAAACTGGTCGCACGGAGCATCAAATACCAAGATGACCTCTATGCTTCCACGACTGAAAGAATTAAACGACAATCCCTAACTACTGGTGCAGTCAGGTTCATGGTCTTTGTGCTTAAGACACGGAGAATGCTCCGGTATTCCCATAAAAGGCATGCTTCTTTTGTAATATCAGAGATAAAGTGTTAAAAAAGTAAATGTGCAACAAAAAAGTTACAAAAATATTTGGGAGATTGCAACAAATATGTTACCTTTGCATCGTCCTAGGGACAAAAGAGTTCTATGAAGATTAATGAATTAACAAGGCGATTACACAAAGCTGGATGCTTTGTTGTTCGCAATGGTGGCGATCATGACATCTGGTACAGTCCTATAACGGGCAAACAAAGACCGGTGCCACGTCACGGAACGCAGGAAGTTCCTAAAGGACTTCTTCGAAAACTTGAAAAAGTATTGCTCGGGCTTTAAGCCCGGGCATCCTTTTGAAATTCATTGCTGATTAGAACTCTTTTTAATGTGAGTTTTACGATAACTATATAATTATGGAAAAAATTAAGATGCTCGCAATAGTTGAGAGGGGTAAGGGAAAGGGTAACTTTACTGCGTTCTCGATAGGAGATGTGAACGGTTGCGGATTCACTGGATGGGGCAGGACTGCCCGTGGAGCTATGGACAATATCAAGTTGTCTGTTGAAGAGTTCAAGCAAATGGCAGCCGAGAAGGGTGAGATGTTTCCAGATGTGGAGTTTGATTTCCGTCTCGACATCGGCGCGTTTTTCGACTACTATCCTCTCGATGTCTCTCAGGTGGCTAAGTACATTGGTGTGAATGCTTCAGTACTAAGGCAGTATGTGTCGTGTGCACGCGTGCCGCGCGAACATCAGATAAAGACAATTAAAAAAGGAATTAACAAGTTGACAGAAGATTTGGCTTTAGGTCTTATGATCGACAAGCCTCCTGTGTCCTATGTCAATTGATTAATCTTCATAAAGTAATAGAACTCTTTGCCCCGCCGCAGTGATGCGTCGGGGCATTTTTATGATTCAGAAACGGGATAATCCTATCATTCGGGGGTGAGAGCATGTGGTTTTTGAATGGTTTTGAGCGAATAGTGTGTTAGAGACATTGGTGGCAGTAAAATTCACAAAATTCATAGTATAGAGAGGTGGGTAAGCATATAGCGGTCTTACAAAATAATCAGAATAGGATGGTAGGAATGAAAGTATAAGGATGGTAGGAATGAAAGTATAAGGATGATAGGAATGAAGTTTATATGATAGGAGGATTGAATTTATATCATTAAGGTGTTTAGTTTATATTCCGCAATGGGGAACGTACGTTCCGCAGTGGGGAATATACGTTCCGCAGTGGGGAACGTACATACCGCACTGCGGAATATAAAATAATTGCTATGTTTATACATATTAATAATAGGGTATGTTTATACATTGTCATAGTAAGAAACAAAAGATTCAAATACCGCAAGATGACGGTATTTGAATCTTAGGGATAAAACCAATATAATAATTGAGATATAATAAATGGAATAGGGTAGCGCTATTTATGAGAATGCTACTACAAGTCCTGCCATCACAATGCTAACCATTGACATCAGTTTGATGAGGATATTGAGCGACGGACCACTTGTGTCCTTAAACGGGTCGCCCACTGTATCACCGACAATCGTTGCCTTATGACACTCAGAACCCTTGCCGCCGAAGTTTCCCTCTTCAACCATTTTCTTGGCATTGTCCCATGCTCCACCGGCATTGGCCATAAACACGGCAAGAGTGAAACCGGCAGTCAGACCGCCTACCAACAATCCCATTACTCCTGCTACACCAAGCAGCAAACCAACAACAATGGGAATGGCTATGGCAAGAAGACTCGGGAATATCATCTCTCTCTGGGCTGAACGAGTGCTTATCTCTACGCATCTACCATAGTCGGGAGTGCCCTTGCCCTCGAGTATGCCCTTAATCTCGCGGAACTGACGACGCACTTCCTCTACCATCGTCTGCGCGGCTCGACCTACGGCTCCCATAGTGAGACCGCAGAAGAGGAATGCTGCCATACCACCAATGAAGGCTCCGACGAGCACCTTGGGGTTCATAAGGTTTACCTGGAAATAATTCATATAATCGAGCATGTTGGCAGTGGCTGGATTAAACACGTTGCCCGCTGCATCTACAAACGACTGACCTTCCTCAACTGCACGCACCATGGCAATCTTTATCTCCTCTACATAAGAGGCGAGTAGGGCGAGGGCAGTAAGGGCGGCACTACCAATGGCAAAGCCCTTGCCTGTGGCGGCTGTGGTGTTGCCCAAGGCGTCGAGAGCATCTGTGCGATGGCGCACCTCTTCTCCCAATTCGCTCATCTCGGCATTACCGCCGGCATTGTCGGCAATAGGGCCATAGGCATCCGTGGCAAGTGTGATGCCAAGAGTGGAGAGCATACCGACGGCAGCAATACCGATACCATAAAGTCCCATGGAGATGCTTGAGGCACTCATCGAGAGGTCGAAGCGATTGGCGAAGAGATAGCTCAGCATGATGGCGACTGATATTGTGACCACAGGAACCATTGTGGAAATCATACCAGTGCCTATACCTTGTATGATGACAGTGGCAGGACCAGTCTTCGATGCTTCTGATATTTTCTGTGTGGGTTTATAGCTATGACTTGTATAGTATTCCGTAGCCTGTCCGATTACAACACCGGCAACAAGTCCGCTTACCACCGAGAATGACACCCCGAGCCAGTTTTCAATCTGAAGGAGATATAAAATAATAAATGTAGCAACTGCAATTAGTCCTGCCGACACATTGGTGCCAAGACCGAGAGAGCGAAGCAAGTCGCGCATAGTGGCATCCTCCTTGGTGCGCACGGTGAAGATGCCTATCAGCGACAGGAAAATGCCCACCGAGGCAATAATCATCGGAGCTACTACAGCCTTGAGCTGCATGTCGATGTTCATAGCGAATGCCGTGGCTCCGAGGGCAGCTGTTGAGAGGATACTTCCACAGTAGCTCTCATATAAGTCGGCTCCCATACCAGCCACATCGCCCACATTGTCACCTACATTGTCGGCAATGGTGGCGGGATTGCGCGGGTCATCCTCGGGGATATTCGCCTCAACCTTTCCCACAAGGTCGGCTCCCACATCGGCGGCCTTGGTGTATATACCACCACCCACACGTGCAAAGAGAGCCTGGGTGGATGCACCCATACCGAATGTGAGCATAGTGGTGGTGATGGTGATGAGAGCCATGCTGGAACCTTGATAGAAATAGCTTAGCACGAGAAACCAAATGGCAATGTCGAGAAGTCCGAGACCTACGACGACAAGTCCCATAACGGCACCCGAACGGAATGCCACCTTCAGTCCGCTGTTAAGGCTTTTTCGGGCGGCATTGGCAGTGCGGGCAGAAGCGTAAGTGGCGGTCTTCATACCGAAGAATCCTGCAAGTCCCGAGAAAAAACCACCAGTGAGGAATGCAAACGGCACCCATGGGTTCTGCACCTTCAGTACGTATGCCATAAAGGCGAACACCACGGCAAGAACGATGAAAACAATGGTAACCACCTTATACTGCTGTCGCAGATAAGCCATGGCACCTTTTCTTACAAACTCCGCAATCTCAATCATCCGCGGAGTACCTTCATCCTCCTTCCTCATCTGGCGGAAGAAGTAGCCAGCCATTGCCAAAGCCACCACAGAGGCTATGGGCACAAGCCAAAATACAAATGGAATGTTCATAGGTCAAAATAGTTATTAATCCATACTTAGGTCGCATTGACCAGTTATCGCCGCAAATATACTAACAATTTTCCATTTCACCAAATATTTCGCCGATTATCTGTAGATTTACACTTAAAAAAAGTTATTTATTTTGTCAGAACAAAAAAAAGTACTATCTTTGCACGCTATAAAACAGGTATATGCGAAAGTGCCTGAAAATTAGTTGAATAAATAACAATAGAACGATTATAAAAGATATGGCAAAGAAATTCGCCGAACACAATGGCTTGAATTTGACTCAAGTGAACAAAGATGTGCTTGAGCAGTGGAACGCTAATGACGTATTCCACAAGACGATAGATGAACGTGAAGGTTGTCCGCAGTTTGTATTCTTTGAGGGACCTCCCTCTGCTAACGGGCATCCAGGAATTCACCATGTGCTTGCACGAGCCATCAAGGATACATTCAACAGATACAAGACGATGAAGGGGTATCAGGTTCACCGCAAGGCTGGATGGGATACTCATGGACTGCCGGTGGAACTGGGAGTGGAGAAGGAGCTTGGCATTACCAAGGCCGACATCGACAACCATGAGTCGAGCAAGTATATCTCTGTTGAAGACTACAACCGCAAATGCCGTGAGAACGTGATGATGTTTACGGCTGAATGGCGCAAGCTCACAGAGGAAATGGGATATTTCGTGGATCTCGACCATCCTTATATCACTTACGACAACAAGTATATCGAGACCTTGTGGTGGTTGCTTCGCCAACTTTATGACAAGGGACTGCTCTATAAGGGATATACCATCCAACCTTATTCTCCCGGAGCCGGAACAGGACTCTCTTCTCATGAGCTCAACCAGCCAGGTTGCTATCGTGATGTGAAAGATACAACTTGTACAGCTCTCTTCGAGATAACCAATCCCGACGCTAAATGGACAAATTGGGGTAAGCCGTATTTTGCCGCATGGACAACCACACCATGGACACTACCTTCAAATACCGCACTCTGCGTAGGTCCAAACATCAAGTATGTGGCAGTGGAGACATATAATCCGTATAACGACGAGAAGATGACTGTCATCATGGCAGAGTCTCGTCTGGACGCTTATCTGAAGCCCGAGGGCAAGGATGCCGATATGGAGGCATACAAGCATGGCGACAAGGTGGTGCCTTATCGCATTGTGGCTGAATATACCGGTAAGGAACTCGTTGGATACAAGTATAAGCAACTGATGCCTTGGGTGAAGCCTTGCCTGAAGTTGGGCGACCTCGCTCCTGAGTATGCCACAGCTTATGCCAACGAGCATCCCGAGAAGGTGTTTGCCTCTGAAACTGGCAAAGACAAGTTTGTGGAGATGGAGGAATGTGCCTTCCGCGTAATCCCCGGCGACTATGTCACAACAGAAGACGGTACGGGTATTGTGCACATCGCACCCACATTCGGTGCTGATGACGCCAAGGTGGCAAAGGATGCCCATATACCTTCGCTCTTCCTTATAAATAAAAAAGGTGAAACACGCCCGATGGTTGACCTTGAGGGTAAATACTATGTAGAGTCGGAACTCGACAACAACTTCATTGCTGCTTGTGTGGACAGTGAAGCCTATGGACACCATGCGGGCGACTACGTGAAGAACGCATACAAGCCTGAATTTAATATCGACGGCAAATACGACGAGAAGGCTGCCGCAAAGGCTGAAGATCTCAACATCGTCATCTGTATGGAGATGAAGCAGGAGGGTACAGCATGGAAGATTGAGAAGCATGTGCACAACTATCCCCACTGCTGGCGTACCGACAAACCGGTGCTCTATTATCCTCTCGACTCATGGTTTATCCGTTCAACTGCCAAGAAGGAGAGAATGTTCGAATTGAACAAGACAATCAACTGGCAGCCTGAGTCAACAGGTACAGGACGTTTCGGCAACTGGCTTGAGAACCTCAACGACTGGAACCTCTCTCGCTCGCGCTATTGGGGTACTCCGCTGCCTATCTGGCGCAATGAGGACGGTGAGGAGAAATGCATTGGCAGTATGCAGGAACTCTACGACGAGATTGAAAAGGCTGTAGCTGCCGGAGTGATGCAGAGCAACCCATTGAAAGACAAAGGATTCGTTCCCGGTGATTATTCTCAGGAGAACTATGACAAGATCGACCTCCATCGCCCGTATGTTGACAACATCGTGCTTGTGAGCGAGAGCGGTAAGCCAATGAAGCGCGAGAGCGACCTCATCGACGTATGGTTTGACTCTGGTTCGATGCCTTACGCACAAATCCACTATCCGTTTGAGAATAAGGAAATGATAGACGAGGGTAAGGCTTTCCCCGCCGACTTCATCAACGAGGGTGTTGACCAGACTCGTGGATGGTTCTTCACTCTGCATGCTATCGCAACGATGGTGTTCGACTCAGTGGCATTCAAGAACGTAATCTCTTCAGGTCTTGTTCTCGACGCCAAGGGCAACAAGATGTCGAAGCATGTGGGTAATGTGGTGAATCCATTCGACCAGATAGAGAAATATGGCGCCGACCCAGTGCGTTTCTATATGATGACCAACTCGGAGCCTTGGGACAACCTTAAGTACGACCCCGAGGGAGTGGATGAGGTGCGTCGTAAGTTCTTCGGCACATTATATAATACATACTCATTCTTCAGCTTGTATGCCAATGTTGATGGCTTCGACTATTCGCAACCCGAAGTGCCGTTGGCAGAGCGTCCCGAGATTGACCGCTGGATTCTGTCGGTACTCCATTCGCTCGTGAAGGGAGTTGACAAGGAACTACAGAACTACGACCCGACGCGTGCTGGACGTCTTATCGACGCATTCGTCAACGACGACCTCAGCAACTGGTATGTGCGCCTCAACCGCAAGCGCTTCTGGGGTAAGGAGATGAGTCAGGACAAACTGTCGGCTTATCAGACACTCTACACCTGCTTGGAAACCGTTGCCAAACTGCTTGCTCCGTTTGCACCGTTCTATGCCGACCAGCTCTATCTCGACCTTACTAAGGCTACAGGCAGGGACAATGTATGCTCAGTACACCTCGCCAAGTTCCCCGAGGCAGACGAGACATTCATCGACAAGGACCTCGAGCAGCGAATGGGTATGGCGCAGAAGATAACATCAATGGTGCTCGCACTGCGTCGCAAGGTGAATATCAAGGTGCGCCAGCCGCTTCAGGAGATTATGATTCCCGCTGTGGATGATGAACAAAAACGTCATATAGAAGCGGTTAAGGACTTGATTATGAACGAGGTAAACGTCAAGGAACTAAACTTTGTTGAAGGCTCAGGAATACTCGTCAAGAAGGTGAAGTGCAACTTCCGCACGATGGGTAAGAAATTCGGTAAGATGATGAAGGGAATCGCTGCCGCTATGGACACCCTGTCTCAGGAGAGAATAGCCGAACTTGAGCGCAATGGAAGTATCAAGATTGCTGTTGACTGTGACGAGGTGGTTGTTGAGGCTGCCGATGTAGAGATTATCAGCGAGGATATACCCGGATGGCTCGTAAGCAACGAGGGCAACTTGACTGTGGCTCTTGAGGTGGAACTCACCGATGAATTGCGCAACGAGGGTATGGCACGTGAACTCATCAACCGCATTCAGAACCTGCGCAAGGACGGCGGACTCGAAATCACTGACCGTATCAAGATTACCATCTCGCCTGCCGACAGCATTGCCAAGGCTGTGGATGGATATGCCGACTATATCAAGACACAGGTGCTTGCCGACGAGATTGTGCTTGCCGACAATGACGGAGCAGAAGTGGAACTTGATGACATTAAGGCGAAGATTCTTGTAATTAGGAATTAAAAATA
Source organism: Prevotella sp. (assembly GCA_022771625.1). Classification (GTDB taxonomy): domain Bacteria; phylum Bacteroidota; class Bacteroidia; order Bacteroidales; family Bacteroidaceae; genus Prevotella. The sequence goes on from JALFCW010000047.1 coordinate 7,757, forward strand.
AAAAACTAAGAAACAACTACTATGGAAGAAAAGACACGTTATTCTGATGAGGAACTCCAGGAGTTCAAGGAAATTATCGACGAGAAACTGCGACTTGCCCGTAGAGACTACGACGAGATGATGAGACAGTTGATGAACGCCGATGGTAATGACTGTGATGACACATCTCCAACGTATAAGGTGTTGGAGGAGGGTAGTGCTACTCAAAGTAAGGAAGAACTTATACAGTTGGCCAATCGCCAGCAGAAGTTCATCCAAGGTTTGGAAGGTGCCCTTATCCGTATTAAGAACAAGACCTACGGAATTGACCGTATCAGTGGCAAACTGATACCAAAGGAGCGCCTGAGGGCAGTACCTCATGCCACGCTCAGTGTGGAGTCGAAACTCAACAGAAAGAAATGACAAAAAAGACAATGAAGGTTACACGAGGCAGAATGGTAATACTTTTGGTATTGGCCATCCTGCTCGTCGACCAAACGATAAAGATAGCGGTAAAGACCAATATGACACTGCATGAATGTTTGCCCGTGTTCAGTTGGTTTAAGATACTCTTTATCGAAAACAACGGTATGGCATACGGTATGGAGATTGGCAGCAAACTGTTGCTATCCATATTGCGCGTATTGCTTGTAGGCGTCATCTCGCTCTATGCCTATCGAATGGCGGTAAAGGGTGCTCGCACTGGTTTTATCGTTTGTCTGTCGATGATAGTGGCAGGGGCACTTGGCAATATTATCGACGGAATGTTCTATGGCATGATGTTCGAGGAATCTACGATAGTCAATATAGCGTCGCTCGTGCCCTTTGGTGAGGGCTATTCCTCATTTATGATGGGCAAGGTGGTGGATATGTTCTATTTCCCCATCATCGAGACTACATGGCCCTTATGGGTGCCGATGGTGGGAGGTGAGGAATTTATCTTCTTCAGTCCAGTTTTCAACTTTGCCGATGCAAGTATATCGGTGGGAGTGATATGGATGGTATTGTTCTATCGCAAGGAGGTATCGGAGATTTCTATTAAGGAGTTGAAAATGAAGAATGAAGAATGAAGAATGAAGAATGGCTGCGCAAACCAGGTTTTATATTGATTGTGGCCGCCATTTGTATGGTGTGCATAGGATGTAAGCCTGGAGTACCGGGGGATGTGATTCAACCGGACGAGATGGAGGATATCCTATATGACTATTATTTGTCGCGCGAGATGGCTCAAAAACCATCCAGTGAGGGCAATTCGTCATATCTGCGCACACTCTACTACAAGGCTGTACTCAAAAAACACGGTGTGACAGAGGCTCAGTTCGACTCGTCGCTTGTATATTACTATGGGCATGCCGAAGATTTTACAAAGATTTTCAATCGGGTGAGTGATCGTATGCAGGAATATGGAAAGTCGCTCGGTGTGAACACAAACGGACTTGGTGGCACTCTGACACAGTATTCCGCCACTGGCGACACTGCCAATATATGGCGCGAGGCTACAAGTGTGATGCTGCTTCCTGTAGCGCCATACAATCGTTTTGACTTTGAGATCAAGGCAGACACGTCGTTTCATAAGGGCGACTCGTTTATGCTCACCTTCATGACCAACTATCTGTATCAGCAAGGAACAAAGGATGCTACAGCGTATATTGATGTGAAATACTCCAACGACAGTATCGCCTCCTTCTCTACATCAATCAGCATATCGGGACAGTCGCAGTTGAGGGTTATGGAATGTAGAAAATACGACATAAAGGAGATACGTGGATTTATCTATCTCAATAGAGGCAATGATGAGTCGGAGACCGTGAAACTGATGTTTATAGACAACATACAATTTGTAAGATTCCATAAGAATGAGTCAAAGAACACGCAAGATAGCCGTCCACCATCTGCAGCTCCCCGACGGGACGATTTGCGGCCAGTCGGTGGTGGTGCTCAACCTTTCAGGACAGGTGATACGCTGGTACCCGTTAAGCCAGGAAGAATCCCAAACAGAATGGTTGGGGGGAACCGTCCGACTATTCAAAGGCAATGACGGTATATTAAAGGCTGAAATATTATAATATATAATAATGTAAAAGACATGAAGAAGAATCTCAAGACACGTTTGGTACTGATGAATTTTCTCGAGTTTGCTGTATGGGGAGCATACCTCACCTGTATGGGCCGTTATCTCGGGAATATCGGTGTGGGTACCGAGATTGGATATTTCTACTCTATGCAGGGAGTAGTGTCAATCTTTATGCCAGCGATTATTGGTATCGTGGCTGATCGATGGGTACCGGCACAGCGAATGCTTGGTATTTGTCATCTTGTGGCTGGCGTGTTTATGTTCCTCACAGCTTGGTATGGAGCTACAGCAGAAGGCGGAGTGGATTTTGCCACTATCTTTTCGCTCTATTCCGTGTCGGTGGCATTCTATATGCCTACGATTGCGTTATCCAATTCAGTAGCTTATACGGCATTGCGTCAGGCAGGAATGGACACGGTGAAAGCATTTCCGCCCATCCGTGTATTTGGAACGGTAGGTTTTATTGTCACCATGTGGTTTGTGGATATTATGGGATTCCAAACCAATCACTGGCAGTTTGTCACATCCGGAGTCCTCAGTGTGGTGCTCTTCCTCTATTCGTTTACATTGCCCCATTGTCCTATTGCCAAGGGCGATACTCATCGTTCTCTTTCAGAGGCATTCGGACTTCAGGCGTTCTCTCTGTTCCGTCAGAAGCAGATGGCCCTGTTCTTTATATTCTCAATGTTGCTTGGTGTGAGTCTTCAGATTACCAATGGCTATGCCAATCCCTTCATCAGCAGCTTTGCCTCTCAGGCTGAGTTTGCCGACACCTTTGGAGTGCAGCATGCCAATATTCTGATTTCCCTCTCGCAGATAAGCGAGACTCTCTGCATATTGCTCATCCCGTTCAGCATGAAGCATTTTGGCATAAAGAATGTGATGCTCATATCTATGTTTGCATGGGTGTTGCGCTTTGGGCTTTTCGGTGTGGGTGATCCCGGTAGTGGAGTATGGATGTTCATCCTTTCGATGATAGTGTATGGAGTGGCTTTCGATTTCTTCAATGTGAGTGGTTCGTTGTTTGTTGACCAGACCACCTCTCCCGAGATTCGATCAAGTGCCCAGGGTTTGTTTATGCTGATGACGAACGGTGTGGGTGGCACCATAGGCGTTATTGCGGCTCAATATATAATAAATGCTTATACTCATGGTATCACTATAGGTGATGATTTCTATACTGTGGGCAACTGGCCCGTCTGCTGGTATATCTTCTCTGCTTATGCCTTTGTGGTGGGAGTAGTGTTTGCAATTGTGTTCCATCCCCAAAAACAAAAATAGTGTATGACCGATAAGGTGAGATTGCAATTTAACTCAATGGGTAGCATACAAGGCGATGACAATGTATGCATTGTCATATTGGTGGAAGAGACCCATCAAATGCAGTTGTCGTTTGTTACCGACGATGACATGCGTAGGCAGTTGTCGTTGCGTCTTCACAAGCCTGCTGACGACAATAGTGTTTCGAAGTTGCTGCCTGAGGTGATGTGGGAGTCGTTGCGAGGGTTCTCTGACAACCAAGACTACGAGATGGTGGTGGAGTCGGTAGGGGAAGACGGTGAATACCATACCATATTATACAACAAGATATTCGGAAGCAAATTCGACATACGCCTTGCAGATGCAGTGTTGATGCAAGAGGTTACGGGCATACCGCTATATATCAAGTTGTCACTTTTGCGCAAACAGATGGTGCCATACACTGCGGGTTCGAACACTACCACAATACCCATCAACGTGATGCCTTTGGCAGTGCTTGAGAAAGGACTCACCGATAGTATCGCCAAAGAAGACTACCACATGGCTCAAAGACTTAAAGATGAAATTAATAAACGTAAATCATTAAATAATCAAGGAGGCAAAAACCGATGAAAGAGATCAGATTCTTTTATGATGCCAATGCGCCGGCATCTACCGAATTACCTGATGACGAGGCAATGCATGCGCTTCGCGTATTGCGCCTGAAGAGTGGCGACGAGTTTATGTTGATGGACGGACGAGGCACTTATTATCGAGCCGAGGTTACTCTTGCCGCTACAAAGAAATGCATGTATCGCATATTGGAGACAATGCCCCAAGACCCTCAGTGGAGAGGTAAGCTCAACATAGCCATAGGTCCTACAAAGATGATGGATCGCATAGAATGGCTTGTAGAGAAGGGCACTGAGATTGGTTTTGATGGTATCACATTTGTAAATTGCAAAAACTCTGAGCGTAGGGTTGTCAAGACCACTCGTCTTGAAAAAATTATTGTATCTGCCACCAAGCAGAGTCATAAGCCATGGAAACCTGTTGTCACAGAGATGCTTCTGCTGAAGAACTATCTTGAGACTCCTCTTGAGGGCAGAAAGTATATTGCCCACTGCTATGAGGATATGGCAAGGAAGGACCTATTTGACGAACTGAATGTTGCATCTAATAAGGATGAGAATATCACTGTACTTATCGGACCAGAAGGCGACTTTACCATTGACGAGGTGGAATTGGCGGTTAACATGGGATGGATTCCGGTAAGCCTCGGTGAGAGTCGCCTGCGCACAGAGACTGCCGCATTGTCGGCAATCATGATGATGAGATTGGCAAACAGAAAATGAAACGTAATAAAATATTTTATGCTTTAATTGCCGTTGTCGCTGTTGTGGCAACGGTGATCGTTATATTGCTGTCAAGCGGCGGCAATGGTTATATGAATGTTATCCCGTCGAGAGTGAAGGCTCTTGTGGCGGTTGATCTTTCCAAGATCGGAGTGGGGGATGTTCCTGGAGTTGATACGGGCAAAAAGGCGTATTTGTTTGAGACTGTCGATGGTTCGTTGGGACTTGTAGCTGCTGTTGACAGTAAGGGAGACGTGGAGTCATGGATTGAGCAGATGAACAAGGACGGTAAAGCCTCAAAGCCAGTGGAGCGCAAGGGGTATAAGTTTACTGTAGTCAACGACAACTTTGTCCTTGGATTATCTTCGTCGGCATTGCTTGTCATGGGACCGACTGTTGCCGATGAACAAGCAGCAATACAACGCAAGATGGTGAAATATCTGTCGTCTGATAAAGATGCGGTCAGCGATTCTCCATTATTTAATCATCTGTCCACATTGGATGGTCCCGTGACTATTGTGGCACAGGCCGACGCTCTTCCTGAAAAGTTTGTCATGCCTTTGACACTTGGAGCACCGCGAGGAACTAAGCCCGAGCAACTTCTATTGTCAGCCACTATGGATATGAAGGGCGAATGTATTACGATAAAGTGTCATACCTTCTCTTTTGACAAAAAGATAAACGATGCTATCAAGGCATCGCAATCCAAACTGCGTCCGATAAGCGATAAATACCTCGCCACTATTTCAGCCGACAATCTGCTCACAGTGGCTTGTGGAGTAAAGGGGACAGACTTCGTTGATTTGCTACGCACCAATGAGTCGCTTCGGACAATGCTCATTGGTATCAACACAGCCATCGACATCGACAAGATGTTGCGCGGAGTGGATGGTGACATCATAATTGGTGTTCCTTCTTTAGGCGATAAAATCCAAATGTCTTTGTTGGCAGATGCTTCGGATGTATCATGGCAGCAGGATGTAGATTATTGGAAGAAGTCGTGTCCATCGGGAACCTCCATAGAGACGAGTGGCGATAATGGCTATCGACTGAAGGGAACCGACTATGATGCATGGTTTGGAGTAAAGGATGGCAAGCAACTCTATGTAGTTCCCACAATGGAGTCGGTGGCAAATGTTGGCGTTAAGGCCTCTCATCCTTTGTCATCGGCAGCAATTGAGCAAATAAAGAACAGTCGTTTTGTGGCAGTCTTAAGCCTGTCATCTGCCACAAGGCAAAAACCTGAGCTATCAGTTGTATCGGCTTTCTTGCCCAATTTGAAGACCATCATTCTGAAGATAGAATAAACAATATATAAAATTTTTAGTATTATTACTATGGATAAGATTATATTCAGGAATGTGCTTCCGTCGGTATTCGCCAATCGTGAGGACCTCCATTCTGAGATTTGGAAATCCGATGTCACACTTGAGCGTGACCACCTCTATCTGGTGGAAGCAGCCAGTGGACAGGGAAAAAGCACTTTCTGCAGTTATGTGGTGGGTTATCGCAATGACTACTCAGGACAAGTGCTTTTCGACGATGTTGACATCCATGGATTGAAGGTAGGCCAATGGGTGAATATACGCAAGAATCACATTAGTCATCTCTTTCAAGAACTTCGTCTCTTCCCCGAACTCACTGCAATGGAGAATGTGGAGATAAAGAACAAACTGACCGGTTTCAAGACAAGGCAGCAGATCGACCAATGGTTTGAGATGCTTGGAATAGCCGATAAGAAAAACGCCAAGATAGGTTGTATGTCTTTTGGACAGCAGCAGCGCGTTGCTCTGATTCGTGCACTTGTGCAGCCCTTCGATTTCCTACTTGCCGACGAGCCAATCAGTCACCTGGACGACGAGAACTCCCGCATTATGGGTGAGATAATGATGACCGAGGCCAAGAGCCAGGGAGCGGGGGTGATTGTGACGAGTATAGGAAAACATATTGACCTAAACTATGAAAGGACATTGAAATTATGAATCTCGTATGGAAATTACTGCGTCAGCACGTCAGTGTGCCGCAGTTCATAGGCTTTTTCTTTGCCAACCTTTGTGGTATGCTCATCGTGTTGTTGGGCTTTCAGTTCTATCGCGATGTGTTGCCAATATTCTCTCAGAGCGACTCGTTCATGGGTGCAGAGTATATCATCGTGAGCAAGAAGATTACTGCCGGCAATACCCTTTCTGGTCGCAGTAACTCGTTTACATTGTCTGATGTGGAAGATGTGAAAGCGCAGGAGTTTGCCCGTAATGTGGGTAAGTTCACCTCGACCGAATATAAGGTTGATGCACGCATGGGTATCAATGGCACACCCGTGCTCTCCTCTGAACTCTTCTTCGAGAGTGTGCCAGATTCTTTTGTCGATGTGTCGCTTGATTTATGGCAATGGAAGGAAGGCGATCCGTCGGTGCCAATCATATTACCTCGCTCGTATATCGCGATGTATAACTTTGGTTTTGCCCACAACCATTCACTGCCCAAGATTAGCGACGGACTGGTGGGCATGATAGATTTCAAGATATTCATTCACGGCAACGGACGTCAGGATGAATATAAGGGTAGAGTGATTGGATTCTCGTCGCGCCTCAATTCCATCCTTGTGCCACAGAGTTTTATGGATTGGAGTAACAACACCTATGCTCCCGACTCAAAAAGCGACCCCACACGCCTGATTGTGGAGGTGGCAAATCCTGCCGATGAGCGCATTGCTCAGTATATTGACGAAAACGGATATGACACAGAGAACAACAACCTTGATGCAGAGAAGACGACATACTTCCTCAAACTCGTTGTCACGCTTGTCATGGCTATCGGAGGCGTAATATCTGTGTTGAGCTTCTACATACTGATGTTGAGTATCTATCTACTTGTGCAAAAGAATGCCACAAAACTGCAGAACCTGCTGCTTATAGGATATAGTCCGTCACTAGTGGCAATGCCTTACCAGTTGCTCACTATCGGTCTTAACTTTGTGGTGCTGCTGATAGCAATGATAGTGCTCTCGCTCATTCGAGGATATTATATGGAAGTGATTGAGACATTGTTCCCTGATATCGAAGAGGGTACCATAATTCCGTCGCTGGCTGTAGGATTATGCCTCTTTGCCTTGATATCTGTAGTGAATGTCATTGCCGTACGCCGCAAGGTGATGAGTGTGTGGAGACGAAAAGAATAATGAATTAATATCGTGATTATGAACAGAATAATATGCAATTTGTTGCTGATGATATTTTCAGTGTCAGCTTCAGCCATTGAGATGAAGGATGTATTCTCGGCAATGCCTGATTCCGTCCTGCCTACGCTCACTCGCAATAACCGACTTGACATGATTGACTTTAAGGTTTCGGGGATGAAGGCAGAGGTGAATGATGTCTTCGATGATAAATCCACTCTTGACACTCTCACTGCCGACTATCTCCACATCACACTTAGTGAGGCTGTGAAGGTGGAGATGAAACTGCTTCCATCATCAAGCCAATTGGCAGATTCCGCCAGCCATGTCATCTGTATGGTTATGACCTATGGCAAACAACCCATTGAGAGTAAGGTCACTCTATTCACATCTCAATGGACTCCATTGCCATCTTCACCAACAATTCCAGATAATGAAATTGCCACACTTTCCATATCATCCAACACACTTACAACTCATCCAATGCTGCAAACGGAAGAGTTAACGGTATTTAAATGGAATGGTGCAATGTTTAATAAAGATTAATTTGTATAAAAATGTAAAGCAAAAATAGTATAATTATAAAAAAAACGTGTAAATTTGCATCGTGTTTTTCATGGTATTAGATTATTAAGGTTAATAAAAGGCGGCAGGTCGAGAGACTAGTCGCCTTTTTTCTTTCTCAATTGCTCCAAATCGGCATTGCTGACAGTGAGTTCGATTCGGCCTAAGGCATAGGGTGCAATCTCATAAGGATTATATATGAATGTTATACCATCTTGCGCAAGTACGAAATTGTTGGATGGATACATTTCCATCGAGAAAAGATACCCCTTGTCATGAAGTTCGTTGATGTCCTTGCAGTCGGCCTTTTCCATTAGTGCCTTCTGCAATAAGTCATTGAGTTTTACCTTATATCCAGGCACCAACACATCATCGAGAGTGACGGTTTTACCTGTGGACTTGTCGAAATTGAGAGTTAAGAGTTGGTTGTATCCATGGGCTCCTCCCTCAAATGTGTACATATCTATGAAATAGGTCACTATTCCCTCCATTCCGTCTTTGGTATTGGTCTTGATACTCACCTCATGTTCGTAGATGGGGCGCTTGTCAATACTGCGCATATCCTCTTTATATAGGGGCAGCATATCGTTTATATAAGAATTTGTCTTTTCCTTGATGAATGAATCCACCGCCATATGTATGTCAACATTATGGGTATTGAATAATTTTGCGGTGATGGCATCGTTGACCACTTTTCTTACATCCTCACTACCTTCCTTCACATATTTCACATTTAACTTCATGTCGTATGCAGGAGAATTGGTGTCGGCAGTGAGAAGCACGCGTTTCTCTACCGACAGGGTGTCGAATGTCAGTTGGCCGGGTGTTGGCATACTGGCACATCCCGCCAATATGAGTGCGGCAGAAAGGGATAATGTAGCAGATTTCTTCATAGTTATTTAAAATAAGGGTTGCAGTTGACTTCGTCTCCGTGGGTTGTCTGAGGACCATGTCCAGGGAGAATGGTTGTGTCGAGAGGCATGAGGTTCTTCAATGAATGGAGACTCACGATGATATCGTCGTAATTGCCCAACTCGAAGTCGGTGCGTCCAATACTCATGCGAAACAGGGTGTCGCCACTAAATGCCAAACCTTCCTCCTTGCAATAGAAGAACACCGAGCCAGGGGTGTGTCCGGGGGTGGGGATGATAGTAAATCGGTGGTTGCCGAATTCTATCACATCATCGTCGTTGAGATACTTACCCACAGGCGGTATCTCATATCCAAGCGACTGTCCGCAAAAAGTACGGCATTGCTCATCGAGTTTGCATTGAAGATATTCGTCCTTTGCCGACACTTCGGGACGAAGACCATATTTCTCAAATATCGTGTTGTCACCAAAATGATGATCTACATGTCCGTGGGTCGCTATGAGATGCTTCAGTACGATGCCCTCTTTCTCCACATATTCCACTATGGCAGTGCGCTCCTCGGGATAGAGAGCGCCACAGTCGATAACTATTCCCTCATTGGTTTCGTCGCTTACAACGAAACAGTTTTCCTGGAAGGGATTGCAAACAAAGCGTTGTATCTTCAAACTCATATCGGTAGATAAATTACGTATTTCTCCTTAAACCATTCCTCGCTGAACCACTGTGATATCTCGGTGACTTCGGTATATTTGCGGAATGGCTGTATCTCGCTTTCCACATTGCCACCTTTGAGGCAGATGATACCATTGGGAATGGCATTGCGTTGCTTGGTGGAAATGTTTTTTCTCACTATACGCTCAAGGTCGGGTAGGGGCATTACTGCACGGCTTACCACAAAATCGTATTTGCCCTTCTCCTCCTCGCCTCGCTTGTGCTCTGGATGGCAGTTCTTCAGTCCGATGGCATTAGCAACCTCAGTTGCCACTCTGATTTTCTTGCCTGTACCGTCGATGAGATGGAAACGGCAGTAGGGGAACATGATTGCCAATGGCGCACCAGGGAAACCACCGCCTGTGCCAAAATCAAGAATCTCCGAGCCATCCTTGAATCTTATAGCCTTGGCGATTGCCAATGAATGCAGAACGTGATGCTCATACAGGTTGTCGATATCCTTGCGTGATATCACGTTGATCTTGCTGTTCCAATCCTGATAGAGGTCGTAGAGAGCCTCTAACTGTCGGCATTGCTCTTCAGAGATGTCTCTGAAATATTTTGTTATGATGTCTATGTTCATTATATATAAATTTTGGTTGCAAAGGTAATGTAATTATCAGAGATAACAAAATAAATTAAGAATTATTCAAGTATTCTTGATTATTTGCAGATTATTTTGTAATTTTGCACCCGAATTTTAGTATATACGAAAAAAAGGTAAAAAGATGAGTAGATTAAAGGCAGCCCTTTTTGATCTCGACGGAGTGGTGTTCGACACCGAACCGCAATACACAGAGTTCTGGGGCGCACAATGCAGGGAGTTTCATCCCGAGCATCCAGGATTGGAGCATGAAATTAAAGGTCAGACCCTCGTTCAGATTTTCGACCGCCATTTCAGTGGCGAGCTTGTCTATAGTCAGGAGATTATTACAAAGCGTCTGAACGATTTTGAGCAGACAATGAACTTTGACTACGTTGAGGGTTTTGAGAACTTTGTTGCCAGTCTTCGCTCCAATGGAGTGAAAACAGCTGTCGTCACTAGTTCGAATATCGCAAAGATGCAAAGCGTATATCAGCGCAGAAGCGAGTTCCGTGGGATGTTTGATGCCATCCTTACTTCCGAGGACTTTGAGCGCAGTAAACCCGATCCTGACTGTTATCTCAAGGCTGCAGCCAGATTGGGAGCAGGCATCGACGAGTGTATAGTTTTTGAGGACAGTTTCAACGGACTTAAATCCGGTCGTGCAGCCGGAATGAAGGTAGTGGGTCTCGCCACAACCAACAGTGCAGAGAGTATTGCCCCATATTCAGACATAGTAATATCCAATTATAAAGATTTTGACCCATGGCAGGTTATTTGATTAGTGATACACGTAAGGTGACAACCCACCGATTTATTGAGATGAAGCAGAAGCATGAGAAGATATCCATGCTGACTTCTTATGATTATACCACCGCCGGTATTGTTGACAGAGCGGGAATCGACGGAATCCTCGTGGGGGATTCTGCATCTAATGTGATGGCTGGTAATGGCACTACATTGCCTATAACCATCGATCAGATGATTTATCATGCACGCTCTGTGGTGAGAGCCGTTGGACGTGCCCTTGTAGTATGCGACATGCCTTTCGGAAGCTATCAGGTAGATCCTGTTTACGGTGTGCGCAATGCTATCCGCATTATGAAGGAGAGTGGTTGCGATGCCCTTAAACTTGAGGGCGGAGTAGAGATATTGGATACCGTAAAGCGCATTCTTGATGCAGGTATTCCGGTGATGGGACATCTCGGTCTCACTCCTCAGAGTATCAATAAGTTCGGCACATACGCAGTGAGGGCAAAGGAAGAGGCAGAGGCTGCAAAACTGATAACTGACGCCAAGGCCCTTGCCGAGGTTGGCTGCTTTGCTGTGGTGCTCGAGAAAGTACCTGCAAAGTTGGCAGCAGAGGTGTCGGAAGCCATTTCCATCCCTACAATAGGTATTGGAGCTGGCAATGGCACAGACGGGCAGATTCTTGTCATCGACGACATGCTTGGCAAGACAAATGGATTCAGTCCGAGATTCCTGCGTAGATATGCAGACCTCAACACCATTATGACCGATGCCATAGGGCATTATGTGGAAGACGTGAAGAACTGCGACTTCCCCAACGAGAAAGAATCATACTAAAAGAAAGATGAATACGCAGAACACACAAATACATATCAGTCAGTGGCAGCGTGGTTTTTGGCTTCTTGCCATAGCCAATTTCCTTGTGGCGATGTCGGTGTATGTGCTTGTGCCGGTGATGCCCCTTTGGTTGATGGATGGCGAGGGGTTCAGTGCGCGCGATGCCGGATTGGCTATGGGAGCCTTCGGTGTCGGTATATTTGCCCTAGGCGGTTTTTGTTCCTATTTGGTGCAACGCTATCGACGCAACAGGATATGTATGGAGGCCATCATATTGATGGTTATCTGTATCACATTGCTCCAATCTTTCTTCCAGCACGACTTCGGTGCAGTGGAGAAATGGTGGGTATTTGCCCAGCGCATACTCTTTGGAGCCGTGTATGGACTGGCGGAGATGGTGTTGGCAAGCACATTGATTATTGACAAGTGTACATCATCGATGCGCACTGAGGCCAATCACAGCACTTCGTGGTTCTCTAGATTTGCTTTAGCGCTTGGACCGATGGTCGGATTGATTGTATATCACCTTACAGGCAGTTTTTGGCGCGTCATCTTTGTGTCAGATGTATGCGTCATCATATCCCTCCTGCTCATCCGTGCCGTTAAGTTTCCTTTCCGCGCACCAGAGGAGAACACACATGTGTTCAGTCTCGACCGATTCTTCTTGACTCAAGGCACACCGCTCTTTGTCAATATATTCCTCATTATGCTCCCTGTGGGAATGTTATTCTCGCTTGCATTGCCGTGGATGTTTTATGCTATGATGATGGTTGGATTTGTGCTGGCATTAATGGCACAGCGATTTGTGTTCCAGAATGCTGAGTTGAAGAGTGAGGTGGTTACTGGTATGATTTTGATAGTGGCAGCAATGCAGATAATGCATGTATATAGTATTGACAAAGTAATATATGTAGCCCCCACGATGATTGGCCTTGCAATAGGCATTATTGGTTCGCGCTTCCTGTTGTTCTTTATTAAACTAAGCAGGCATTGCCAGCGTGGCACATCGTCGAGTACATTCCTGTTGGGATGGGAGTCCTCAATTGCCATCGGAATAGGAATAGGATATATTTCATTCAGCGGTCAGTCGGATCGTCTGTTGGTCGTGGCGGAGGTTATATCCATATTGGCTGCTGCAATGTATCTTTCATTCACACATCAATGGTTTCTTAATCACAAGAACAGATGAAATATAAAGATGTTATTGTGGCTGATGAGACAGCCGAATTGTTGCGTACCTATGCCGAACGCTATGAGACCTCCGACTTCATCATTGGTGACCCAAGTTGGTTTATGCATCAGGTGGAGTCTGCGGAAGATCGTATCGCTTTGGCTTTTCTTGCCTCTGCACTCAGTTATGGCAGCAGAAAACAGTTTTTCCCCAAGATACAGTATATGCTCGACTGCTCTCAGGGTAGGGTTGACGAGTGGGTGAGAAGTGGAGCATTTGCCAATGACATTCCCGACGACCCCGAGCGTTGCTACTATCGGCTATATACGTTTAGCACAATGAACAGGTTTATTGCTGCTTTCAGCGAGATGATGCGTGAATATGGCTCACTCACTGAGTTTGTGCGCCAGTCGGTCAACGATGCAAAGTGCATTTCTGCAGTGGAAGCAATCACCTCCTGGTTTGCAGCAAAAGGAATAGAGGGTGTTATCCCTAAAAACATCCAGTCATCATGTAAGCGTGTTTGTATGTTTATGCGTTGGATGGTGAGAAGTGATTCACCCGTTGACCTTGGATTGTGGAGTGACATCATCGATCGTCGCACGCTCATTATGCCGATGGACACGCATGTCGTACAGCAGTCAATGCGTCTCAATCTTCTGGCTTCCTCTTCTACATTGATGTCTGCTGCCCAGCGTCTCACGTCCGCCATGTCCTTGGTCTTTCCAGATGACCCACTTAAGGGTGACTTCGCCCTATTCGGGTATGGAGTGAACAACTAATAATACAACCACCATTATTGAATAAAACAATTGCCAGCTGAAAATATCATTCAGCTGGCAATTGCATGGGTGAAAGGAGACGTTTGGAGATTATTCCTCAGTTTCCTTGCGGTCGTCGATATTGTCGCCCTCAGTGGGTTTCATGTCTTTCTCGAAGTCGGTAATACCATTCTTTATGAGAATGTCATACCACTGGATGAGCTTCTTAATGTCGCTATTGTGAACACGCTCTCGGTCGAAGTCGGGCAATACCTTGGCAAAGTATTCGCGAAGCTCGTCACCACTTGCCTTACGGAAGTTGATACTTGCGGTTTTTCCCTCTTCGAGGTTACGCATATTTGTGAGCACCTGCCAAAGGGGCACATCGTCGGTGTCGGTGTACATCGCGATGTCGGCAAGAGATGTTACACGGTCGGATGCGAATGCGGGGATTCTCTTGTGGGTGTTGTCGAGTGCTTCGACAATGAGACTGTTGGTGGCTCTTGATACCAACTTGTAGAGTCCGGGCTTGCCGGAGATTGCTAATACTGTCTGTAACATGTTTTCTGTCTTATTCTTTTATTTTGGTTAATATTCTGTCTATTTGTGACGCTAGGTCGTGGATGCCGTCGTTGATCACGACATGGTCGGAGCGTTGTTCCACTTCTTTCTGATCCATCTGTTTGGCTATCCATTCGAGGGCCTTTTCGCGACTTATTCCATCGCGCTGCATGATTCGGGATATGCGTGTCTCAATGGGGGCGACAACAGCGATGACTATGTCGGCATAGCGGTCGAAACCGCAGTCGTAGAGTATGGCTGTCTCCATCCAGGTATAGTCGCTCTCGAAGAAATCTTCTGCAACAGCAGGATGCACGATTGCATTGACAGCCTTGACATTGTCGTCGCTCTGCATCATGAATGATGCTACGGCAGCTTTGTTGAGGTGTCCGTCGATGTATGTGTCGGGGCCTATCAGATGCGTGAGGCGCTCCTGAAGATGGTGTGAGTTTTGCATCAAACGCTTGGCTGCACTATCGCAATCATACACGCGTATGCCTCTCTCGCCGAACAGTCGGCACACATAACTCTTGCCGCTACCGATGCCTCCGGTGATAGCCACTACTGGATATTTGTCAATCTTCATTTTCTATCAGATAATCCACTTGATTAAGATTTAATGTCGCTTTTGACACCACAGTCGGGTAGCGTTGAAGAATGACGTTACATTTCTCAGTGGGGTGCTTTTTTATCTCATCGTAGTCAACGATGACGTAGAAATCTTTAGGTGACAGTTTCTTGAACTGGCGAACTCCAGTGACAAACCTTACGCTTACCTTTGAGGGGAATGTGCGCAACACCTTACCCTCGGGCATGTTGATACCGATGATGGGGATATTGTCAACACTTTCCTCGGTGAGCACGTCGGTGATAAAACGTATCTTGACACTCGACGGAACTACCTTTACTCCCTTCATTGTCTTGGGACGACAAGTGATATTGAGAGTGTCGCGGAAATTGGTGTAGTTTAGTTGCTCAGTGTGTATCACCTTGATACTATCGAGCTTGTCGCGAGTGGAATATACTGTGACACTATCGGGGGCGTATTGTACATCTGAAATGAAATACATATCCTCGGGCACAACTCGTCCGCTCCATTCTATGGGTACTTTCTTACATTCGCCATAGTTGAAGAAAAACTCCAGACGATCGGCTTTTATGGCGGCTATCTTTGTAGATGCCGGCAGTTGCTGGTAAAGCACTCGCTGGATGTCGGCCAATGGTATGACAAACGAACTTGACGACTTGGCATATGACTTGAAGTTGAAGATAATAGGCCGTATGCCTTCGCCATATTGATAGCTGACGAGCGTTAACCCCTTATCGCGTATGGTCACCCTAACGGTATCTGTCTCTTGGGATGTCAGAACAACATTGTTTGGAATGTTGACAACTCTGACGGGGATTCTGAATTCCATCTCATAGGTTTCGTTGAGGGTCATCAGAAGCCAAAAGATTCCAGAGAGGCACATAAAAAACAAAAAAATAAGAAATTCCTTGTTCACCAAAGCGAACAAGAAATTCCTGATTATCTTTACTGTGCCTCTTGGTTTATTCATATAGCATCTTTATTTTGCTGCCACCTGGGTGCTCTGGGTGTCCTTGAAGACGTAAGCCTTATCGACACGGATAACCACACCTTTGGCTATCTCGATTTCCACAATACCTGAAGCGAGATCTATCTTCTTTACTGTGCCGTAGATGCCACCGCCTGTGACTACCTGCTGACCCTCGGACAGGGCATTCTGGAACTTCTGAATTTCCTTCTGCTTCTTCTGCTGGGGTCTAATCATGAAGAACCACATGATGGCAAAGAGAGCCACCATCATAATGAGCATACTCATGCCGCCGCCACCGGCAGCGCCGCTCTGTGCGGCAATAAATACTGTTGTCATGTCTTTTTATATATTTATTATTAATAATGTGTTATTTTTCGGGATTATTTCGCTCGGGTATAACCTTGAGCATGCGTCCTGTCTTGACTAGCATACGGGCAATGGGGTCAAGGATGCCATTGATGTAACCACCGCTACGAGGTGTACTGTATAGCTTGGCTATCTCAACGTATTCATTGATGGTCACATTTATGGGGATACCAGGGAAAGTCATCATCTCGGCAATGGCAATCTGCATAATGATGACATCCATAAACGCAAGACGGTTGAAATCCCAATTGCGAGACATCTCACCCATGTAATGCTGGTATTCGTCGGCATTGAGGATGGCTGCGCGGAACAGCTTGCGGGCGAAGTCGAGATCTTCCTCAGAAGAATACTCAGGTAAAATCTCCTGCTTGTGACCTGCTTTCTCGTCGAATCTCTTGATTGTCTTAACTACAAAGGTATCAACGATATCCTTGTCATCGTTCCAATAGAGACTCTCTTCCTCAAGAATAGAGTCGATACTCTCGTTATTCTCAATAAGGGTGCGATAGAGTTTGCGCCACACTTCACGGTCGGCATCGAAACAGTCATCCTGACTATCCATGTACTCCTTGTAGATCTGAGACTCGATAATCTGTTGGTAGAGCTTATTGACAAATTCTGGATGGTCGTTCCATGAAATCTTCTTAGCCTCGAGAATGTCGTTGAGTGCAGTGTTTTGTTCAACTTGAATCGCAAAGCGGTTGTAGGCAAATTTCTGAGACGGCATTTCTGTGCCCTCGCGTTGTGCTTTGCTTTGTGCCACTTCAAGATACTTTCTCGACTCTCTGGCCACTGCCGGTATCAGAGCAAGCATGTAGGCATACAAGTCGTAGGCCTTAGACAGACTGAACAATAGTTCCTTCTCTGCTGAGTCGATGTTCTTGTTCCCATTTTGATAGTACGCATATGTTAATTGTACTACCTTGTTTCTTATTATTTCTCGGTTTATCATACGCTTATCTAAACTTTACGGCTGCAAAATTACGCATATTTCCCCTAAAATGCAAATAATATGCGAAAATATTGAGTTTTTTTTTGATAATACTTGTTTATTTGCAAAAAAAAGCGTACCTTTGCACCGCTTTTTCGAAACACATCGATAAAAAAGTTCGTGTGATGGTGAATTAAGCAATGAGATTATTAACACTTAATTTAGAGTAACACATTAAAAGTTATGAAGGAAATTGAAGTAAAAGGTAGCATGCGCACCGACCTTGGCAAGAAAGCCTCAAAGCAGTTGCGCAAAGAGGGACTTATCCCATGTAACATGTACGGCGAGAAGAAAGACGAGAACGGACTTCCCGTTGCCACTTCTTTCGTTTGCCCTATGACAGAGCTTCGTAAGGTGGTTTACACTCCTCACATCTACGTGATTAAGCTCGTTATCGACGGCGAGGTGCACACTGCCGTTATGAAGGAACTCCAGTTCCATCCAGTGACAGACGCTCTGCTCCACATCGACTTCTATGAGGTGAACGACCAGAAGCCTATCACAATCGGTATCCCCGTTAAGCTTAACGGACTGGCACAGGGTGTGCGCGATGGTGGACGTATCAACCTCTCTATCCGCAAGATCAATGTTACTGCTCCTTACCAAGTTATTCCCGAGCACCTTGACATCGACGTTACCAACCTCCAGCTCGGCAAGAGCATCAAGGTGGGTGATCTTAGCTTTGAGGGTCTCACACTCTCTACTCCCGCTGAGGTTATTGTTTGCTCTGTTAAGGCTACCCGTGCGTCCAGATCGGCTGCTGCCGCCGCTGCTCAGGGTTAATGGACAAGTATCTTATTGTTGGGTTGGGAAATGTCGGCGAAGAGTACGACATGACCCGCCACAATACAGGATTTATGGTATTGGACGCTTTCGCAAAGGCGTCCAATATTGTTTTTTCCGACAAGCGCTACGGCTTTGTGGCCGAAACGACTATCAAGGGCAGAAAGGTGTTCTTGCTGAAACCTTCGACATATATGAATCTAAGCGGTAATGCCGTGAGATATTGGATGAACAAGGAAAACATCGACATTGAAAGACTGCTCATTATCGTGGACGATATCGCACTGCCGCTTGGCGCACTCCGACTAAAACCAGCGGGCAGCAATGCTGGACACAACGGACTCGGAAATATACAATCGGTGTTAGGAACCGACCATTATTGCCGACTTAGAGTGGGCATTGGAAATGATTTTCCGAAAGGACAGCAAATTAATTGGGTGCTCGGTAAATTCGACGACGAGGACATCAAAATTCTCGAACCAAAGATTGAGACGGCTTGCGAGATTATCAAGAGCTTCGTGCTAACGGGAGTCGATTTCACTATGAACGCATTTAATAAAAAGAAACTATAATGGCTGAACAGGCAAGAATTGACAAGTGGCTTTGGGCTGCACGTATATTCAAGACACGTTCATTGGCTGCCGACGCATGCAAGAACGGAAGAGTTAGCATCGGCAATGTGAACGTCAAACCATCGCATATGGTAAAGGTGGGGGAGACTGTTAACGTAAGGAAACCGCCTGTCACTTATTCATTCAAAATACTGAAGACCATTGAACAGAGGGTAGGGGCGAAACTCATACCGGAAATATACGAAAATGTTACTGCGCCCGACCAATACGAACTGCTTGAGATGAACCGTATTAGCGGATTTGTCGATAGGGCACGCGGCACCGGACGTCCTACAAAGAAGGAACGCCGAGCTCTCGATGCTTTCATCGGACCGTCGTTTGAGAATGATTCATTCTTCGACGATGAAGATGAATGATTATGATTACATTTTTTCTTTTAACAATATTAATTTTAATAATTTTAATTCAAATGAAAACATTTAAAATGATTGCTAACGGCGCCAAGATGGTGCTTGCGGCTACAACAATGACGGTTGCCATGACTTCATGTCTCAATGATGGCGACACTTCTTATGCATACATCAGTGGAGTGAGTACGGATTGCTATGCCAACTCCAATAATGCTTTTGTAATATATCAGTCAAGTAGTGCTTGGGAACTGAAGAAGGGAAGTGACGCTTCATGGTTCTTGTTCGCAAAGAATTCAGGTGCAGGTCCTGTAGCCGACATATCTTTTTTAAAGACTGAGCTCAACACGACCGACAAGTATCGTACGGCTACCATCAACCTAACAAACACTGAGGGCAAGTCGTCGTCGGCACAAGTTTATCAGTGGGGAACACGTGGCGACGGTAGTCTCGGAAGTGCCAGGGACGTAAGGAAAATTACCGGTTCCGATGGTTCGGAGATCTCATTGGACTATGACAATCTTCATCGCGTAGTCAGTCTGTCGGTAAAGGATGCAAACGATGTCAAGAACGATTATTACTTCACATATCCAATGGCTTCAGACTCTGCACGTATAATGAGTGTTCATATCAATGGTAAAAAAACGGCTAAAGCCCAGGTGAACTTCGGATGGCAGCCCACTGGAGATTTGGCTACAGACGACAAGAGCGAGGTGGTTACTTGGAGTGCTGTTGGCTCAAGCCAGGTTACTGTGAAGAGGAACGAGAGTGGAGCAAACAGAAACGTGCAAAATGTTAGCCTTAGTGGGTTCGAGAATCCAGATAGCGAGCTCTCACATACCAAATTGATTTATAGTTATACAAAAGATGGAAAATATCCTGAGATGAGGCTTGAGGTTAATCACGATGCCAAAAAGAGCAACCGCAAACAGAGTGTGGATGTCAATCAGTTGATTTTTGGCGTTGACAACATAAATCCTTATTTGCTAGTAGGATTCTATCGCTATGCTCGATGCTCGTACATCTACGAAACAGCAGAGGATACTACAAACAAAATCAAGTTTACCATCACTACTACTCTGAATTCTGATGAGAGTGTCAACACACTGTCTGTCGGCCGTGAGGATGGTTCGTCTGTCACATATACATTCGAGTATTAATCTTACACCTTATTATATATATAATATATGGTAAATATCGCGATATTCGTCTCGGGCAATGGAAGTAACTGCGAGAACATCATTCGCCATTTCGCCATTAGCGATGTGGCGAGGGTGGCTCTTGTGGTGAGCAACAGGGCTGATGCCTTTGCTCTTGTAAGGGCAAGGAATCTTGGAGTGCCTGCCATTACATTGTCCAAGGCGGATTTCGCTAATCAGGAATACACCTTGAAGGTGTTGGATTCCTATGGCATCGGATTTGTGGTGCTTGCTGGATTCCTTATGATGGTGCCAGGCTATCTGATTTCGCACTATCATCTCAAGATGGTGAACATCCATCCCGCCCTTTTGCCTAAGTATGGCGGCAAGGGGATGTATGGTCATCATGTGCACGAGGCGGTGAAAGCCAATGGTGAGGCTGAGACTGGTATCACCATACACTATGTCACTGAGGAATGTGATGGTGGCGATATCCTTTTTCAGTCACGAGTGGCTGTCGCGCCTGATGATTCGCCTCAAGATATAGAGGCAAAGGTGCACGAACTGGAGATGAGGGATTTTCCCTTGGTAATCGAGAAATTAATCTCCAAAATATAATTATTAACAGGAGTCATTGTCTAACCTCCTTTAAAAAACAACAAAATGAAAGCTACAAAAAAACAAGTGAGCGTGCTGTTTATGCTTTTCAGTATGCTCTTCTGCGTTTGCCTTATTACGGCTAACGTGCTCGAGACAAAGCAAATGGCCTTCGGACCTATCAGTATCACCGGTGGACTCATCGTTTTCCCGGTTTCATACATCATCAACGACTGCGTATGCGAAGTGTGGGGCTATCGTAAAACCAGATTACTCATCTGGCTCGGATTCTGCATGAACGTCCTATTTGTTATGTTTGGTGCTTTGTGTGATGCTATCCCAGGAGCTTCTTATTGGGACAATGAGGCTGGATTTCATGCCATATTCGGTTTGGCACCTCGCATAGCAGCAGCTTCTTTCGTGGCTTTTGTTGTTGGTTCATTTGCCAATGCTTATGTGATGAGTAGGATGAAAGTGTCGTCACAAGGCAAGAACTTCTCTCTGCGAGCTATTATGAGTACCATATTTGGAGAGACTGCAGATTCTCTTATTTTCTTCCCACTGGCATTGGGTGGGGTAGTGCCTACTGAAGAACTTCCCGTACTGATACTGTCGCAGATTGTTCTTAAGACTCTCTACGAGATTATCGTACTGCCAATTACCATTCAAGTGGTGAAATACACCAAGCGTCATGAAGGTTTGGACGAATATGACAAGAATATTAATTATAACATTTTTAGTATTAACAATATATGAACAACGAGGAAAATCGCAAGACTGAGGGACTACATGCTTTGGGAAACAATACCAAGTATGCTATGGATTATGCTCCAGAGGTGCTTGAAACTTTCACGAACAAACATCCCGAGAATGATTACTGGGTACAATTTAACTGCCCTGAGTTTACGTCTCTTTGTCCAATTACCGGACAACCAGATTTTGCAGAGATAAAGATAATGTATCTGCCGGACAAGAAAATGGTGGAGAGCAAGAGTCTCAAACTCTATCTTTTTAGTTTTCGTAATCACGGCGATTTTCATGAGGACTGTATTAATATAATAATGAAAGACCTTGTGAAACTTATGCAACCCAAATATATCGAGGTGCTAGGATTATTCACTCCACGAGGCGGAATCAGCATCTATCCATATGCTAATTACGGCAAACCCGGAACTCGCTATGAAAAGCTCGCTGAGCAGCGATTAATGGAGCATAATATCGTTTAAATGTGAATAAATGTTATAAAACACAACTTTTTCACTAAATTGTTTGGTGGGTTCAAAAAAAGTCCGTACCTTTGCATCCGCTTTCGAACAAAAACAAGTTCACGAGCTAAAAAAGAAAGAGTTCTTTGAAAGACTTACATAAACAGAGAAGTAGTACAAGAAGCGAACTACATTATTTATTTAGTGTAGTTTGGGTAGAAAAGAAACGAACCGTCAATTTGTATTAGATTGAAAGTTTGCTTTATGCTTCATTAATTCTGGAGAGTCATCCAAAAGTACAGAACAAACCGCCACCGTTGCGTGAAGTTTTGCTTCACGCCCTTGGCGAAATAAATATTTTACAATGGAGAGTTTGATCCTGGCTCAGGATGAACGCTAGCTACAGGCTTAACACATGCAAGTCGCGGGGCAGCATTTCCTTAGCTTGCTAGGGAAGATGGCGACCGGCGCACGGGTGAGTAACGCGTATCCAACCTTCCCATGTCCACGGGATAGCCCGTCGAAAGGCGGATTAATACCGTATGAGGTCACATGCGGGCATCTAA
>JALFCW010000056.1 GCA_022771625.1 Prevotella sp.
TGTCTCAGATGATGCTCTGATTGCGGAATGTGAAGAGTTTCATCAAAGCCAAGGATGTAGCGCATGGCAATACGATATATACACTCCGTTGGCGCTAATCCGTATATCTGGTGTTTGAAGATGTGGCGTAATCTCTCCTCATTGTCGGGATAGGCATCTTTGAGTCCTTTGCTATTATAGAGACGCTTTACAATCTCAGTGATATATTGTCCGGACTTCATATAGAGGTCTGCAAAGGTCTTGTCGGGATCATCAAAGCACCCAGGATTTTCTTGTTCCAACAGGTCGACCATTTTCTTCACAATCGGTTTCGGCGTGAATATCTGATTAGTTTTCTGTGGAGGAATATAGTTGAAGATGTCCTCCTCCATCTTTGGGTCAAAATAGTTGGCCAATCGCTTGCGCAAAGCCATAAACTCGCGCACGGAATCATTGAACACCACCTCGTCGAAGAAATGACCTGGACTATGTTCCGTTTGTCCCGTTTCTTCATTTATGTAGTCGCCTCCGTCACGTAGCAGGTGAAATTGTTTCTTGGTTACACTTGTCACTTCTAAGAACACCTCATCAGGCACGTTGCTGTCGAAGTTCTGCAATGTCGTTTCTTCGTTTCCATATCCCATAAGAAACGAAGGGATGGTGCGTGAAAAACCTCGCAAATGATCACGAATCAACTCGTCCGTATTGCCTTTCTTTTTATCAATACGCTGCTGCTCGTAAGTGTCGGCGATGATTTCAGCCCCTTTATCCAATAAGTCCTCGGTCTTTTCTTGGATAGTTTTGATCAAGTTTTCGTCAATGGCTTTCTTCTTTGCCTCGGCCTCAATTCTTATGTCTTTTTGCTGTTGGGTAGTTTTGCCTTGACAATCCAATTCACACTGATGTTCTATTTTCTTTTTGTCGATGGATGCCTGATGGCAGTGAGCGCCGATTTGCTCATTAATCGCTTTCTTGATGCGAACGGATGCCACACCTTGATTGCGTTTCGTCAGTTTGTCCTCGTATGCCTCTTCTGCTCCTTTATCAGCAGCAGAGAATAAAACAGTTGTAAGGTGAGTGCTTACATTATCTATCATTTGTTCCTCGGCACTCTTCCCTTGACGTTCCTTCGCCTGACTGTATTTTTGTATGCTTTCTGCTATAATACCATCCAGCACCTCTTTAGGTTCTCCATAGATTTTATCACCAAACAGGTCCTCTTTCAGAGCCGTAACTTTCATTGGGTCGGGTTGTGCATTTCCGTCCTCGTCTATATCATGCGAAAGTTCCTCCACCTCATCGGCGCTCACCTCGTTGTTTTTGGGTGCTTTTACGGGGTCAAAGTGGTTGATGATGTCAATAATGCCTGAAGAGCAACCGTAAATACTGGAAATGTTGGCGAAGAGGAAATTACTCATAAAACCGCTGCGCACTACTTCCTTGGAGCGTATTTTGCGAGGTATGAGCATCACTTGCTCGGCGTCGAGCGGCATCATTTCCCCGTCTTCATCTTCACCGATCACGGGGAAGAAATTCAGCAACTCGCGGATGTGTCGCTTGCGTGTGTCGCTGTCGCCATTACCCGAGGCGGTGTCGGCCGAAAGGCCATTCGCCATTTCCTCATAGTTGGTAAGGGTGCGAGCTGGGTCAAAGTCGAAGATATAAGCGTTCTCTTTACGATGATACACCCCATTGGCGTCTATATACAGATAAGGAGTTTGTGCCCGAAAAGCAGCCTGCATATATTGTGCAGGGCTCTTCATATTGCTCAGTATCAATACCGCTGTCCATTCCGGGATGGTTACACCCGTTGTGAGCTGACCCACCGAAAGGGTTATCGTACCCTGGGGATGCTCGGCAATGGCCCGGCGCACACGGTTGAGTGAACTGTCGTCCTCTATGATTTCGTCATTGTCGGTCTTTCCGTCTCCAGCAGCGACAACAATCTCAATATCGGCAAATTCGGGATGCCGTTTGGTATCTCTCAACTTTTCTGCCAGTTTCTTGGCAGAGTCCACCCGATTAAGCAACCAGAAAGTATGGCGCAATTCTTTTCGTAATTCTGGAGTTGAGAAGGGATAGCGCTGCTGACGGCTCAATGCGTCAATCCACTTATCTACTGCTTCTTCATGAACAAAGTGGCCACGTTCAACTCTGAAAAACTCGTTCAGGTCAAAAGCGTAGGCCTCCGTGTCGCCGTCTATCTCCACGCCCTTGCGCACTTTTTCCGTAACAATATCGCTCATGCGATAGGTGTACATATTGAGACGCGGCATCTCGGCGTAGGGGTTGGTTCCTCGGCTCTCGTCCCACGAAGCCTTTGCCTTGCACTCGTCGGCATAGGTCCAGTTGAAGATGGCGTCTTGCGGGAACTTCTCGTTGGCCAATGCCTTGAATGGTGTGCCGCTGAGGTGAAGCGTATGCTTGCGTTTGATCTGGTCGAAAGCCACATCTGTTTTATACGTATCTACCCCCTCATGG
>JALFCW010000089.1 GCA_022771625.1 Prevotella sp.
GGAAGACGTGATAAAATGCAACAGAGAAGGGTGAGCGATATACCGCTTATTAATGTTGCCGGCATAAGCCAACGATGGTCGGAGGTGCGGAAAACGGCACGGGCAAGATGTGGAACAGCAAGCCCCACAAACATTATAGGACCGCAATATGCCGTGACAACTGCGGCAAGTAATCCTGACGAGAGAATCACCATTATGCGCGAACGTCGGATGTTCAATCCGAGATTTCGAGCATAATCATCTCCTAACATCAGTAGATTCATAGTTTTTATCAGCAACATTCCCATTGGAAGGATGATGCACATCAATAAGGAGAAGACTACGAGTTGGGTGCCTGAGGTACGGGTGAAACATCCTAATCCCCACACAACGTATGCCTTGACATCTTCTTCGGCACTGAAGAATTTTAGCACTCCTATTATCGCCGTAGCAAGATATCCCGTCATCACACCAATGAGAAGAAGAGTGACATTGCCACGTACATACTGAGCCACGAATACTATCAATGCCAAAATGGATAGAGCACCAACAATGGCTGCAACCGTGATTGCCACATCTCCCACATAGCCCAAACGGCTGAGTGCCACACCTCCAAGCGATGACGAGAGCAATACGACAAATGCCACACCAAGTGATGCCCCGTTGCTGACGCCCAAGACAGATGGTCCGGCAAGAGGATTGCGGAATACCGTCTGCATCTGCAATCCACTCACCGACAGACCTGCTCCTGCCAACAAAGCGGTTATGGTCTGCGGCATGCGCGAGTTCCATATTATATTGCTCCATATTGTCATCTCCTCCTCTGTATATCCTTCAATGGGCAAATCGAGAACTATCCCCACAATGGCATCAAAAGGAATGGAGACAGTACCTATGAACAGATTTGCCACAAAGAGCACGGCGGACAAGACGACGAGTGATAGCATCGTCAGAAAACTTAACCCTGGCTTTAACATATATCCTTCTTCTCTTTCCTCCTTACAATAATTTATAGAATGTAGGGGTATATCCCTTTGGCATGACCTCCGGATGGAAGATAGCAATAAAATCCGCCAACACCTTGTCGGGCATCACGGGAGATATTTCATAATACGGTGTGGTTTTCATATTGCAGTATATCACCTTTCTATCCCTGAAAGCCTTGAACATGACATTGCGAGGCTCTGACTTCTGCAATGCCTCGTAGGAGAACTCACCAGAATAGCTATTGAGTATTCGCCAATAGTCGGCCTTGGCTGCCTTGGCATACATTGCCTCAAAGTCGATGGGTAGGCCACCTGTGTTATCATCATCGATGACATAGTCGGCACCGGCGTCACGGAATATCTGCGCAAGATAGTTCTTTCCTCCCACAGCATGCCAGTTGCCACCGTGCATCTCACCACTGAATATGGAAGGACGCTCACCGCCAACAGCCTCAACCTTAGCTTTCAGTGAGTTATATCGGTCGGCAATGTCGCTGAATATCTTGTTTGCCTCCTTTTCCTTGCCGATAAACATTGCTACAAACTTTATCCACTCTGCCTGTCCAAGAGGGTCGAGTTCCTTATAACCAAGATGGGGTACGAGAGTAACTCCCGTCTCCTTGATGGCATCATATCCTCCACGCTTGAACGGTGATATGAAGATTATTTCGGGGGCAGCCGCCATTACCAGCTCCGGGTCAAAGTTGCCTTCCATGCCTATCTTCACTATTTCTCCCTTTTTCACTCGCTGCAAAATATCCTTGTTGAATAGATTTTTCGTACCCGTGATTCCTTTTACCACATCATGGGCATTCAGGATGGTGAAGTTGGAGAGCTGAAGCATGGTCATGAGGATAGTGCGCCTTACCGGCACATCTATCCTTGTATATCCCTCAGGAATATCTGTCGCCTCCATCCCCTGGTTCACTAATGCAAAGTGATATGTCATACCCTTTGATTTCTGTGGGTCTTTGACATCTACAAGACGGATTCCGTTGTCAAGCATCCTCACCGTAAAGCCTTTGGCATATTGGGGTTTCACCTCAACGACGGAGTCAGCAGCATCCTTGTCCAACTCTTTCCTACTTACCTTGCCGGTACATGATGCGACAATTAGTATTATTGCCAGCATCACAATGTGATTCAAAATTTTATTCATCTTTCAAAATAATTATTTCAAGTTGTTCTTTTGTCAATATATGGTTGCATGCCTTATGGCAATGCTCTGTCAATACTTCCACAAATCTCCCGTTATTGTCTTGAGGAATGATATCCCATAGTTCCCGGGCCAAGGTAATGTTGTGAGCCTTTGCCAATATCATCTTATCACATCCCGATTCTTCGAGCATCGAGACGATAAAGTCACGGTCCATCGTGCTGCGGCGACTATGGGTATCGAGATGCCCTGCGGCAAGTTTCACGGCCTTACCTATCATCATTACAAGGTGGACACGAGGAATAAACAGTTCCCTTGCGATAGTGATGGTGGCTCCGATGTAGTTGCCATATTCCACAAAGCACTGCGGTGGAAGGTCAGGAAAACGCGAGCGCACCATACGCTCACTCTTTGCACCACTGTTGATGACAACCTCCCCACATCCCGAAGCGGCAGCCACCGTCATACATTTTCTTATGCTCTCGACAAAAGCCTCCTCAGAGAACGGCTTTATTATACCCGACACACCCACTATGGATATGCCACCCGTTATTCCAAGACGGGGATTGAATGTCCTTTGCGCCAATCGTTCACCGTCAACAACGGATATTGTCACCTTGACGTGGGCATTACCAAGATTACGATGGATCATCTCGCGAGGCACACGATTGATAGCCGCTTCGCCTG
Organism: Prevotella sp.; assembly: GCA_022771625.1. Lineage (GTDB taxonomy): Bacteria > Bacteroidota > Bacteroidia > Bacteroidales > Bacteroidaceae > Prevotella. The sequence goes on from JALFCW010000089.1 coordinate 2,809, forward strand.
GGGGATAGTCGAAACCGGGAAGAGTAAACCGCCCCACTCCCTCGCCACCAACAATGACAAGAGAACCTTCATTTGGCTCCACACTCGCCCTAATCTCAGCTCCATTGGTCACATCCGGGTCATCTCCGCTTTCTTTTATTACATAGGAATAGCCATCGCCATAGTGTACATCCACGAAGATACTCTCACCATTAGGAAGTACGACAGGTACTGACGGCGGTTGCTGTCCACTAAGGGAAGAGTAGGCTGCAATTGCCGCTGCGGTGGCACACGTTCCTGTTGTCAGTCCACTTTTGAGTGGATAATAATGGGGGAGTAAACGCTCGATCATTCTGCGCAAACCATGTTCGCCATTAACGACATAAAATCCTTTGGGAGTCACAGGTCGCCTTATGGCAATGATGCCCATACCGTTCTTCCTTGCCTCATCCACTTTTTCCTGATATCCGCCGGAAAGACCACTTTCTTTCAGTATCAGTGTCCCCTTTCCTATTGTGCTGATGGAATCCTCTCCATAGAAAACAATACGGTTGTCGGTAATACCTTCTGCATGAGCCCTACTAATACTTGACTGTCGCTTTAATATATGATAATACACATTGCACCCTTTTTCCTCTAAGGTTTTGAGGTGGGATATGCTTTGTACTCCTGTTGTGGCTATCACCGTTTCACCAGACTTTACTTTATCCACCACTTCTTCGTAGGAGTCACACCATGATATATCGCGGTCTCTCGGAGGGAAAATTCGCTCAAAGCGAATAGGCGGTATATCAAGACATTTAGCCACATCAGCTACTGTGTGATGAAGATGTGAAGCAAAGGGGTGGGCGGCATCCACCAACAACCTTATGCCATTATTGTTGCAGAAGTCAATCATCTTGTCTCGTGTCATGTCTCCGCTAACAGATATGCCATGACACAGCTCCACCTGCTGCTCCCCCGTTTTGGTGGAGTAGTAGAATGGTTTCCCGGCTTCTTCAATTTCCTTAATAGCCTTCCTTCCCTCTGTTGTTCCTCCGAATACGAGTATCATTCTTCTCCTTTTCTGAAAAGATGAGTGAAATGCCTATCATACAATTTTGACACATTCCTTATTCCTGACACTTCATTTCTCATTTCTGAGTTATCCCTCACCGCCTCTCCAACAACAATCATTGTGGTAAGTGTGAGATGATTCTCTCTGACAATGTTTGCGAGAGACGACAGTTTTCCGCGCCATATCTTCTGGTCTTTCCATGTGAGATGATAGCATACTGCCACTGGGGTGTCTGCCGGATATTCCTGCAACAATTGCTCTTGCACATCGTCAACGATAGAGGCACTAAGGAAAATGCACATCGTACTGCGGCTGCGGGCAAGCAGGTGCAATTTCTCACGCTCCGGCATTGGGGTGCGCCCTTCGCCACGGGTGAGAATGATGGTTTGGCAACGCCCGGGGATAGTAAATTGCGATCTCAACTCGGCGGCTGCTGCAAGGAACGACGAGATGCCTGGAGTGATATGATAGCTGATGTCATGAGATTCAAAAAAGTCTATCTGCTCCTGTATGGCACCATAGATACAAGGGTCGCCAGTGTGCAATCTAACTACGAGCAGGCCACGATCGGTGAACGTCTTCATCAAGTTGCATTGCTCTTCCAAAGCCATCGATGCACTGTTGCGCACTGTTGCACCCGGTTTGGCACACTCGGTCAACTGTCGAGGTACAAGACTGCCTGCATATAATATCAAGTCGGCCCTTTCAAGAAACTTTCTGCCTCGGATAGACACAAGTTCAGGATCTCCAGGGCCAGCTCCCACTATCTCCACATGTCCTTTAGAGCGGTCGAAGGCTGAATCCAATGCCACGGCCAGTGTCCACTGTCTGCCTTTGTGCTTTTCCAACAACAGTTGATTGTTGTCGGCACTCAGCATGGCAGCCGCCTCGCTCACACTGGACGTTCCGACATGCTTCTCCACTGTACCACTCGGGTTGGGAACAATAATATCACTAAGTTCTCCAGCTGAATAGAATTTCACTTCATATCCGCTTCTTGTCAGTTCGCCCACCACTTTCTCGCCTTTCTTCACGTCGATAGTGGCAATGTTTTTAATTGCCTTCATATTAATCCCTTTGTCATTAAGGCATTGTTGTATCTCGTCAATACATTCCATGTCGGCATCGTGTGCCAAACCGATTCCCACATGTAGGCATTTCGGAATATAATGTAGAGTGGCTTTTATACCTTTGACAAAAACCGATTTATATCCCACTACGACAAGCAAGTCAAAGAGATTACCATCAATGCAATCCTCCTGATAGAACACAGTGACATGCTCAGGCAGATTGGCTTCGAGCCATCTTGTTCCCTCGTCATTCACCTGTAGCAACAAAGCGGTGGGACGGCGATTGACAAACATGGCTATTTCAGCATTGATATCCTCGCGTTCCATACTCCATCCGAATCTCTTCCCTAATAAGTCAAGTTGCCACAGGCCATCAATATCGCTCCTCGTGGTAATAACAGGCATTGCCCCCACTGCTCTTGCGACATCAGTGGCGAGTTGGTTTGCTCCCCCCACATGTCCCGACACCACAGCTATGACATTCTTCCCTGCCGTGTCCATGCACACCACAGCTGGGTCGGAATGTTTGTCTTTTAATAACGGTGCTATTGTCCTGACACAAATACCCATAGCCGATATGAACACGAAAGCGTCATAATCATGCCATTGAGGTTCTACCTGTCCAAGCGGAATGATGTCGGCATAGAGTTCTCTTGAAACCATTGTAGCCAACGCTTGTCCATCGTCTGATATTGTCACTATTGCTTTACGCATTTCAGTATATCTATTTTATTATAATCATTAAGTTGAATACTATTGCACGACACGAGCGACAGTCCGAACATTTGACAGGCTCCGATGAATCGTGTTCTACTCTTTTCACTCACACTATTCATCACCACAATTCCTCCTTTCGGGAGCAACTGTGCCACCCTTGCCACTATCTGCACTATCTTGCCTCCATGACCACCTATAAAGACACTCGTGGGTTGAGGGATAGTTGTAACGTCTTGCTCCATAAAGTCACCGATAACCGCCGTTATGCCCGGAGTGCGGAATCTGCGGGTGTTCTCCTCCATCAATTCTCTACCTTCCTCGCGTATCTCGAATGCCACCACATCTATAGAAGGATACATGCGCTTTGCCTCGATGGAAATACTGCCCGTGCAGAAACCGATATCCCACAGCACACTGCCACATGTAAGACCCAAGGCTTGGATAGAGAGCAGTCGGATAGGCATCTTCGTTATCATTTTGGGTCTGCCATCGAGAATGGCGAAGGCATTGTCGGGCAGACCAATTTGAAATGAGGTATTATTTTTTTTCGTAATTATCAGGCAGTTGGGGAATGAGAAGTCAGTAGTAGCAGCTTCTTCGAGCGAATAACGTGCAACGCGCTCCGCTTCGGTGTTTCCAAGATGCTCACCTACGTACATCTGATATTCCACATATCCATAGTGCAACATCCTTTCGGCTATTGCGGATGGAGTGTGTTGGCGGTCGGTGAGTATGCCTATCTTGTTGCGTCCTTCAATGAGAGCGGCATCGAAGGCATTCCATGGGCGACCGGTGAGCGATACAATGATCATGTCGTGATATGACATCACAATACGATGGGCGAGCGTTTGCAACGAGTTGAACGTAGGATAAACCTTGATATCCACATCAGGAAACTCCCTCTGCAAGGTTGAGGCAAAACCGAAGAACAAGGGGTCACCAGAAGCAAAAATAATTATCTTGTCATCCACATCACGATACTGTCGATATACATCGGAAAGGGGCACCGTGATATCTATCCACTGCGCCCCGTCGGGCAATATATTGCCCACTATCTCATGATGACGCAAGCCACCCGAGAACACCTTACCGCCATCTATTACCCTCTTCACTTCGTCAGTAAAGGCAGGCTGCGGATTATCGTTAATTCCTATTACCAAAAACCTAAGCATCAATTCATAGATCCTAATACATTATTAATTCAAAAGTCTCTCCCCGGTTTTATCTGTTCAGCATCATCGAGGGTCATTATGGCATTACATAGCGTTGCAGCAATATTACTGCCGCCCTTACGCCCTTCGACAATTATCTTTGGGACATCTGAGAAACTTTTTACGGCATATTTCGACTCCTTGACATGAACAAAGCCCACGGGAGCGGCAATCACTCCAATAGGATGAGCCTTACCATGGCGCATCAGTTCGCAAAGCTCCAATAATGCCGTGGGCGCATTGCCAAAGACAAAGAGAGCATCGGGATGTTCCTCAACGGCGAGCCTTATCCCTGCCTGAGTTCGTGTTATTCCATATTTCTCTGACATTTCTGCCACTCGAGAATCTTGCAGATAACACTTGGCCTCAATACCGAGGCGTGAAAGAGCAGCCTTGCGTATTCCGCTCACCACCATAGTTACATCAGTGACAATAGTTTTCAGTTTGCCGCTATTTATACTCTCGAATATCCTTGCAGGTGCCTCATCATCTATATGCAGGATATCCTCCATATCAAAATCGGCTGTGGTGTGAATGGCATGAAGCATCAGCCATCTCTTGTCAATAGGGATGTTTGGACGTTTCATCCCTGAGAGAATTGTGCGGAAACTTTGAGTCATAATAGCCCCCCCAAGTCCCCCGGAGGGGGGATTTTCATTAGCATAGTAACCGCGGGGTGTTATCATCACATTTTTGTCTCTTCCGTTATCGCACTGTAGAGCCATAGTCTGGCTATTCCCAATAATAATCACTGTCAGCATATCGATATCCTTGGTATCGAGGGATGCAAGGGTTGTTATCTTCACTGTCTCTCCATCGCGTCCTGCCTGTCGCACATATCCCACAGGAGTGTCGGGATGACGTCCTTCGTTGAGGAATATCTCGCGCAACATGTCCAACTGCCAATAGCGCTCGTTTGATCGTGGGTTATATACGGCAGTGACGAAATCAGCTTCCGCAGCCGCCTTTATTCGCCGCTCTATGAGCGCCCATGGAGTCATGAGGTCTGAGAGTGACAATACGCAGAAGTCATGACTGATGGGCGCTCCTAATAATGAAGCAGCTTTTTGGAATGCTGATATGCCGGGATGCACGATGATGTCAATATCCGATCCTCGCTGATATTTCATCTCATATATCAGCGATGCCATACCATAGATTCCTGCATCTCCCGATGATATGACAACCACCTGATGTCCCTGTTCTGCTATTTCGAAAGCCTTCTCTGCCCTCTCGCGCTCTTTTTTCATACCTGTGTCGATACATTTTGTGTGCGAGGATATGTAACAGCTGATAAACTGGAAATAGTATTTATAGCCTATGACGATGTCAGCAGTACGGAGTGTTTCCCTTACTGCTGCCGTCATATCTTCGATACTTCCGGGACCTATCCCGACAACTATTATTGATCTCATATTTTTATCTTTAATCCGGCAACCAACATTCTACCAGGCGAATACAACGCGTATGATGTCTTCGTACTGTCGATACGGTTATCTACCTTATTAAATATATTGTCTATTCCGAGCTTTGGTTCTATGACTATCCTACGATTGACGTTGAATACATGGGAGGTGTTGAAATTCCATACTCCATATCCCGGTGCATCGTTATAGGCAGAGTAATATGTCTTTGACTGCATACGACAGTTGAGGTCTGCCACAAGTCGATATTTGCCCCATGCATGGGAATAGGCCACCGACATGGTAAGCGTGTTTTTGATGCTACGGTCGAGAAGTGACCATTCGTCTCCTGTCTTCGATTTTGCATACGTGTATGCATAGTTGACGTTGAGATTAAGACCGTCAATAGGGTTGGCATTCACATTCACTTGCACACCCTTCACCTCTCCCTTGTCACTGTTGACATAGTTGGCGTATGTGGACATAGACTGTGCCTGTGCATCGGTCATCTCGGGAAACTCGGCCATGAGCATCTTCCTTGATTCATCATCGAGCTGTATGTTGTCCTTGACTATCATGTCGTTGATGAAGTTCATGTAGCCCATAACCGAAACGGCAAAGCGGTCGCCACGGTATTCTGCACTGAGCGACACGTAGTGGCTCTTCTCGGGATTGAGATCTTTATTGCCAAACGACACTTGCGCCTTACCCCTGTTCACAGAGAAATAGCGATAATAAAGCTCGTCCATTCCCGGTGCACGGAATCCATTACTGTATGTTGCCCTAACATTAATGTTTCCCACTGAATACATCATTGCCACCTTAGGCGTAAGATGACTGCCGAACTCACGATGATAGGTGTATCTCACGCCAAGCATAGCTTTCAATCCTTGCGCAAGAAGCATCTCGTGCTGGGCATATCCCGCAAGGGTATATACACTTGCGTCGATATTACCTGTTGAGGTGACAAGATTATCCTGACGCCAGTCGGCACCGAAGATTGTTGTGGATTTTTCTGTTAATCCCAACACAGCCTTCAGTTCTCCTTCCATCATTCGCTGTTTTTTCGACTGGATATAGTCGCCCACTTTGTATGTGGATGTCTCCACATCATATTCCTTACCATAGCGGTAGCGGTCAACGGTAAAATCTGCCTGTAATGAGTTACGATTGGTAAACTTGTATATACCGCCGAGATTCCAGCGCAAAGACTTGTAGCGCATCTCATAGTCAAGACCTCCACTGACATCCGGATTGGTGTTAGGACGATCGGTTATCTTTCTGCTGTATTCAAGTCCAGCATTCAGAGCAAGCCTCTTTATGGGTTGCCATGTGAACTTCTGACCGAATATATTGCTACGATAGCCTGTGAACAATGGGGAGATGGAGCGTTGCGTCTCGCCTTCCTCACCGCTTACATATTCGTAGTCATTAATTCGGTAACTGTCGGCACGGTCATGACTGAACGAGGTGTATGAACCGAAGCCGTTGGAGAAGATGTCAAGGTTTACACTCTCCGTCAACTGGCCCTCTCCACTAACCCTCGTGTCTGAAGTGACGCTTACAAGTTCACTCGTGGGCTGTTCGGTGATAATGTTGATTACTCCGGCGATAGCATCGCTACCATAGAGCGAACTGGCAGCCCCGTCGAGCACCTCTATTCGTTTCACTCTCGACATATTGATGCGCTGCAGGTCGGCATTGTTGGATATCTCTCCGCTCAGTTTTCTTCCGTTGATGAGCACAAGTATATACTTGCCGCCCAACCCGTTGAGCCTCAACTGCGAACCCATCGAGTTGGGGGCCATTGAAATCTGAGGCATTGTGCGTGTAAGGGCATCAGCAAAAGTTGATATACCCTGTTCACTTATTTCCTTTGCCGTAATTACGTGTACGGGAGTTACAGCAGTTCCCAAACGCTGATGATGCCCCGATCCCGTCACTACGACGGGATTGAGGCTCATTGTCTTATAAACATTTGTCGTGTCGCTTTTTTTATGTATCTGCGCATGGACAGTCAACGGCATGGCGACAGCAATTATCCAAATAAAACTTTTCCTTTTCAATCTTTCAATTTTCAACTTTCAACCTTCAATCTTCAACTTTCAACCTTCATCATTCCGGATTCTTCGAGTGATAGTAATCCACAGTCTCGGCATTTCTTGTATGTGCCTTATAGAGCGCACGCACATTGGCAAACTCCAATAGACCCTTCACTGTTCCGTTGGTGTCGGTATAGCTGTCAGCATCTATTGTGTAGCCCATGTGTTGGAAATAATTCTTCCAACTTGTGTCTTCCACCTCACCCTCGTCATTATACTCATATCCGTTGTCCCAAGCATCATCGTCTCCTGCCATGTCATTGTGGGCATGATCACCCGCAATTGACATCAACGGGGCACAATAAACATTACCTGAGGTAAGGCCATTAGCCTGCATACGTTCATATACGTGGGTCTTGAAGTTCTCCTTCATATCTACTGTTCCTACATAATAGTTGGTGTTGATGGCCTGTAAGGCTTCTTCCAACTGTTTGTAGCGCACGTTTGCCTTGTAGGTGTCGTAGGTATCGGGGTTTCCATGTCCCATCAGTAGCATAGCTCCCTTTTGGGCATAGCTGGAGAAGTTGGTGTCAATCACCTTTGCCAGGGCGTTCACGTCGGCTGGATATTCAGCCAACAGGGGATAGCCGAGCTTGAGGGTCATATTGGCAAGATAATCATCGTCGAGGTCGCCGTTGGAATTATTAGCGAAGTCCTTCATGGCATTGATAACGCGAGTGTATTCCTCGCCAGGTATTACTTGCATCGACTGCACGATAATCTCATCATACTTTACACGTCCGAAGGCTTCAAGCCAGTATTTTGGCTCATAAAATGAGCGTGCGTCGGTGTTTTCGGCTGCCATGGCACGGTTGATACAGATGGCAGACGAGAAAGAGAGATACACGTCGTAGCCAGGGAATTCCTTCTTGTATTCGCTCACGGTAAGGTCGAAGGCATCATAGGCCTGTTGCCATGTGGAACCGAAGGCAACGAGCAGGATTGCCTTGGCGTTCTGTTTCTGTGCCTTAACAGTGGCATCTACTTCTTGCTGATAACGCTCTGCGTTTGAAATACTACCACCGTTGTCGTCATCGTCACTACATGCCGTGAATGATATGCTCATCATTGCGGCTGCAATCAACATTGCAAAAAACTTAATCTTCTTCATTGTCTTTATAATTTTTATTTTTATTAATAATGTTGTTTATCTTCTTTCCCTGTGAAAATCTTATTGTAAGCGAGGCAAACAGTGTAGTGCCTGATGTATTGGTGCCAAGATGAAGTCCGTGGGGAGTACGGTCAACATAGTTAAAGATGTTATCTATGCCAGCCTCTATCCTATATGCCATTCCATGCGACTTCCCAATATCGTGTGTCGTAGTCAGTCGCCATATCTGATAGCCCTTACCGTCACCATTGGTCTGATAGTATCTTTTTGTCGAGAATTTGCCATATAGTCCAATGCCAAGATTGTATGACGGTGATATATTGTGATTCCATGTGGCAAAGATGTTACCCTTATGATGTGCCATACCGTCAATTACCACATTCATCATCTTGTCGTGGGTGGTGTCGAAGATGTTGGCATCGGTGTCAAGATAACTATATCCTGCTCCCAACGACAGATTGTCGGTGGTGTATCTCAATGTCACATCGGCTCCAAAGGTCTTCGCATTATCCATATTCATATATCTACGCACTTTACTCAACATCTCGCCATATTGCTCACGATATACGTCGGGAGCTTCTGAATTAGGGATGGTTACGAGAGTTATCATGTCGCCCAATTTATTATAATACCCCGTTGCGGATATATTGAAATGACCTATGGTATATTCTGCATTGAGCGAGAAATAGTTGGATGTCTGAGGTTTGAGGTAGGGATTGCCGAGAAAGAGGATCATGCCGTTCATATCACGGGCATATTGGTAGTTGAGCTCCTTCAATGTAGGTGTCTTGAAACCTTGGCTCCACGATGCCCTTATACGTAAGTCTCTTACCTTAAGCATTGCCGAGAGTTTAGGGGTCAGTCGCCAACCGAAACTCTCGTTGCGGTTGAGGCGCAATCCTGCCGTTATATGCAACATTTTTATTAGTTGCAGCTCATCCTGCAAATATATAGCCTCGGTATTGTCGCTTGCCGTCTGTCCCTTAATACTGGCCGGCGCTTCGAGATAATCGTATCTCGCCTCGAGTCCAGCACTGAGCTTATTGGTGTTGGTAAGGGCAAACACACCCTTCACATTCAGCATTGTGCGCTCCTGATTGCTCATCAGCAGTTTCTGACCTGCAAAATAGGGATAGTCGAGAATGAAATTTCCTTTTTCGTCAAATCCCTCGGCAAGGGTTGTTGATGTAAAGGCATGATAATAGGCATGCTTGTTCCAACTGATATCCGCTGTAACAAGGTCGCCCCTGCCCGTAGTCCACTTCATTCCTGCTGTTGCAGCTGCATTCTTGTATTTCAGGTCGTAATTATATACGTCATACTTTGGATACTTGCCGCTCTCGCGGTATATACCTTTCTGATACCACGAACCTTCGGCATACAATTCCATAGCCTTAGTGGGATTCCAAGCAAGTCGCTCGGCTATCTGCCAGTTGGTAAACTCATTGGCTGTCTTACTCTTGGAGTCGGTGACGGGGGCAGCTGATGATGGTGTATATTCAGTGGCTGTGTTCTGCCAACCATCGTTGTGCTGCAATTGGAAATTGGTGTATGAACTTATCTTGCCCCATCTCAGTGCCACACCGTTATGCTGCCGCACGTCATTATGTGTGCCATATCTGGTTTTGTTCTCCACCATCAGTCCTTCGTCATGCTTTCGCGTTATGATGTTTATCACTCCTGCAATGGCGTCACTACCATAAAGTGCCGACGAGGCTCCCTTTACAATCTCTATTCGTTCGATATTGTTTGGGTCGATAAGTCCGAGGTCGTTCTCTCCTCCCACATCGCCATGTATCCTTTTCCCGTCGATGAGAATAAGGATATACGAATTTCCCAATCCGTTCATCTGCATTTGCGAACCCATGTCTCCCTGCTCGAAGTCAAACGACGACGACAGTTGCGACAGGATATCTTCAATAGAACGTCCTGCGAAATTCTTCAATGCCTGACGGTTGATAACCTCCGTCTGTACGGGCGCATCCTTCAGCAGGTGCTGCGTACCAGTACCTGTCACCACTACCTCCTGCAATTTCTCTTTGCTCTCGATAGTATGTTGCGCCAAAGCAAGCGGGCACGAACCGGCAAGAGCCAGTAAGCCCACAACAACTCTGTTATTCATTCCAATAAAATAAAAAAATGTTGATTTCGCCTACCCTTATTCCTGAGGGCGCGATGCCAAATCTTGGCGTATGCCGAGGTTATAGCATTTGAGGCAGGTCTTCTGGCTTTCCCCAGTCTGTCATACCTTCCCACACCATCGGTGCAGTGGCGTTATACTGACAGGCTTTATCTTCGGGGGATTACAGCTGCAGGAACAGCTCCGGTCTTTCACTCGGATTCCCTTTCGTCGGACGGCATCTGCCGCCGATTGCCTTCATTTTCGGGTGCAAAGGTAGTATTTTATTTTGATACTACCAAATAAAAAGATTATTTTTTTCATTTCCCCAATATAAATGGGTGTAGCTTGCCATGACATTGCCTTGCCTTATCACTGGCGAGTCAACGATATTTCCACGGGCATCATATACAAGAGCTGCCGAATGGGGTTTGGGTTCGACAAACTGGGTATAATGAAACTCATGCCCCCGCCATTCCTTGCCGTCCATCACTACACGTCGATAACCCAATGACAGTTTGCGATCAGCCTTTTTAGCTGTTATTTTATATGGTAACACTCCGCACATCTTCGATTCACCATCATCTGAAAGAATACTCTCGCAAAGATACATCATACCACCACATTCAGCTATGATACGTCCTCCCCGCTCTGCGTATTCCCTAATAGACCGTCTGCATCTTTCCGCACTTTGCAGACTATCCAGATGTTTTTCGGGATAGCCTCCAGGAAGATATAGCAACGTCGTATCTTGTGGTATCTCCTTATTCTGCTCGGGGTCGAAATACTCCACGGAACCCATACTCTTTAATATGTCAATATGCTCTTGATATAAAAAAGAGAATGACTCCGCATTACGTGCAACAAGAATCTTTTCACTGCCAACATGCTCTTCAATATCATCTATAGCCATATCCACACTTTCACATCTCTTGATGAGCCTCCTCCAATCCACATTATCTTCCACCATATCTGCCAATACTGATACATCTACCTTACTGCTGAAGTCCAGTCCAAGATATCTCTCACCATTAACAGCCTCATTACGCTTTGGAATATAACCAAAACATTCCAATCCTACTTGTTCGCATGCTTCGTGAAGTAGTAGCTTGTGCTTTTCCGACCCTACCTTATTATATATAACACCTATAACATTCACTTTCTCACTAAAATGCTTGAATCCATAAAGCAGGGGGGCTATGGAAAAGCCCGTATGACTTGCATCCACAACAAGCACTATTGGCAAACCCAGTGTTGTTGCTATTTCTGCCGGACTACCCTTATGTCTTTCATATCCGTCATACATACCCATCATTCCCTCGACTACAGTGATGTCGGCATCTGCCGAATAATGACGATAGAGTTCTCTGACATGCTCACAAGTAGCCATAAACAGGTCAAGGTTTACTGATGGTCTGCCGCACACCAATCCGTGAAACATTGTGTCGATATAATCCGGACCGCACTTGAACGGCTGCACATTATACCCATTCCTTGCCAACAATGCCATCAGTCCAACAGCTAATGTTGTCTTGCCAGCTCCAGATGTGGGAGCCGCTATCATAAATCCTTTTTTCATATCAAGCGTATCAATGTTTTTGCAAAGATACATCTTTTCCTCGTAATCAGAAAAAAATTCAAATTCTTTAACTCATTCGAATGATTTTAGCAGAAACTTGTCGCTTTTGTGCGTGTTATTAAAATAAAAATTGTAACTTTGCAGCCGAATGAAAAAGATTAGAAACATAATGTTTGTGGGAACGGGCAGCGATGTGGGCAAAAGCGTCATCGCTGCCGCGTTCTGTCGCATATTCAGGCAGGACGGATTTCATCCGGCTCCGTTCAAGGCTCAGAATATGGCCCTCAACTCGTATGCCACACCCGAAGGACTGGAAATAGGAAGGGCGCAGGCTGCTCAGGCCGAGGCGGCTATGATTCCATGTCATGTGGATATGAACCCCATACTGCTAAAACCACAGTCGGACCACACGTCGCAGGTGGTGCTTAATGGTGTAGCGATAGGCAATAGAGATGCCTATAGCTACTTCCGCGGTGAGGGCAAGGACTGGCTCAGACGTGAGGCGTGTGAGGCATTCGACCGACTGGCTGCACGCTTTTCGCCTATTGTCATGGAGGGAGCGGGAAGCATATCCGAACTGAATCTGCGCGACAGGGACATCGTGAATATGCCTATGGCGCGGCATGCCGATGCAGACGTGATTCTTGTGGGTGACATCGATCGTGGTGGCGTATTCGCAAGTCTCTACGGCAGTGTAATGCTCCAAACTCCCGAAGACCGCCAACGCATAAAGGGTATCATGATCAACAAGTTCCGAGGCGACCTGCGCCTGTTTGAGGACGGACGACGGATGATTGAGGAACTATGCCAAGTGCCAGTACTCGGTGTGGTGCCTTATCTTGAGGACATCGGTGTGGAGGATGAGGACAGTGTGGTGCTCGACAAAAAACAGAGGTCTGCCAAGGATGATAAGGTGAATGTTGCAGTGGTGAAACTAAGACATCTGAGCAATTTCACCGACTTCAATGCCATTGAGCAAGACAATCGCCTCAACGTGTATTACACTACGGAGAAAGAGCAGTTGCTAAGAGCCGACATCATCATTCTTCCTGGATGCAAGGCTACCATCGACGACTTGCGCCATTTGAAAGAAGAGGGAGTGGCGGACACCATCCGTGAAGCCCACAGACAAGGGAAGACCATCTTCGGAATCTGCGGAGGATACCAGATGTTGGGCATGAGCATCGACGACCCACGACAAACGGAAGGCGATGCCATCCACATCGAAGGCATCGGTCTGCTACCTATGCGCACAGTGATGGGCGAAAAGAAAATCACATGTCAGACGGAATTCACACTCGCAAAGAATAGTAATGATATGTGCAAGGATGGAATGAAAATGCGAGGCTATGAAATCCATCAAGGCATATCCACTCCGATAGATAAAAGTACATACAAACCGCTGACTATCAAGGCTGACGGCACACCCGATGGTTGCATTGCCGACAGTCACTGTATGGGCACCTATCTCCACGGTTGTCTCGACAATGCCGCCATGGTGGATTATCTCATTGGCAAAAAGAACACTAAGTCATTTGATTTTGCCGAATATAAGGAACAACACTACAATCGCCTTGCCGACCACATCAGAAAGCACGTTGACATGGCAAAAGTATATGAAATATTGAAAAATACTTAATTTATTAGCAAATAAACATTTAAAATGCCTTTATTTAAGGAAAAAAGGCTAACTTTGTAGCCTAATATAAAAGACATGATTAATTAATTAGGTGAAGAGAAAAGAAAGTATATATGATTCGGGGGTAAACATTATGGGTAGCATACCTGACTACAACGTGATGTTAGACTACGTCAGTGACACATACGGAGTCACCGACGGAAGTGCCGGTGCATTCCAATTTCGGACTGAGAAATCACTCAAACGATTTGTCTCTGCCATAGAGGCTTGCATATTGAAGTTTCGAAACGACACTCACCGACAGATGTTCTTCGAAGCGATAGCCGATAAGGAGTTCTCTTTTTCAGAGCGCCTTATTATCCTTTTTTGGCAATTGACCTATTCCAACGACCTTTTTTCACTTATCACCCGTGAGGTATTTATGAAAGCAGTCTATTCTGGGCGAATCACCATAATGGCAGATGAAGTCCTTGCCTTCCTTCGCTATGTGAAAGAGACGAATCCCGGGGAATTGCAATGGAGCGACGACACTCTGAAAATCTCTGCAAGCAAATATCTCACCATTATGAAGAAACTGGGACTTGCCGAGGGGACGACAAGGAAAAACATACAGCATCCGGTGATTACCCAAAGGCTTTTTGTGTATTTCGTCAGGTTTGCCATCACCGTGTGCCCCGACAGTCCCACATTGGACAACCCGTATATGACTTTTGCCTTCAGCGAGCGGCAGACCATTATCAGCCGCCTGAAGAAAATAGAGAATATCACATATTGGGACATCACCCAGATAGGCAACGAAATCAAAATAGACATCAAAAAACAATCGTGATATGGCATCATCATTCATACAAGACCATAACAGGCTTTTCGCCGACCTGTCGGCAGAACTGAGCCGCGACCTCGCCCGCCTTTCGCAAGAAGCCAACGGCGGCAGGAGCATCCTCTTTGTTTATCCTCCAGAAGACGAGGAGAAATACATCGGGGAGGCACGCCGGAGATATACCGATGGCTATGAGTTCATCGACCTCCGTGAGGTGTTCACTGAGTTTGTTGACTCCAAGGGACTTGACAAATTCAGGCGGCAATATAAAAACATGGGCTCGGAGGTGTTTGTAAGCCAAAACTATACCACAGGAACTTTTTACTCTCATCTCATGACACGCTTGGTTGAGGTGGCAGGAAAAGGGGTGTCGCCCATATTGGTACATACCGGAGTGATATACAACATGGGATTCTCAAACCAGAATATCATGGAAGACCACAACGTGATGCAGTTTCGCAAGCCGTTGGTATTCTTCTATCCGGCCACGATGAGAAACGAAACAATATATTTCCTCGACAAGCAACCAGCCTCAAAGTATCGCTGCGTTGTCGTAAAATAACCATACCCAACTGATTATGACAAAGATAAAAGACATACTCTCCATACATTTGGAGGAAGACATAAAGAGCGTCATCGATCTCAACCAACAAGACGACAAAAGTGTTATTGACGAGCTCGATGGCTTTATCCTCACAGAGAGCCTCGCCAAGCACCTTGCCGATTTCTGCGATTTCTATGTCTCAAACACTTCCCAGCCGGGACTTTGGCTGAGCGGTTTCTATGGTTCCGGCAAGTCGTATTTCTCAAAGATGATCGGTTTTCTGCTGAAAAACCCAGTATTGAGCGGAACTTCCATTCGCGACCGCTTTGCAAATAAGCTTATCGGTCTGTCCAATGCCGGCCTGCTGCAAAACAGTATCAACGAACTGGGACGCTCCAAGAACCATGTCGTGCTTTTCGATGCCGCCAAGACAACCGGCAACCATGGCATCTGTTATATGATGATGGGAGCATTCCTGAAATCGCTCAACCTGAACGATGACTGGGTAGGCATCGTAGAGTTTAATCTCATAATGAGCGGGCGTTACAAAGCCTTCTGCGACAAAGTACAGGAGAAGTTCGGCGAGCCATGGACAGCACGGCGAAAGAACATGGACCTTGTGTATGACACACTTGAAGACACCATGCTCGACGGCTTTTGTTCAGAAAACGCCTATGAAGAGATGCGTGATGCCGCCAAACAGCGCATACAGGACTATGACGCCAATAAACTTCAGGAAGACCTGACCCGCTATCTTGACAAGAACCCAGACCTGCGAATTGTCTTCATGATTGACGAGGTGAGCGAAGCCATTGCCCAACAGAAGATTAATATCCTCGACCTTGAGGGAATGGCAGAGTCCATTGCCGCTCTCGGAAGAAAGATATGGACCATTGCCATTGCCCAGCTGCAGCTCGACGATGTCATCAATGGCACAAACGTCAACAAGAGTCTGCTCACAAAGATTATCGACCGTTTCCGCAACCGCATTCCAATAGCGGCTGAGGAGGTTGACACTATCATCCGCAAACGCCTTCTCGCAAAGACTGCTGATGGAAACGCTATACTTCAAGACTACTACAAAAAGAACAGCGGACAGATTAGCGACATCACAAACTTAGTAGGCACCGGATTGAAAAAGACCACCGACGCCAAGACATACGCCGACTATTACCCGTTCTATGAGCATCAGTTCAAAATGCTGCAATACTTCCTGTTCGGCACCCACAAGTTGGTGAAGACCCAAGTAGGCACCCGTGGTATGCTCATCTCCGCTTTCGACGTATTGAAGAAGGAGACCATGGCAGACAGGGACATCTTTGTCCATGTAAACGCCTCGCAACTGTGTCGCAATGCAGAAGAATCCGTGCCTGAGTCACTACGCGCGAGATACAATCAGGCAGACGAACATCTGACGGACATAAAGCTGAAGTTTGTCGTAGGTCACGACATGCTGCAGACCATCCACTTCCTTACCGAATCGGGTGCCAAGACCACGGTGGAGAACATAAGCCGTGCATACGTCAACTGCCCCAACGACTACTTTACAGTATTGGAGGAAGTGAAAAAGGCTTGCAAGAAACTCGCCGACGACGAGATACTGATTCTCTCCGGCGACGAATACCGCATCACCAGCGAGACCCAGCAACGCATCTTTGAGATGATGGCAAACTACGACGGCATTGCCAACTACCGCATCAAGGGAGAGATTACCAAGGAGGTGAAGAAGATGCAACTCGTGCGTCAGGCCCAGACTATCACAGCCGACTCCGGCAATGTTACCTTCGCATTACAGACCGACGGCGGCGAGCCTTTAAATACCGGAGGCAATCCGAATATGAAAGTCGTGTTCCACGACATCCTTAATGTCAAGCCGTCGCTTGGAGAATATGTTGACAAGGTAAAGGAAGACACCCAGTCGGACAAGAATACAATCTGCGTCATTCCCTCGCCCGACTATGCGTCTGAAATACAGCAGGCAGCGGAAACCATCCTGCGCATCCTATACATCAAGGACGTGCCCAACCTCACGGACGAAGAAAAGAAGGTTGTGGCGGAAATAGTCGGTACGCTCGAGGACAAGACAAGACAGCTAGAGCAAGCCATAGTAAAGTCATACGACGAAGGCCGGTTGGTGTATCTATATAATGTGAGCATCATGCAACAACAGAATGCCCCTCAGATAATCAAGGACACTGAGCTGAAGATGTACGACAATATCTATACCAAGCGTCTTGGCGGAACTATCAAAGACTCCATTGCCCTGCAACTGCTGAAAGTAGGTGCCAACCAACTGCAGAACATCATTGGCTCACAGCCCGACTTCCAGTTCTTCGACACCTCGGGACAGTTCATCGGCGACCAGCTACCTGTCATAACTGAGATAATGGCACACACGGCAACCTATAACAGCGGTGCCGACCTGGAGCGCGACCTTTGTGCGGCTCCCACAGGCTACACGTTCGGAACAATATTCTCAACACTTGCAGCACTCTTCCGTGCCAGCAAGATAATCATCAAATACAACAACCAGGAGTATCATTCCTGGCAGCAGGACGGAGCGAAAGAGCCTTTCATGACAGCTCGCAACTTCCAGCGGGCCTCGTTTAAGGCTGTAACCAAGAGCCTCGGCTATAACGAAAAGCGCAACATCGTTGACACCCTGAAGGACTGCAACTTCAAGCAACTCACGGGTGGCAACCTCAGCTACAACATGAACGACTTTGAGCTTGTGGATGCCATACGTCTTCTGGCTGTGACTGAGATACAGAAGGTGAACAATAACATCTGCAACGACGACGAGCGCGAACGGCTCTTCCGTCTCAGCATAGCCGCAAAGGATCTGCTGTTACAATATGCCAAGACGGTGACCGACACCAACTATTTCACCACGGCACGCACCTTCCTCAACGACAATGACAATGAGGAGTTCGTCAATGCTATAGACAAGATTGAGAAGGACATTCGTTTCATCAATGAAAACCTGAAGACAATAGAAGAACAGAAAAGCTATCTCCTTGACGTAAAGGACGAGATGGAGTTTGTGGGAATTCCGATGCAGGCTTTTGACACGTTGAACGAGCGTTACTCAAAGATGTTGGAGAGCGACCCTGTGCATAACTATCAGCAGATGCAGCAAGTGTTCCAGCAGGTGCGCGACCTCTACTACCAATACATGCAGCAATATGCCGAAAGCATGACCCAAGGGTATTGTGAACTCGACGGCAAATTGGAGCAGGTGCGCAAGAAGGCGGAAGAATATCCCAAGGAGTGGAATGCTTCCCTCATTACCAAGCTCGATGACAAGCAGAAGACGTGTCGCCGCTACGCAGTGACAAAGATAGAGTTGAAGCACTACGACATCCGCTGCTCCCTCTGCCATCTGCAGCTTCGCGACATCGACAACGCCATCAAGATGCTGCCGCAGTTGCAGACCGAGGCTGACGTGTTTGACACCGAAGTAAAGACTACGGCTCCAACGCCACCTTTGCCTCCCACGCCAAGTCCAAGTCCCGGACCGCAGCCGCAGCCCCAACCTCAGCCACAACCCACAGTACGCAAGCTACGCAGCCAATTGCCCACCGGACAGCTGACAGTGGCGCAGTACAAGCAATGGCTAAAACAGCAGTTGGCCATGGTTAACAGCTATGACGAGAAAGACATTTTGAAGTTTGACGAGTAATATATATTAGTATGACAGATTATCAAGATAAAGAAATAATTGAGATTGAATCAGAAGACAACAATAATGAAGATGTTATTGGACCTTTTGATCCAAATGATATTGATGTTGATATCTCTGTTGTAAATCTTGGTTTCCTTTTGGAGCAATTGGAGTACAATGAAATAGATTTGCAACCTGAACTTCAACGCACAAGTGATGTATGGTCGCCTATCAAAAAAAGTCGTTTGATAGAATCCGTTCTTTTGGGACTCCCTCTACCCTCGTTTTATTTTAGCGAAGACCCACATACAAATAAATTGCTAATTGTGGATGGTCTTCAGCGTTTATGTGCTTTCACTGATTTCTGCATCACGAAAAAACTCAAACTGAAAGGTCTTCAATTTTTGACTTCTCTCGAAGGTAGTACATATGATGATTTGGACAGAACTCAAATTCGCAGAATCAAAAGCCTGAAGATTACAAAAAACACATTACGCAAGAATACACCACAAAATGTAAAACTTGTAATTTTCCAGCGTGTAAACACTGCTGGTGTACCTCTTACACCGCAAGAAATGAGAAATGCTTTATACCAAAAGAAAGCTACTGACTTGTTAAAATCCATGGTTACATTAGAGTCTTTTAAAGCTGTGACAGGAGGAAAGATCCCTTCTAAACGTATGGCAGATTGCGATTTCGCAAATCGTTTCCTTGCTTTTTATCTGTATAAAGACAAGTACGATGGTTATCTTGATGAATTTATGGGGGAGACTTTGGGAGAAATCAACAAGATGTCTCAAATAGAAATTGAGGATTTGCTAAACGTTTTCGATCAATCGATGAAAGTTTGCTATCAACTTCTCGGAAATACCGCTTTTAAGCGTCCCGATCCGAAAAAAACCGGTGGTTTTCTGAAAATCAACAAAGCTATCTTTGAAGTGCTAAGCGTTTCAATAGCAAAACTCTCCATTTCAGAGCAGCAGTCTCTTACTATCAAAAAGGAACAATTCCGTAATAGTATCCACGCATTGTTCACACAGGAAGATTTTATCAAATCCTGCACTTCTGGAACAGCTAAGATTCCACAAGTAGAATATCGTCATATACAGGTTCAACAACTCATTAAAGACATTATTAGCAATGATTAATCATTTAACATTGAAAGATTTTAAGATTCACAATAATCTTGATATTCAGTTAGGTAATATGACCATTCTCACCGGTCAGAATGGTATGGGTAAGTCTTCTGTCATTCAGTCATTGCTCTTACTACGGCAGTCTCACACAGGAGTATATCCTATGGAAGGACTGAATCTCAAAGGAGACTTGGTTGACTTAGGAGTTGCCAATGATGTAGAATGTCGTTCATGTAATGATAGTGTTCTGAATATAAAGCTAACAGAAGATTCTAGTCTGTCGGATTTCCAGTTCTCTTACGATATTGATAGCTATGAGACATATTTGCCAGCCATCAATACAGAAAGCCAAAATAAGGACTATCATAATTGTTCTCTTTTCACTTCGGACTTCCAGTACATAAGCGCTTTTCGATTTGGTCCTCAGAAAGGATATGAAAGAGATACAAACGTGGTGCAGATAAAAAAGCAGATTTCAAAAATTAATGGTCAGTGTGAATATGCTGTTCACTTTCTATACCATTTTGGTAATAAAGTTCATTGCATCCCAGATTTGCTGTACGATAATCTCAACAACGACTTACTTTCCACCCAAGTACAGCTTTGGATGCAGAAAGTATCGCCTCGTGTAAATATCTACATTGAGTCTAATGGAAATGACTTCAAACTGAATTACAAGTTCAGTAGAGAGGGTAACACAATGACAGAACCTATGTCTGCCATCAATGTTGGCTACGGTATCTCATACGTTCTGCCTATCATCATCGCTGTATTGAGTGCTAAACCGGGATCAATACTTCTCATAGAAAATCCCGAAGCTCATATCCATCCACGTGCTCAAGCTGAATTGATGAAACTGCTGATGAGAGCGGCGAAAGCAGGAATACAGATTATTATTGAGACACATAGTGACCACATAATGAATGGAGCTTTGGTCGCCATAGTAAACGAACCGGAATTCCTTCCTTTGGTAAAGGCTTACTATTTTGACCGTGACGACAATCAACATATCTCCAAACCATGCAAGTTAGAAATACTTAAAGATGGTCGAATAACAAATCCGCCAAAGGGGTTCTTTGATCAGATTGATATTGACATGCGAACAATAATGGGGTTTTAAATTCTGTAATGCTATGGCAAATAATATAATTGCTTTAATATTTCCAGAATACAATGATAAGAGTAATCCTACCACATCAAGTGATTTGACTACTGATATATTGTATGATGACAAGACATTTGGCGAACAAATAAAAGAAGCCGGAATACTGGTAGATTTCTTCAAAGATGAAGTCTGCCAAATGGTTTATGATTCAAAGAATGTAAACGCATATCTATATCCAGTCAATTCCCTTCCTGAGTGTTACCCTTCAAGAGCAAGACAATTGCGTACTGCTTTGAATGGAGCAAAAGATTGGCGTAAGAACCGTATCTCTTCAGAAACAGAAGAGTATAACATACATTTTAATACGGTTAAAGATGAGATAAGAACAGAAATAGCCTCTATAAAGAAGTCTTCTGCAAATGATTCTATCATCATTGCGACTAACATATTTGGCAGGAACTGTAAAAACTGGGAATTAAAGAAAGATGATAAGTCCTTTACAGTTGAGTCAATACCGATGTTAATTCCTGACTTGTTTGGCTGGCTATCAAAGCATCATAAACCTCTACGTAAGTATGAATGGAATGAGAAACATGGAGAGAATGGAAAAGGAGCACATAGTGACAACAATGGCGATGAGGTATCTGTTTTACTATGTTCCAAAGAACATGCCGCAGAATTACTAAAGATAGCAATAGGCGAACCAAATTATGATATGTTACATTGCTATGATTCTGAGTATGATAAATATATGGAATATAAGGCTGGATGCAAATTCGCTAATCTTCAACCTGATGCTAAGGAAAGAACTTATCATTCATACCACATTAATGATGAAAGCGGTATTCCTAAGAGGGTAGTATTTAAAATTAAACTTCTTAAAAAACTTAGTAAATAATGAAACTGATAAACCACGTTCTTGACATACGTCGCCTGATACAACAGGCATTCGACAACCGCTTCTCTCGTATAGGTCTGCGGGCTGACGCGCCTGTGGATGCCTCGGCGCTACAAGAGGAACAGAAGGAGAAGCGGGTGAATCTGGAGGAGATTATGCAGAGCCACCTCAAGGAGACTGGCGGCAACTATGCTGTGGCTCGTCAGGCCACCATCAACGAGTGTGTATTCACCCTCTTCAACCGCATTGCCGCAATCAAGGTGATGGAGGCAAAGGAACTGTTTCCGGAGATTATCACCCGGCGCAAGGAGAATGCGGGACGATCGTTTGAGCACAACGCATGGCTGGAGGAGCACCCCGAGGAACGTGGGGCGGAGCGCGAGGGACTGAAGCATTTCCTCAATGACCAGTTCGACCGCCTCGGCGAGCACATTCCGCTCTACCGCAGCGACTATCCCTACGCCCTGCTGCCCACTGCCGACGAACTGAATGAGATAATCGAGAAGTTCAATGCGGTGGAAGAGGACGCTGACTGTGGAGAGGACGTATGGAAGGGCGACGACATACTTGGTTGGCTCTACGAGAACTTCAACGCCGTGGAGAAGGCGGCACTGAAGCAGAGCGGCGACAAGACAGAGTATGACAAGGTGTCGCTGCAGAGCCAGGTTTATACTCCGGCTTGGGTGGTGAAGTTTCTTGTGGATAACACTCTTGGCAAGGCGTATCTTGAAATGTACCCCGACAGCTGCATCAAAGAGAAATACCAGATTGCCAATGTGCCTGACCATCAAGTGCGCCACCCCAAGGATGTGCGTGAGATACGGGTGCTCGACCCTGCCTGTGGTTCGGGCAACTTCCTCATCTATGCCTTCTCACTGCTCTACGACCTCTACCAAGACCAGATGGACAACTACGGGCGCGACTACAGCCGTCGCGACATTCCGAAGATGATAGTGGAATACAACCTCTACGGTATGGACCTCGACGAGCGTGCGACACAGATAACGCAAATTGCCCTCTTCATCAAGGCTCGCGTGCTGGGCGGACATCGCAGCCACTGGCCAAGCTACACCAATGTGGTGAGCACGCATTTCTCGCTGCCGACATACGATGATATTATGGGGTCTTTTGAGATATTTGGAGAATGGGATAAAAACCAGATTGCTACCATACGAAATATATGGGAAGACCTCTGTTCTGCCTATAAGTTTGGCTCGTTGATACGTGTGGAGGAACGTCTCAACGAGCTTATGCCCAACGATGTGAACCACTCGCTTTTCAATGAGTATGAATTGGCAAGCCTTTTTGACTATAAAAACAATGTCATCACCCAACTTCGCAACAATGTGAACCAATGGAGCGGTGAGGACAGCAACCCCTATTCTTTGGCAAAGGCAAACGATGCCATCACCTTCCTCGACATCATCAGCCAGAAATACGACGTCGTAGTTGCCAATCCTCCTTATACCGATAGTGCCGACTTCGGCAAGGAACTGAAGGCTTTCGTGGAGGCTAACTACAAAAAGCCTTATAAATTCAACTCCAACCTCTATGCCTGCTTTATCAAACGGTGCTGCGAGTTGGCGGGAATGGAGGGAAAGGTGGGAATGATACATCCTATGACATTCATGTATATCAAGTCGTTTGAGGATGTCAGAAAGTATATGCTTGATGAAACGCATATCGACCTGTTTGTTGAATATGGTCTGAGCAATCTTTTTGGCAGTATCATGGTAGATCCTGCTTTCTATGTCATAGACAAGAATTTGCAAAACAAAAAAGATAGCATATTCATATCTCTCGACCAATATACACGTACCCCAGAGGAAAAGAACAAAAAGGCTTATTGTCTCCAAGCATTGTTTGATATTGTCGCAAACAATGATAACAAACATGTCTATACCCTCCCTCAGTCCAAGCTGAAGGGCATCAAGTCATATCCTTTTATCTATTGGATTAGCGATGAGTTTAGGAAGAAGTTTGGAAGTAAAACTATAGAAGAAATTCTCAAGCCAGCCCAAGGAGTAGCAACAACAAACAATAATAGATTTTTACGGTACTGGTGGGAAGTATCACCCAATTCAATTTCTAAAAATCAGAGTTTTGACAATAAGGATTGGGTCGGTTACTCTAAGGGAGGACCTTTCATAAAATGGTATGGAAACAATTGGTTACTGATAGATTGGAAAAACAATGGGTACAATTTAAAGAATAGTAAGGCTGTTCTTAGAAATCAAGATTGTTATTTTAAAGAAGGTATCACTTATTCTGCGAGTGGAAGTAAAGGAGCATCTTATCGATATCATAATAGTAACTCTTTATTTGACACGGGAGGTTCGTGTATTTTTATGAAGGAATTTGATAATTTATATTATGCATTAGCTTTTATGAATTCACCATTATGTTCCTACATAATTAATTGCCTGAATCCGACTGTGAATACACAAGTTGGTGATATGCAAAGAGTTCCATTTGTAATTCCATCAAAAGCTAAGGAAGAGTCTGTTTCTTCGCTATCAAAAGCGAATGTGGCTATCCAAAAGCAAATGTGCTCTTTATCTATAATAGAGCTAATATATGACTCCTCACCAATAATTCCAAAAGTAGAAGTAATGTTTAAAATAGCAGAATTCTACAATATGAGAAATGCTCTACTCACTCAAATCCTCTTAAACGAGTCTGTCATCAACAAGACCGTGTTTGAGGTGTATGAGTTGAGCGAGCACGACAAGCAGATGGTGTTGGAGAAGGAAGGAGTGCCCGTGGGCGACTTGTCAGTGAGCAGCAGTGCCAAGGCTGCCTATAGGGAATGGCTGACGGCAAACGAGGAGTTTCCCGTCAGCGACGAGGTATTGGCACATCTCGACAACTTGGAAGAGAACGACGAGCAGCCACGCATCACCGACTTCGACACCCTCTATCAGAACAACAACGAGTGGGAGGAGTTCTGCATCAAGCACAAGATGAACCCAGTGGAGGTGTGGTGGCAATTCAAGAATGCCAACATACTGCCCCCGCAACGCACACAGACCTTGGCATTCGAACTGCTTACGGACGTCATCCGAACCGTATTGGCAAAAGACGACGACGGAGTAATCCCCCTCGGCGACAAACTCGGCGAGGAACGCCTTGCCATCCGCATTGAGCGTGAAATGATGGAACGGGGCTATTCGCCGGCACAGTTCAACCAAGTGTGCCAACTGTTGGGTTGCCCCTTGGAGAAGTACCTACAGGAACGCTTCTTCCAGCAACTCAGCGACCATCTGAACCTCTTCATGTATCTGCCCAAGACCCCATTCATCTGGCATCTCTCTACGGGCAGCCACCACGCCATGGAGCTGTACGTAAGCATCTATAAGTGGAACCGCGACACCCTCTACCGCGTGCGCTCCATCTATGCCGCCAACCGCGAGACCTCCATCAGCGACCGCCTCAACTCCCTTGACACCTCCACCACCGAGGGCCGCATGGAGGCACAGGAGCTGAAAGCCCAGCTCGCCGAACTGAAGGAATTCTGCCAGAAGGTTGACGACCTGCTCGCCTCCGGCTACGACCCCAAGCTCGACGACGGTGTGGGCAAGAACATCGCCCCACTACAGAAGCGCAAGATGCTCAGCTACGAAGTGCTCAACGCCGGACAGCTGAAGAAATATCTGAATGCAGATTGGTAAAAATATAATCATTATTTGAATCATGGAACAATATAAAATACCCCACTTACCTCTTGGATATGATTTGGAAACCAAGGAGGTTTTAAAACAAGTCAACCGTTCTAACAAGAAGTTGGCAGAATTGAAAGGTGTGGCAAAAACCATTCCTAATGAAAGAATACTTATTAGTTGCCTAACTTTGCAAGAAGCCAAGGATAGTTCAGCTATAGAGAATATCGTGACAACACAAGATGATCTCTATCAAGCAGGATTGGAAAATCAGTCAATCCTTGTCAGCGCAGCAGCAAAAGAGGTGCTGAGATATAGGGAGGCTATATCTCATGGGTTCAACTTAATAAAAGAGAACAATCTGCTTACAATAAATACAATAAAAGACATACAACGTGTTCTTGTTAAAAACAACGAGGGGTTCAGAACCGTTCCTGGAACTTCTTTAAAAAGCAGTGTTGACGGACGTATTGTTTATACTCCACCCCAGGATATTGACACGATAAATAGGACTATGAACAATCTGGAACAATTTGTCAATGATGAAAAATTGTGCGACTATGACCCTTTAGTGAAAATGGCAATAATCCATCATCAATTCGAAAGCATCCATCCATTTGGAGACGGGAATGGAAGAACTGGAAGAATTATGAATATCTTATATCTGATACAAACAGATGTATTGGATATGCCCATTCTCTATCTGAGCCGATTCATCACTCATCACAAGGCAGATTATTACAGACTTCTACAAGCTATACGTGATAAGCAAAATGACAATTTCAAGGAATGGGAAGAATGGATTCTGTTTATTCTAAAAGGCATAGAGGAAACCGCGATTTTTACCATTGATATGGTAAAGGGAATATCTAATCTTATGATTTCATTCAAAACAATAATAAGACCTGCATTTGGAAAGAAATATAAGCACGACCTCCTCAATAACCTGTTCTTTCACCCCTATACAAAAATCGAATTCTTGATGAATGACTTATCTGTTTCAAGACCTACAGCATCAAAATATCTGGAAGACCTTACAAATATGGGATTACTTGAAAAAGTTAAGATGGGTAAAGAAAATTATTTCATCAATACAAAATTGGTCAATCTTTTTATGACAAGAGGAGAGTATGGTCAGCAAACTGGAGAAACGATTATCACGCATAAAGAAATTGGCAATTCCTTACTATAAGAAAGACAACATGAAAAGAAATTCGTGATTTTTTGTCATGAGTGACATAACATGAAAAGAAAATCGCAATTCTTTTATATATAAATAGGACTGAATATGATACAGAAGTGGTTCATTGATGACATACAAAGGGTGCTCAGTGAGCATCGCTACATAGTAGTGACTGATGCACGAGGCGAAGGCTACTACTTGCTCAACTACTTGCCGCAAGAGTATATGCTGATAGCCGTCAAGGACGAATGGGGCGAGATAGAGGCAAAATATCTCGCTGAGTCGAAGTACAGGAATGAGAAAGTGGTATTCTACGCCAAGAAAAAGGCAGAGAAGCTCACTTTCCTTCAGGAATATGTGCAGACGGCAGGACTGTTGGCATTAGATGACATGGAGGCGTACATCAGGCAGAAACTTTTTGACGCCACTGGCAAGAACACGACTATAGCACGCGAGAAACTGTTGTTGGCGGGAAAACTGAGCGAGGGGAAAGACCTGAAATGGTGGATTTCGGTGGCAGAGGGCATTACCGAACCGCTGAACATGAAAGAAAGCCTGTTGCCGTTCTTGTATGCTCCCAATGACAAAAGAAAGGAGATGGACGACACGCTATGGAACGTCTTCCGTGAAGAGGTATATAATATACTAAGTAAGACTCCAACCGAACAACCTGCAGACGTGT
This sequence comes from Prevotella sp., assembly GCA_022771625.1. GTDB lineage: Bacteria > Bacteroidota > Bacteroidia > Bacteroidales > Bacteroidaceae > Prevotella. The sequence goes on from JALFCW010000089.1 coordinate 30,487, forward strand.
TGGCGCAGGAGGTGGTAAAGATTATGTTCCAACGTATAGTTGACAACACGATAGAAGGCTTGCTGCTCGATGTGTATTACCAATGGGCCGACAGCGCGGAAAAGGTTGACACGCTAAGAAAATATGTTGAAAGCTATGCCTTGAATGATAATATCGACGTGCTGGAGGTACATCCCGACCATCCGTTTGACTTTCTTGACCGCAAGTTGATGAAACAGCTGAGCAATGCCATCAAGTCAGGGCAAGACACAACAGACATTGTCAAGTATATACAAAAACGTTCTGCAAGCCGGAAAGCAAAGGTGTTCAAACCGCAATGGCTCATTAGTGTGCTGACACTCTGCACCTTTGAGATGAAGGACATGAACGACATTGACGATTACACCAAAATGGCAGAGTTCTACAGGCAGAACTTCTCGATGCTTGACACTGCCATGAGGAAGATATACGTAGCTTGGCTGAACGACGAACCTACCCTACGCCCACTGCAAGAACACTATACCCAACTGAACAAGGAACTGCTGACAAAATGGTATTCCTTGAACGGGAAATACACACCAACACAGGCGGCCATTGTTGCCAATGCTCTCGAAGGCGACAAACGCACGGCAGTTATCGTATGTGATGGGCTGCGCTTGGAAATCGCCGAATGCGTAGCAAAGGGCTTGACTGACAAGGATATGATGATAAGCAGGAATGTGGCTTTGGCGGTTCTTCCCTCTGTCACAGAGAACGGAATGAGCGCACTGTTTGGATGCAAAGAACCGACAACAAATGCACAGGCAAGGTTTGCTAACCTAAAGAAGGCATGTCCAGACGTGGAGATTCTACCTCTGGGCATGATTGGCGAAAGCACAACGGCCAAGAAGTTGGTACTCACCTATGGAGATATTGACGAAGTGGGTGAAAAGAAGCAGATGGGCGGACTTAAGGACATTGACAATTATGAGACGGAACTGCGAGAAAAGACAAAGACGCTCTTCCGGCTTGGCTATGAAAAGGTGGTGCTTACAACCGACCATGGTTTTGTAATAACTGGCATTCTTGACGAGGCAGACAAGGAACCACGACCTAATGGTCAGATATTGAAGATAGAAGAGCGATTTGTGCTGACGGAACATCCTTTGGCTTCCCATAAACTCATTGAAATGGAAGGCAGGTATTTCGACAGTAATTATCAGTATTATGCCAAAACAGACAAGCCTTTTGTGACAAAGGGCAAATATGGCTATTCTCATGGCGGTTTCACTCCACAGGAGTGTATCATACCAGTGTATGAACTCACCAAGAAGAACGATGACTTTACGTTTGGCATTGCAATCTCCAACAAGAGTGAACTAAGGAATATTACAGGAAATTACTTCACAGTAAAGTTGAAAGCGGATAAATGTGACGAGAGCCTGTTTACACAAAAAAGGAAAATAAAGGTGATGCTTTTTGCAGGCAACAAATTGGCGGATGGCAATGCGCTACATACCATGAAACCTGGTGATACGTTTAGCCAAGAATATGAATGGAGCGACGGAATAGACAAAGTGGTCATCACTGACAAGGAAACAGCTGCACAGATTGACAGTTGTGAGATAAGAAAATCGTCATCAAGGGATATTGATGACCTGTTCTAAACAAGAAAAAGTATTGAAGACATGATAGAACTTGACTCAAAACTTCTTGACCTGTTCAAGGGATATGTAGTGAGAAAGGATGTGGTGCGCAGTGTGAAAGGCGGCGCAAATGTTCCGGTGTTTGTACTTGAATATCTGCTTGCCAACTCTTGCAGCACGGATGACGAAGAGAAAATACAGGAGGGTATTGAAAGCGTGAAGCGCGTGTTGCATGATCACTATGTCAATCCCGACGAGGCTACACTTGTGCAGGCGAAGATTCGCGAAAGAGGCACATATAAGATTATCGACAAGATTTCCGTAAGACTTGACCCGTCGAAAGACAAATACTGGGCGGAAATGTCAAACCTTGCCATCCATGATGCCAATATCTCAGAAGAGATTATCAGCCAGCATGAGAAGATGATGCTGGGCGGCATTTGGGCTATCATCGACGTTGACTATGACAATACCATAGTAATTGGCAAGAAGATATATCCGTTTGTGGTAAGCAAGGTAAGACCTATACAGTTGTCAAACTTTGAGGAAGACAAAGTGGCGAGAGCACGCTCTATGTTCTCAAATGAGGAATGGCTCAACGTGTTGTTACGCAGTGGTGGATACGAACCGGAATCGGAAGGAATGACAGAACGAATGAAGATGCTTCTTCTCTCACGTTTCATTCCTTTGGTGGAAGCCAACTTCAACATGGCGGAACTGGGTCCACGATCGTCAGGAAAATCATTTGTTTTCAAGGAGCTTTCTCCTTACTCTATGCTCGTCAGTGGCGGACAGGGAACGGCAGCGTCGCTGTTTGTAAACAATGCCAACGGACAGATTGGAGCCGTCGGGAAATGGGACGCGATATGCTTCGACGAGTCAACCGACGAACTGTTCAAAGACCGTGAGGTGGTGCCATTGATGAAGGACTATATGGAGAGTGGCTCTTTCTCAAGAGGCGGCAGGTCGGGCGAAAAGGCTGCCAACGTTTCCATCATCCTGAATGGCAATATTAACCAGCCTGTTGAAACGGTGCTGCAGACATCCCATCTGTTCTCACCTTTCTCAGACAAGATTTGCAACGATACCGCTTTTCTGGATCGTATCGGATTTTTCCTGCCTGGATGGGAGGTTATGAAGTTTGCCCCTTCCAACTTCACCAACCACTTTGGTTTCAGTACAGACTTCTTCAGTGAGTTCCTGCATACACAACGCAAAACAACCTATACTGATGCCATAGACAAATACTTTACGCTTGGCGCACAGATGAAACAACGAGACACGAAACCGGTGCGCAAGACGGTGTCGGGACTTATCAAACTTATGCACCCGGACGGAGCGTTTACCAAGGAAGACGTGCGCAACTATCTTGTATGGGCCATTGAGATGCGCAGAAGGGTGAAAGAGCAACTCAAGAGAATAGGCGGTATGGAGTTTTGGGACACTAACTTTTCATACATTGACAAGGATACACAGGAGGAATTCTTTGTAGCAGTACCGGAAGAGCGTGGCACAAACCTGATAGAAGATGCTCCTCTTGCACCAGGCACTTGTTATACTGCAACAAGCAATGGGGATAAAGTGTCGCTGGTGAAAATAGAGGTTATATCCATTCCCGGCAATGGCAAACTAACCATCACCGGCAGCACGTCAACAGAAGCAAAGGAAGACATAAGAAACACATATAACTATATACGTGCAAACGAAAAGACCATATTGTCGCAGCATCATTCACTTGCGAATATAGATATTACGGTACAGATAACCACAATGCTTGGCATTGGAGTGCATAAAGGCATTGGTGGGGCTACATTCGCAGCTATTGTGTCGTCGGTGTTCGGAAGGAACCTGAAAACTGCCCTTGGTGTAATTGGGAATATCAGCATAGGCGGCGCGATAGAACGTGCCATAAACTTCAACGACAGAGTCTCAATGTTGTCTGAGAATGGTGCGAAGAACGTGTTGGTGCCTATGGACAATCTCTCAGAGATGGCGACACTACCACCTGCCATTCTTGGGAAAACGGATATACCGTTATATGCCAACACACAGATGTTGATTCAAAAGATGATATAATAGCTCTAATTTCATATCAGATGATTACCGGTCACGGAGACGACATATACAGATACGAGGGTATTCGGATAAATTTCAGTTCGAACATATATGCCCATGCTGACATCACACCGCTTGTGGAACACTTGCGAGGTGAGATGGGGAAGATATGCAATTACCCTGAGCCTGAGGCACTGACACTTGAGGCGAAGATTGCCGCGAAGAAGGGCATTGACGCTGAATGTGTCATTGTGACCAATGGTGCCACGGATGCCATATACCTCGCTGCGGAGGCTTGCCGCAATCTCGGCATTTCGCATCATCATATCATCCAACCGACATTTTCGGAATATGAGGATGCCTGTCGAAATGCAGGTCTGCTCATACAAGGTGATGCCGACGAGGACACTGATGCTGTGTGGATTTGCAATCCCAACAATCCCACGGGCGAGGCTATCGACGCAAGTGGGATGTTATCTTTGGCACGAGAATACAATGCATTGATAATCGACCAGTCATACGAGGACATCACGCTTTGCCAGATGATGACTGCAAGGCAAGCTGTAGATGCAGGCAATATCATACAGATTCATTCCATGACCAAGACATGCGCCATTCCGGGTATTCGACTTGGATATATAGTCACCTCCCGCCGCTTTGCAAAGGCAATAAGGAAGTGCATACGCCCGTGGAGCGTGAATGCTCTTGCAATATCTGCCGGACATTTTATCATCGACAATGATTTCAAAGCAATAATAAATATTGAAGACTATATATCAGAGGCACAAAGACTGAGAAATGCTCTTGATGGGATAGAAGGAATATCTGCCATGCCGACAGACACCAACTTTATGCTCTGCGAACTTGATGAAGGTACTGCCGCCGAACTGAAAGACTGGCTCGCCAAGAATCACGGCATCCTCATCCGCGATGCCTCCAACTTCCGCACACTCACTACCCGCCATTTCCGTGTGGCAGCACAAAGCAAAGAAGAAAACGACATCCTCATAAATGCAATAAGACAATGGACATCAATTCATCACTCCTAATTCCTAATTTATCTTTAGTATTCGGTTGGCTTCTCGACCGCCTCTTAGGCGACCCCGAGCGACTGCCCCACCCTGTTGTGCTCTTCGGAAAGATGATTGCCAGGGGAGAACGCTTACTCAATCGGGGAAAATGGCGTGTGTTTAAGGGTGCATTGCTTGCCATATCGCTCATCTCTGTTGTGGTATTGGCGACATGGGCATTGGTGATTGTTGCTGACACTATTAATATATATATAGGTATGGCAGTGCGCGCGATATTGGTGTTTTATTGTCTTGCCGGCACCACACTCATCCGCGAGGTGCGCCAGGTGTTCTATGCCATCGACCGCTCGCTCGACGAGGGCAGGAGACAAGTGTCACGTATTGTAGGTCGCGACACATCTGAACTCACCGACGAGGAAGTGCGCAAGGCTGCACTCGAAACTCTTGCCGAGAATCTCAGCGACGGAGTCATCGCCCCACTCTTCTGGTTTGCCATCGGTGGAGTGCCTGCAATGATGGGGTATAAGATGGTGAACACGCTCGACTCGATGATAGCCTATCATTCACCACGTTATCTGAAATTCGGCAAGGTGGCGGCACGCATTGACGACATTGCCAACTATATCCCAGCCCGACTCACAGCCTTGCTTATGCTTATAGCAGCCTGGAGGCTTGATCTCATCAAGTTCGTTATGAAATACGGTCCATGTCATGCCAGTCCCAACAGTGGTTGGCCCGAAGCCGCCCTCGCCGGCATCCTCGGTTGCCGTTTCGGCGGTCCACACAAATACTTTGGCGAGACATTCGACAAGCCATATATTGGCGACCACGACAAACCATTGACAAGGGAAGACATGGAAAAGGCTGTGCGTATCAACCGCACTGCCGAAACAATAGGAGTTATTATTGTTATGATAGTAACAAATTTATAAATTGGCATTAAACCTTGGAGTTCATCATAAGATACTGTGCCAAGAAAATGTCGCCAATCTGATATACTCCCTCATCGAAAGTGATGAAATCACGGTCGAGCAAAGTTCTTACGGCTGCCTGCACTGTACTTGCACCCAAATTATACCGTCGAAGGAAAGATTGCGACATCAGCGCCCCCACTTTCCCCTCGCGTGCAATAGCCATAACGACCTGCTTCTGTTTAGAGGTCAGCTGATACATAAGTGACTGATAGGCAAAACGATGCTGCGAGAGTATATCACGCACGACACTCTCCACATCATCCTTCACCAACACACTGTTGGGAGAAAAAGATGTGTATAGCATATTCATCACATATTGTATATACCAAGTCACACCTTGATAGGTGTCATAGACAAAATCAAAAGCCTCACGTGAAATGGTCTTTCCTATCGGTGAGAGATGGCGATTGACAAAGTCAAAATACACATTGCGGTCGATGGGTTCAATACCCATGATTGCCGAACTGTTGAAGAATGGTCTGGAAGGTGATGTGAACATCTGCGCCACTAAATGGCGTTTAGAGCCTGAGAACACGAAACTTGCATTGTGGCAATTCTGAATTCTCTTGCGTAGCGATGCCTCAACCGTCTTCTCGGGATAATTAGCTATTGTCTGAAACTCGTCAATTGCCACCAAACATGGTTTATCCGCATTATTCAAATAAGCGAATATCTCGTCCAAAGTCACATCCGGCAGGGAAATGTCTCCAATGCCCACACTCCATTCCGGATTGCCATTAATGTCGAATGAGATTATGGATCTCAACGAACTAAGAATATTCAGGAAGTTCTCCCAAACCTTGCGTCCCTTGGGGCGAAGCTCAGCGAGAATACTCTTACCGAATTCATATACAAATTCATCAAGGTTTTTTGTCTCGTATATATCAACATAGATACAATGATATGCCTCACGCACCTCTGGTTGGTTGAAACAGTTGAACACCAATCCCGACTTCCCAAGTCGTCTAGGAGCCATAAGTGTCACGTTGCAACCATTTGTCAGATGCCTCGTAAGAAGTGCGGTTTCCTTCTCACGGTCGCAGAAATAATCTGGCGACACATATCCCTCTATCACAAAAGGATTCTTTGTATTTTTATTCAAAACCATAATTATTCGTTTTGCGTTACGTTAAATGAATAACTGCGCAAAGATACTTATTATTTATATATTACGCAAATGTGGAGACAAAAAATTCACATATTTAACGCATTTTAATGCTAATGAAGAAAATTACAATAAAAAAATTCTTCATCACAATAAATTAATAAATTTGCAAAAAAATCCGCTTTTTCTTTGCCGATAAAGAAAAATGTATTATCTTTGCACCCGCATTTGGTTCACACCATGTGATTAAAAGGGAACAGAGTGAGAATCTCTGACAGTCCCGCTGCTGTAGATTGCCTTTATACGGCTGGAATACAACAATGTCACTGACACGCAATGATCGGGAAGACATTCCAGCTTGGCAAAAGTCAGAAGACCTGCCGATGCTAAATTTTTCCAACCCTCGTGGGATAGGGCTTGAAAGAAGACATTATGCAATGATTGTAGTAAAGAGACTTGCGTCAGGTATTGTCGCCCTTTTCTGTATGACATGTGTTGCGGCACAAGACACGCTGCGCACGCATACGATAGAGGATGTTGTTGTTACGGCCAACAGGAGCCGCACAGCCAATGTCTTCTCCACAATACCTGTGCAGTCATTTAGCGGTGATGACATCCGACTTATGGGCTTGCAGAACATTGCAGATGCAGTGAAGAAATTCGCCGGAACATCGGTGAAGGACTACGGCGGCATTGGCGGAATGAAAACCGTATCGGTGCGCAATCTCGGTGCCCAGCACACTGCCGTGAGCTACGACGGTATTGTGGTGAGCAACACACAGGCAGGACAGATTGACATCGGCCGATTCTCATTGGATAATGTAAGTATGCTGTCTGTCGCAATAGGTCAGGGTAGCGACATGCTACAGTCGGCACGCCACTATGCATCGGCTGCCGTGATGGGCATCACCACTGAACAGCCAAAGCTGGATGCTGACAAGTCCTCGTTATGGAGAATAGGTGTCTCTGGCGGTTCGTGGGGACAGGTTAATCCCAAACTGCGTCTGTGGCAACGACTTTCTGAATCAACCATTATGTCGATTAATGCCGACTATATGCGTGCCGACGGCAACTATCCCTATACGCTTGTAAACGGACTGGAATCCACTCTCGAGCGCAGAATAAACTCTGGAATCAGTCAGTGGCATGTGGAGGGAAACGTGAACACATTGTTTGCCGACAGTTCCTCACTCAATGTCAAGGGATATTACTACCGTTCGAGCCGCGGACTGCCAGGGTCGGTGATACTATATAACAATGAGAGTAACGAGCATCTTTGGGACGAGAACCTCTTTGCCCAAGCTATATATAATAAAAGGTGGAACGAACAATGGCAATGGACGGCAAGGGCAAAATACACTCACTCGTGGAACAAATATGAGGACTACAACATCAAATACACCAACGGCAGAAAGGAAGAGGTGAATAGTCAGGACGAGTATTATGCCTCAGCCACAATCAATTGGCAACCGCTCAGATGGTTTACAATGTCATTGGCTGAGGATGCTGCGTTCAACAAGTTGCGCACTACCGTCAACGGAAGTCCCAATCCGCTGAGATTCACATCGCTCACTGCCCTTGCCGCAAAACTGCGCATAGGCAGACTGACTGCCGAGGGAAATCTTGTAATGACATACGCCACAGAAGAGTTGACGGAAAGCGAGAAATACTCACTGAAGACCCCAGAGGACAGGAAGCATCTCTCTCCCTCACTGTCGCTCAGTTGGCGCATACTGCCCGAAGAGGCCCTGTATATCAGGGCATTGTATAAATCGACATTCCGTATGCCTACATTCAATGACCTGTATTATCTGCAGATAGGCAACACCGCATTGCGCCCCGAGAAGGCACACGAATATGGTATTGGACTCACATGGAACTCGCGACGCATGGGTTGCGTGAAATATATCGCTCTCACCGCCGACGGATATTATAATAATGTGACTGACAAGATTGTGGCCTTCCCATCAACATATATATGGAAGATGGTGAACTTCGGCAAGGTGGAGATATGGGGACTGGATGCCACCATAGCTACGGAGATAGATATCGCAAAGAAAACAAGTGTGATACTCTCTGCCTCCATCTCTGTTCAGGATGCCAAGGACAAAACCGACGGCAGTGCGACATACGGCAGTCAACTGCCCTACACGGCGAAGGTGAGCGGAGGCATATCTGCAATACTCAACACCCCATGGCTCACCGTCGGCTATTCGGCCACAGGTCAAGGCAAGCGCTATTCTATGGCTCAGAACATCAGGGAATATCATCTCTCGCCATATATGGAGCACTCGGTGAGCATATCACGACGCTTCGATCTCGGCAATTCAAGCAATATCAATCTCCAGCTCTCGGTGAACAACATCACCAACGAGCAATACGAGATTATCAAATACTATCCGATGCCAGGTCGCTCGCTGACCGCTTCGGCAACAGTGGAATTTTAACATAACATAATAATTATACAAACGACAATGAAATTTAGAAATTTATTCCTTTCCGCACTATGCGGACTCGCTGTATCAACAGCTTTCACATCATGTAGTGACGACAAATACGACCCATTTGAATATGGCTCCAATGTGGCACTGCCCGAACATCGCGGTCTTGTGCTCAACGAAGGTTCATTTCAAAAGAACAACGCATCGATTGCATTCTTCGACGCTGTTATGGACACTACGACAAAGGCAGCCAACGACCTCTACCTCATACAGAACAAGAAACAGTTGGGCGACACTGGTCAGGACCTCATCGTTGAAGACAATAACATCTACGTCTCTGTATATGGTTCAAGCTATGTTGCCAAACTCAACAAGGCTGGAATAGAGCAGACGCGCAAATCATTCGGTAGCGACCTCGGTCAACCTCGTTATCTTGCTGAGTGCGATGGATTTATCTATGTCACAACCTACGGCGGATATGTTGTAAAGCTCAATGCCAACGACCTCACAGAGGCCGGTAAGGTGGCAGTGGGTCCAGCTGCAGAAAGAATTGACGAGGAAAATGGCATCCTCTATGTTGCATGTGGAAATACTCTCGACTACACCGCCGACAAGCGTATGTTTATCATCGACACCAAGAATTTCACTGATGCTGCCACCAAGTCGGTTGACGTATGCGACAACACCCAGATCGTGTGTGCCACTGATAACTACGTGTTCATCCAGGGTTATGGTTCTATCGATTACACCCATACTCCCCTCTGGGTGTATGACATCAAGAGCGGTAAGGCTGAGGACACCGGTGAATATGCCACACACGTGATTGAAGGTGAAAACGACAACAAGACATTCGCAGTATTCTCAAAGACTGATTGGGAAACATACGAGACTATAAATACATACTTCGTGTATGACGCATCTACAAAGACCAAGACCGATGTAACATCGAAGATTACATCAGCAGCATCCGCTCTTGCAAATGCCACCATCTACTCACTCAGTAAGGGCGAGAATGGTTCGTTCTATATCACCACATCCTTATATAGTGCAGGCAACGGCACTGTATATCACTTCGACAGCAACTACAAGCTCCTCGGTTCATTCACCTCATGGGGACAGAACCCAAAGAAAGTTGTAGTAATGTAAAGTATAAGAAATGAAAAAATTTGCTTTTTGTTTGACACTTATTATAGTCGCCCTCTCATCCTGCACTTCCGGCGTGAGCCGCAAGTCGCAGGCTGGGGCAGACACGCTTCGCTTGTCTTATTCCCGTCTGCTCAACATCGTGGAGCACGAGGGATATAAGGTTGTGGAAATCAGCAATCCATGGAAACAAGGCGAGGTTCTTCATCGCTACGTCCTCGTCAGCAATCCCGACTACCCTCATCTGCCCGAAGGCACTATCATAAATGTTCCCGTCAGGAATGCTGTGGTGTTCACCACCGTGCATGCCTCTGTCATTGCCGACATGGGTATCAAGGAGCGTATCAGCGGAATGGCTGATGTGGAATATGTAAAACGAGAGGAGATAAAGGCTCTCGTTGCGTCAAACAAGATTGCCAACGTGGGCAGCAGCATGTCGCCCAATGTAGAGAAAATCATCAACCTCTCGCCAGATGTCATCATGCTCTCTCCATTCGAGAACAGTGGCGGTTATGGCAGACTCGACCACATCGGTGTGCCCATCATCGAATGTGCCGACTATATGGAGATTTCTCCCTTGGCACGCGCCGAATGGATAAAGTTCTATGGTATGCTGTTCGGTGCCGAACAACAGGCTGACAGTATATTTAATGATGTGGTGACACGATACAAAGCTCTTTCCGACGAGGCAAAGGCTTATGACTCCCATCCCAAGGTGATGGTGGATTTCCCCTCGGGCAACACATGGTATGTTCCGGGTGGCAAGAGCACCATCGGACAGATGATTGCCGATGCAGGAGGTCGTTATTGCTTTGCCAATGATGAAAATGGCGGCAGTGTGGCTCTCGCCCTTGAGAAGGTTGTCAGCCAATGTGATGATGCCGACTTATGGCTGTTCCGCTATGGAGGAGAGGAGAAATCGCTCAATAGTATATCCAACGACTATAAGGTGTTCTCGCATATCAAGGCTTTTTCTAAAGGTAATGTATATGGCTGCTCCACAGAGCGCACCACCTTCTATGAGTCAACACCATTCCATCCCGACCGTCTGCTTGAGGACTTCATAGCAATGTTCCATCCACAGACAAAACGTCAACCTATATATTTCAAGAAAGTAAAGTGAAGAAAATCTGTCTGCTCGTCATACTTGCCGTATTACTGTTCATAGCCAATCTTGCATACGGTTCGATTGATATCCCGACTGAGGAGGTGTTCAACATCCTTACAGGTGGTGAATCGTCCAAATCGGTATGGCGGTTTATTGTAATAGAGTCGCGACTTCCTCAGGCAGTAACGGCCTTGTTGTCGGGTATGTCGCTTGCAGTGAGCGGCTTGATGTTGCAGACAGCCTTCCGCAATCCCCTTGCCGACCCGTCGATATTCGGTATCAGCAGTGGTGCCGGAGTGGGTGCCGCTCTTGTCATCCTGCTTTTCGGAGGCAGTCTTACGGCCGGAGCCCTCTCGTTCAGCGGTTTTGCTGCCGTCTTTGCAGGTGCTTTTCTTGGAGCTGTGGCTGTGATGGCAGTGGTGTTCATGTTCTCACTGATAGTAAAAAACGACATCATGCTACTCATCATCGGTATCATGATAGGCTATCTTGCCTCGGCAGCCATCAGTTTGCTCAACTATTTTGCCACTGAGGAAGGGGTGAAGTCATACGTTGTGTGGGGAATGGGCAATTTCGGCGGTGTACCCATGCGTCTCCTCCTCCAGTATTCCGCAGTGTGCCTTTTAGGTCTGATAGCATCCCTTTTACTCATCAAACCGCTCAACATCATACAGCTAGGGGAGAGTTATGCCGAAAACCTCGGTATCAACACCACCCGAATCCGCAACTACCTGCTGGTCATCACTGGTTTGCTGACGGCGATAGTCACCTCTTTCTGTGGTCCTATCTCCTTCATCGGTCTTGCCGTGCCCCATATTTCCAAGATGATATGCCGCACGAGCGATCACCGCATACAAATGCCTATGACAATGATTGTAGGAGCCATCACCGCCCTTGTGTGCAATCTTTGCTGCACCCTTCCCGCTTCAGGCAGTCTCCTCCCCCTGAACGCCATAACCCCGGTGATAGGAGCCCCCGTGGTGATATATGTTATATTGATGAGAAGGGTTAATTAATTGTAAATATGGTCAATCTCCCAACACCCCACAAAAAATTGCCGTCATCAAGGTGACGGGTGACGCTGAACTGCAAGTATTATCACAAATAATATCCCTGATATATAAAAATTTCCGTCGTTTTCTTGCTGATTCAAAAAAAACTTCGTATTTTTGCAACGGAAATATAGGAATAAATATATGGCAACAATAGAAGAAAGATACATCAGCCTGCTGACCGACTTCGGTTTCAAGCGCATATTCGGCACTGCTCCCAACAAGGACTTGCTGATAAACTTCCTCAATAGCCTGTTCGACGGTAAACAGGTTATCAAGGACGTGAAGTATCTCAACACGGAGCATTTCGGCGACAACGCGTCGTCACGCAAGGCAATTTTCGACGTGTATTGCGAGGGCGAGAACGACGAGAAGTTCATCGTCGAGATGCAAAATGCCTATCAGGACTTCTTCAAGGACCGCTCCCTGTTTTATTCCACATTCCCCATTCGCGAACAAGCCAAGAAAGGTGCCGACTGGGATTTTAAGCTTTCACGTGTATATACTGTGGCTCTTTTGAACTTCGACATGAAGGAGGAAGCCTTCGACAAGAAGGAGATAACCCACACCGTGAAGCTCTGCGACATCAAGACCAACAAGGTGTTCTATAAGAAGCTCGACTTCATATACGTGGAGATTGCCAAGTTCAAGAAGAAGGAGGACGAGTTGGAGACGCTTTACGACAAATGGCTTTTCGTTCTAAAGAACCTATATAAGTTGGAGAGCCGCCCCAAGGCTTTGCGCGACAAAGTGTTCGACCGCCTGTTCAAGGAGGCCGAAATAGCCACATTCACCCCCGAGGAGCTGCGTGAGTACGAGGATAGCCTAAAGGCCTATCGCGACATCAAGAACTCCATTGACTCGGCGCGCAGGGAAGGACGTGCAGAAGGGCATGCGGAAGGTCTTGCAGAAGGACTTGCAGAAGGGCATGCAGAGGAAAAAAAGGTCATTGCACGAAAAATGAAGTCCAGAGGATTCTCAGCAACTGACATATCAGAGATGACAGGATTGGCGGAGGAAGAAATCGAGGCTTTGTAACTAATGGTTCGTTCATATCTCGATACTAATAATTTTCAAAATCCGTATAATATATAAAGGTAATTTTTGCAGTTTTCCCTCTTTTATGCCAAAGTATAAAATACTTTTTGTAATTTTGTGGCCATAATTTGATAATCGTTTATAAAATAACCACAATGACTATTGACAACATTAATACTTTGATAGTCGCAGATGAGTCACGCACACTGGAGTTGAAAAAGACGACTGGTGAGCTGAAGGATGGTATGCACACAGCTTGTGCATTCCTTAATACCGAAGGTGGATGTAATTTCTTTGACTTACTCGATGCCGGCATGGTTTTCTTCTTCAAATTGGGAAGTAATTAAATAAAAATGTCCTTTGGGAACAGAATCATAGATGCATTGAGTGAAGCGGACAAATTATCTGCCCACTCACAGGAAGCGCCACACTACGCTTCCCGATATGCTTTTGTGGATGTCGAGGTGGGAACCAAGGACCATACTATTCATGATATCGGGGCAATTAGATGGGACGGAGCTGTGTATCATTCTGCCAACAAAGGGGAACTGACGGTTTTTCTGAAGGACGTCGATTTCGTCTGTGGACATAACATCATACATCACGACGCAAAATATCTCTTTGGAGAAAAAACGGACAGTGGGATGCTTGTCGATACACTGTATGTCTCGCCGTTGCTTTTCCCCGAGCACCCATATCATCGCTTGCTGAAAGACGACAAGTTGATTAGCGAACAGATGAACAACCCGGTCAACGACTGCGAGAAGGCACGTGACTTGCTTATGGACGAGGTGGCCCAATGGGAAAGGCTTTCTCCGGCCATGAAGACCATTTTCGCCACATTACTTCAAGGACAAAAAGAGTTTGAGGGCTTCCTCGCTTTTATAAATGCCAAGACTGAAAGGAAAGACGTACTGGCGGAGCTGATTCGTTCGGAATATAGAGGAAAGATTTGCGAACATGCCGATTTGGACAGTATCATCATCCAGCAACCTTGCGAACTTGCATACTCACTGTCTTTGATATCCACCACTGACCACCGTTCAGTAACGCCGCCATGGGTGCTGTTCAACTATCCGAATGTGGAGAATGTCGTGCGTCTTCTCCGTCATAACCACTGCACCACAGGTTGTGATTACTGCAATAAGAACCTTGATGTGCATGTCAATCTGAAACAGTTCTTCGGCTATGACGAGTTCAGGACATACGAGGGAGAACCGCTACAAGAGCGTGCCGCCCTTGCTGCCGTGGAGCGCAAGTCGTTGCTCGCCATTTTCCCTACCGGCGGAGGCAAGTCGCTTACATTTCAATTGCCTGCCTTAATGGAAGGGCGTTCTGTGCATGGACTTACCGTTGTTATCTCGCCTTTACAGTCATTGATGAAAGACCAAGTGGATAATCTGGCAGAGAAAGGTATCACGGAAGCAGTCACCATCAATGGTTTGCTTGATCCCATCAGCCGCTCGGAATCCATCAGCCGAGTATTGGATGGTGATGCCTCACTGTTGTATATTTCCCCTGAGATGCTACGATCGAAGACGATAGAGAAGATTTTGTTGGCACGCAATATTGTACGCTTTATTATTGACGAAGCCCATTGTTTCTCCTCTTGGGGACAGGATTTCCGTGTGGATTACCTCTATATAGGCAAGTTTATCAGCCAATACCAAAAGAAAAAACATAATAGTGAGCCTATACCCGTTTCATGCTTCACCGCCACAGCAAAGCAAAAGGTGATACAGGACATCTGCGACTACTTCAAACAGACACTCAATCTCGACCTTCAGATATTCGCCTCCACTGCCACCCGCACCAACCTGCATTATTCGGTCATCCATGCCGATACCGACGAGGATAAATACATGAAATTGCGCTCGTTGATATCCGCATCATCCTGCCCTACTATCGTGTATGTATCACGCACTAGACGCACCAAAGAACTGGCACAAAAGCTAACGCGAGATGGGTTCAAAGCCTTGCCATTCAACGGCAAGATGGATTCTGACGATAAGATAGCTAACCAGGATGCCTTTATGACTGACAAAGTGCGCATCATCGTCGCAACGTCTGCTTTTGGTATGGGTGTTGACAAAAAAGATGTGGGACTGGTGGTACATTACGACATTTCCGATTCGTTGGAGAATTATGTGCAGGAGGCCGGACGCGCCGGTCGTGACCCTCATATGGAGGCACGCTGCTTTGTGCTCTATAGCGATGCCGACCTTGACAAGCATTTCATATTGCTCAACCAGACGAAACTCAGTATCAGTGAGATACAGCAGGTGTGGAAGGCTGTAAAGGAAATGACTAAGCAACGTATGCGCACCTCTTGCTCTGCCTTGGAAATAGCAAGAAAAGCAGGGTGGGACGACTCAGTTTCAGATATAGAGACGAGGGTGCGCACAGCCTTGGCAGCACTGGAGCAAGCTGGATATTTGGAACGCGGAAACAATGTGCCGCATGTCTATGCCACGGGAATCACCGTGAAAAATATGGATGAGGCACGTAAACGTATCACCGAATCCTTGCTTTTTGAAGAAGGAGATGTAGAAAAGGCTGTGAGAATCATAAAGTCGCTGATTACGCAGAAACACATTGCCAAGGCACAAGATGCCGAAGCAGAATCGCGTGTTGACTACTTAGCCGACATACTCGGACTGAGCAAGAACGAAGTGATTTCATGTGTAGAGCGTATGCGTCAGGAGGGTATTCTTGCCGACTCAAAGGATATTTCCGCCTTTTTGAGTGATGCTGGAGAGACTGAACATAAGTCAACACGTCTGCTGGAGCGGTTTATGAAACTCGAGCGTTATATTCTCGAGCATATACCCGATGAATCTATTTGTATTTCATATAAACAACTTAACGACAATGCCCAAAAAGAGGGCATAGATACTGCCACGGAAAAAGATATACGTACCTTATTGTTTTTCCTTACCATAAAAGGCTATACCCGCAAGAAAGAGGATGCCTCCCGCTATATTAAGCTAAGCCGACAGTGGGATATGGGCTCCACACTGAGGCGTTTTGAAAAACGCATGGAGATATGCCAGTTCACAATTGAATGGCTCTACAGCCTTATACCATCGTCCACTGAAGAAGATACAAAGAAGATAGGTGTTCAATTCTCTGTGATTGAATTGCTTAACAACTTGAAATCCAACGGTCAAAACCTCTTCGGCACCTTGCGGGATGTTCAGTTGGAGGATGTTGAGGAGGCATTGCTCTACTTGTCGAAGATTGATGCATTGAAACTTGAGGGAGGCTTTCTTGTGCTCTATAATGCCATGGACATTCGACGTATCAAGGACAACAGATTGCGCTACAAGCAGGACGACTACCGCATGCTCAACGAGTTCTACAAACAAAAGATTCAACAAGTGCATATAGTGGGAGAATATGCCAATCTGATGGTTAGCGATTATGATGCCGCCCTGAAATTTGTCCAGAATTACTTCCAAATGGATTACAAGCTGTTTATATCGAAGTATTTCAAGGGAGAACGTGTTAGTCAGATAGAAAGAAACATTTCACCAGAGAAATATCAACAGCTCTTTGGCTCTCTCTCGTCAAAGCAAATGGAGATAATTTCCAACAAGGAATCACGATGCATAGTGGTGGCAGCAGGTCCTGGAAGTGGCAAGACCCGCGTATTGGTACACAAATTGGCATCGCTGCTCTTGCTTGAGGATGTGAAGCACGAACAACTGCTGATGCTCACCTTCTCGCGAGCGTCGGCGATAGAATTCAAGCAAAGACTTATGACTCTCATTGGCAATGCTGCCCACTTTGTGGAAATCAAGACATTCCATTCCTATTGCTTCGACCTGCTTGGCAGGATAGGAAATCTCGATGATGCCAAGGACGTTGTGGCGCGTGCAGCACAGATGATTGGAGATGGAGAGGTGGAACCAAACCGCATAGCCAAGACAGTTTTGGTGATTGACGAGGCTCAGGACATGAGTCAGGAGGAGTATGCCTTGGTACGAGCCCTCATAACAGCCAACGAGGAGATGCGCGTGATTGCCGTGGGCGATGACGACCAGAACATCTTCGAGTTTCGTGGCTCCAACTCCCGTTATATGTCCCAGCTGCTGAAGGATGCAGAAGGCCGATTCATCGAGATGACCGAGAACTACCGTGGTGCCGGGCACATAGTCGGTTTTGCCAATGCTTTTGTAAGTGGAATAAGGGAAAGATTAAAAAACACCCAACTCGTCTCTATGAACAAGAAAGACGGATTCGTCAGCATCCATCATCACTTGTCGCATACGCTGTACCAACCACTTGTAGAAGACTTAGTGTCACATCTTGGTCAGGGTACAACGTGCATATTAACCCAAACCAACGAGGAGGCAGTCATACTTATAGCGTTGTTGCGCAAGCACGGATTGAGCAGTAAACTGATACAAAGCATGGATGGTTTCCGATTTTGGAACATGGCAGAAGTGCGTATGTTCGTCAAAATGATAGACAAGGACACGCACACACCTCTTATCCATAATGATGTGTGGGAAAAGGCGAAACAAAAGACTTATGAAAAATATTCAGATTCGGAAAGCCTTCATTACCTTCAACGATGTATCCTGCTTTTTGAACAGACAAACAAGGCTAAATACATCACTGACTTCAAGGAATATATATTCGAGTCATCCGTAGAGGACTTCTGCGACCTTTCTGGAGCCGACATTATTGTCTCCACCATCCACAAGGCTAAGGGACGGGAGTTTGATGATGTCTTTATGCTCATCACCGAGCCTCAACATTTAACCGATGAAGTACTTCGCCGATACTATGTAGGAGCCACCCGTGCCAAAGAGCGTCTGTTCATCCATACCGACTGTTCCATTTTCGACCTTATGCCGGCAGATGAGCACCACACCTGCCAGCATAAGTATGACATGCCCGACGAAATTGTCATCCAGTTGTCACATAGGGACGTTAACCTCAGTTTCTTCAAGTCGCGAAAGAAAGAGATACTTGCTCTCCGTGCAGGACAGAAGCTCCGTTTTTCTAACAACTATCTTTACTGCAGTCAGTCAGACATGCCTATAGCCCAACTCTCGCAGAAGATGCAGACAGACCTGCGCCTTTGGGCTGAAAAAGGATATGAAGTCATCACTGCTTCCATCCGCTTCATCGTGGCTTGGAGACCGAAGGATAGTCCGAAGGAAGAGGAGGAACATGCAGTATTGCTAGCAGATTTATCGTTGAGACAATTTAAGCAGGTAGTCAAAAAAGTGTAAGTCTCAACTTGAACATCCTATATAATAAATAACTCAGAAAAAGAAATCACCTCGTAAATCTTCGACTTACGAGGTGTTCTAAGTACCCAGAGCCGGGGTCGAACCGGCACGGATTGCTCCACTGGTGTTTGAGACCAGCGCGTCTACCGATTCCGCCATCTGGGCTATTTGCGGGTGCAAAGATACAACATATTTTTGAATTTGGCAAATATTTACTCAAAAAAATACAAAATATTTGTTTATTCCAATAATTTTGTGTACCTTAGCGGCTGAAAACGGACAACAATAAATAATAATCGCTATGGAAAAGAGAAATATGGGTTATTGCGTCATTCTTGCCGGAGGTAAGGGACGCCGTTTGTGGCCAAGCAGCCGCGACAGTTATCCGAAGCAGTTCAT
>JALFCW010000080.1 GCA_022771625.1 Prevotella sp.
TACTGTAGATGAACAGGGCGAGCAGGAAGTTGACGAGCACTCCGCCAATCATTATCAGCAGTCGCTGCCATGCCGGTTTGGAACGGAACTCCCATGGTTGTGCGGGCTGTTTCATCTGCTCCGTGTCGAACGATTCGTCTATCATTCCCGAAATCTTGCAGTATCCGCCCAGCGGCAGCCATCCCACGCCGTATGTCGTGTCGCTCTTCCTCGGCTTGAATTCAAAGAGGTGGAACCAGGGGTCGAAGAAAAGGTAGAACTTCTCTACGCGCACACCGAAAAGTTTTGAGAAAAAGAAGTGTCCGCCCTCATGCAGCAGGACAAGGATAGAGATTGCGAGCATGAACTGCAGCAATCTGATTAAAAATATTTCCATCTTGTTTTGTTGATATTCTTGGGTTGTTATTCTTGAGTTGATGCGCCGTCATTCCAAAACGAACTGGAGTAAAACGGCTTCCACACTTTCTTTCTATATATATAATAATGTAAAGGACGATGTCTCTTTGCCGTTTCCGTCATGCTCCCATCAGCTCCGTTGCCACTCGTCTTGCCTCGGCATCGGTAGCGATGTAGGTGTCGTACGACGGGTTGGCATCAAACGCCACCCTTGCCATGGTCTCTTCTATGATGCGCGGCATGTCGAGGAAACCGCATTTGTCGTCAAGGAATCCGCGGTTCACTATCTCGTTGGCGGCATTCAGTATGCAAGGCATGTTGCCCCCTTTGCGCATCGCCTCGTAGGCAAGCGCCAGACAGCGGAATTTCTCCATATCCGGCTCGAAGAACTCCAGCGGATGCTCAAAGAGATTCAGTCTGTCGCCGTTGAGATGCAGCCTGTCGGGATATGAGAAGGCATACTGTATCGGCAGACGCATGTCGGGCACTCCGAGCTGTGCTTTCACAGCCCCGTCAACAAACTGCACCGCACTATGTACTATCGACTGCGGATGCACGAGCACCTGAATCTTGTCTACGTCCACTCCGAAGAGCCACTTTGCCTCTATCACCTCGAAGCCCTTGTTCATCATCGAGGCGCTGTCGATGGTGATCTTCGCCCCCATCTCCCATGTGGGATGGTGCAGGGCGTCTGCCTTCGTCACCTTGGCGAGCTGTTCCTTTGAGAATGTGCGGAACGGTCCGCCGGATGCCGTGAGCAGGATTTTCTCTATTTCGTTGTCGCCCTCGCCCACGATGCTCTGGAATATCGCCGAATGCTCACTGTCCACAGGGAGTATCGGCGAGTGGTTCTCTGCCGCGAGCCTGCATATCAGTTCGCCAGCCACCACGAGCGTCTCTTTGTTGGCGAGACATATCTTCTTGTGTGCCTTTATCGCACTAATGGTAGGGCTCAGTCCGGCGAATCCCACCATCGCCGTGAGCACCATATCTATTGACGGCGACTCCACTATCTCGTCGATGGCCTTGGCACCGGCATACACCTTGATGTCCGGTTCGTCGGCAAGCAACTGCTGCAGGCGTTCGTAGTGGGCTTCATTGGCTATCACCACGGCTGCCGGCTTAAACTTCCTTGCCTGTTCGGCCAACTGTTCCACGCGGTTGTTGGCAGTGAGGCAATACACCTCATAGAGGTCGGAATGTTCCTCTATAACGTCGAGGGCCTGTGTACCGATTGAACCGGTAGAGCCTAATATTGCAATCTGTTTCTTCATAATCCTTATGATATTTATATAAGTCCTTCGGGTAATGTCATATATAGTTTGTGGGCATCATGATCGATGTCGGCTATCAGTTCGGCAGCCGCGGGGATGAGAGTACCGTCGGTCAGTTCGAGCAATACGTTGATGGTTGTCTCATCTACTGATGCTATGCGACCGACTAGTTTCTCTTGTGATACATCTTGCGTCTTGCCAGGTGATACATCCACAATGTCATATCCCACAATCTGGCTCCACGTAAGCATGTCATCGTCGGCATCGGCAAGATGGCGCGGAAAGAACACGTCGCAACCGGTGAGTTCGGAGGCCCTTTCTATCGTGTCGATGTCCTCAAACTTCATGAGTGCCACCTCGTCGCTGCGGAAACGGTATTCCTCGATAAAGAACGGCACCAGGATTCCATCGACCAGCAATACCACATAGTCGGCATCGACGCGGTCGAACACGTCGTCGCTGAATCGCAGGGTCACCTCACCGCTCACACCGTGGGGTTTGCCTATTCGGCCTATCTTATATACGTCTTCCTCTTTTATCATCTTTATTCTCTTCTGATTCTTGCCCCGAGGGAATTGAGTCGTTCCTCAATATCCTCGTATCCACGGTCAATCTGCTCGATATTGTCGATACGGCTTGTTCCGTTGGCACTCATTGCGGCAATCAGCAACGCAATACCGGCACGGATATCTGGACTTGCCATGCGACCTGCACGCAGTTTGATGTTATGGTCGTGACCTACAACCACTGCCCTATGGGGGTCGCAGAGGATTATCTGCGCTCCCATGTCAATCAGTTTATCCACAAAGAAGAGGCGACTCTCAAACATCTTCTGATGGAAGAGCACACTTCCCCTGGCTTGGGTTGCAACAACGATGAGCACGGATATGAGGTCGGGAGTGAGACCCGGCCATGGGGCATCGGCAAGGGTCATGATTGTTCCGTCGATAAACGACTCTATCGAGTAATGGTCTTGCTGGGGAATGATGAGATCGTCGCCCTCAACATCTATCCTTACTCCCAATCGACGGAATGAATCGGGGATATTTCCGAGGTTCTTCAGGGACACGTCCTTTATCCTTATTCCCTCGCCACACATTGCCGCCATACCGATGAATGAACCCACCTCAATCATGTCGGGCAGGATTTTATGCTCCACACCATGCAGGCTCTCCACACCTACGATAGTGAGGAGGTTGCTGCCTATTCCACTGATGCGCGCTCCCATCTTGTTGAGCATGTGGCAAAGCTGCTGGATATATGGTTCACAAGCTGCATTATATATTGTCGTTGTTCCCTCGGCAAACACTGCCGCCATAATTATATTGGCAGTACCCGTCACTGAAGCCTCGTCGAGCAGCATATAGCAGCCTATGAGTTTTTCGGCAAATATCTCATATACATCTGTGTTATATACCTGTCGGAATTCAGCGCCAAGATATTTGAAACCAAGAAAATGGGTGTCGAGACGGCGGCGACCTATCTTGTCACCACCGGGTTTGGCTATTACTGCCTTGCCAAATCGTGCCAGCAGTGGACCAATCATAAGGACACTGCCCCTGAGAGCCGAGCATTTCTTGACGAACTCAGTGCTCTCGAGATAATCGAGATTGAGTGCGTCGGCACAAAACGAATAGTCGTTTCTCGACAGGCGCTTCACCTTCACTCCGATATCCTCTAGAAGGAGGATAAGGTTGTTCACATCCCTGATATCAGGTATATTACGTATTATCACCTCGTCGGAAGTGAGCAGTGAGGCACATATCACCTCCAGTGCCTCGTTTTTGGCTCCCTGTGGGGTTATATCTCCCTTGAGCGGATGTCCGCCTTCAATTATGAATGATGCCATAGGCTGTGATTATTTCTTACGTTTTTTTCCTTGCTTAGCCATACGGTTTCCATTAACGTTCATAAGGGCAGCTGTCTCCTGTACTCTCTCAAGTCGCATGTTATTGATATCGAGCTGTACACATCCGTCGGTGAATCGAGCCAGGTCGTCGGCCACTCTCTCGTCGTCCATTGTACCGCGTCCCCATATTGCGAGGTCGCGCTTCATCTGATTGGCGGTGAGATATATCAGCTTGTCCCTTTCCCTTCCATTGGGCATGGTCTTGAGGATATCGAAACATTCCTCAACCAAATGACCATAGTGACGCAGTTTTACATGGTTCTTGCGTATGGGCATAGGTCGTGGCTTCTGGGTTATCTTGACTGCCTCGCTCATGTCGTAGGGCCAGTCAATGTCAAGTTGTCCGCGACCCATAATATAGAGATGATCCCACAATGCCCTGACACCATCGTTGGTCTCGGTGGCGTTTGGCACCTTTGTGCCCATCATTCTCACTATGGTATTGGCACATGCATTGCGCTCATCACGGGTGGGACAACCAATGGCATAATCTACCATTCGCTGTATCTCCCTGCCATATTCGGGCAACAGCAGTGTCTCACGCTTGGTGTTGTAGTCTAATCCTTTTATATCCATCGTTTATTTTGTTGACTTCGTCCTTATTATATTCCTATTTCCTTATCAGTTCGTTCTTCGGCAGTTTCGCCACGAAATCCTTCAGATAATATGGCACATAATATGCCACATCCTCGAATGTGCCGTTGAACATTTTCCTCTCTGCCAATGGCATCATCCATTTTGCCAACGGTTCGATGCCTTCGATAAGACGGGCATTGGGATGGGCTATGGTGTCGATACACTTGGCGGCGCCGTTGCCGAAGAAATACACGGGGCGCTCGTCGAGCCACTGGCGATAGGTATCACCATCCACCACATCGGCCTGGATGGGGCGAAGGGCTTTCAGCGACCTGTCGTAGATGGCAGCATACACCTCCATGCGTCTTGCGTCGATCATCGGGCACAACAAGGCGTCGTCCTCTATTTCTTCGTGGTGGAGCAACACCGGCACGCACATCAGTTCGAGCGTGGATACCGACAACAAGGGGATGTTGAGAGCATAGCATATTCCCTTTGCCATTGACACGCCAATGCGCAATCCGGTGTATGAACCGGGACCGCCGCTCACCGACACTGCGTCGAGGGGTATGGCATGGCTGTCGGCGAAGGACATTGCCTCATCGACGAACGTACCCAACACTTCGGCATGGTTATTACCCTTGCGGTCGCACTGGTCGAATATCACTTTTCCGTCTTCACTAACTGCCACCGAGCACACGGTTGTGCTTGTCTCAATATGTAAAATACATGACATAGTATTCTGAATTCAAAATGCTTTTTTCAAAATCAATGTGCAAAGATACTGATTTTTTCTTTCATTATCAGCATATCTCACAATAAATTAACCATTTTTAGGCAAACGCACCCGTTTGAGACACAAGCCATACCATATAGGCCACAAACAGGGCAGTGAGCACAGCACCCTCCCAACGGGCTATTGTCAACTTGGTGTAGGCAAACAACCACAGAAGCAACATACTGCCTATCATCACACCGAGATCCAACGGCGTAATACCACTCACGGTCATCGGACAAACGACACCTGTGATACCAATCACAAAGAGGATGTTGAAAACATTGCTACCTATCACATTTCCAATGGCTATGCCACTGTTGCCCTTGCGGGCGGCTACTACACTCGTGGCTAATTCGGGCATCGACGTACCACCTGCCACTATCGTAAGACCAATGACAGCATCGGGGACATGGAACGCCATAGCCAAGGACGACGCACTGCCCACAAAGACATTACTGCCGCCAACCAATGCCGCCAAACCGAGAACTATCCACATAACACCCTTCCATACGGGCATTTCCGTATTGCCTCCAGCAGAGGTGTCAGCCGAACCATCTGGCACTTCAGTGCCGCCAGAGCTTGTTTTCGCCCCCTTCAGCGTAATCCACATATATAATATAAATAAGGAGGAAAGGATAACGGCATCGGCACGGGTTATCTCCTTGTCGAACACCATCGCACCCATTATCACTGAGGCTGCCACGGCAAAGACAAGGTCCTTGCGCACTGTCTGCTTCATCACGCACATCGGCGCCACCATTGCAGCCACTCCCACTATGAGCATCGCATTGAACACATTACTACCCACTACATTACCCACTGCCATATCGGCAGTGCCCTTCAGCGCCGACACAAAACTGACGCAAAACTCAGGCATCGACGTACCAAGGGCCACCACGGTGAGACCTATCACCATCTGGGACACGCCAAGACGGGACGCCATCGCCACCGAACCCTCGGTAAGACGGTCGGCTCCCCATAACACTACTGTCACTCCCACTACAATAAGCAGGACATCTATCAATATTTCCATTCAGTATTTAAAAAATTAGCTATAAATATGCTGTATTTACAAATTTAGCTGCAAAGATACAAATAATACCTGAAAATACAAAGAAAATATACCGATTTTTTTAATTTATATCAATTCTGACGAGAAATTTAAAGAGAAGTAACATATATGACGTTTATTATATCAATATTATAACAAAATGAAAGAAAACAAACCAAAATTATGATAAAATGTAATTTCTTGAAAATTTCTTGCATTTATTACAGATTTATACTTGTCAGATTGACAGAAAAGCAGTAATTTTGCACGCAAACTGTAAGTTATTAAAGTATTTTTCAAACTTAATGCAACGAAATATGGCAAATGGATTGTATAATGCCGAATATGAACACGATGCGTGTGGTGTCGGCATGGTGGTTAACATCCACGGTAACAAAAGCCACGACTTGGTTGACAATGCTCTCAAGGTTCTTGAGAACATGCGCCACAGAGGTGCTGAGGGCGCCGACGGTCGTACTGGTGATGGTGCGGGTATTATGCTTCAGATACCCCACGAGTTTATATTGCTTCAGGGTATCCCTGTACCCGAAAAGGGAAAATACGGTACTGGTCTTATTTTCCTTCCCAAGGACGAAGCCAAGCAGAGCGAGATTCTGTCTATCATGATCGAGGAAATTGAACGAGAAGGTCTCTCGCTGATGCACCTGCGAAACGTTCCCACTAATCATGAGTGTCTGGGTGAGGCGGCTGCGGCTAATGAGCCTGCCATCAAACAGGTTTTTGTCACTGGTGTCAGCGACGACAAGGTGCCTGTCTTCGAGCGTACCTTATATATAATAAGAAAGAAAATCGAGAAGCGAGTAAAGGATAAGGACTTCTATATCTGCTCGCTCTCGTCGAAGAATATCATCTACAAGGGTATGTTGACCAGCCAGCAGGTAAGGCAATATTACCCCGACTTGACTAATAATTACTTCACCAGCGGATTGGCACTCGTACACAGCCGATTCTCTACTAACACATTCCCCACATGGAGCCTCGCCCAACCATTCCGTCTGTTGGCTCACAATGGCGAGATCAACACTATTCGCGGTAACCGTGGATGGATGCAGGCAAGGGAGAGTGTGCTCAACTCACAGGCTCTGGGTGACATCCGTCAGATTTCACCTATCGTTCAACCGGGTATGTCGGATTCGGCATCTCTTGACAACGTCTTTGAGTTCTTCGTGATGAGCGGTTTGTCATTGCCCCACGCCATGAGTGTGATGGTGCCGGAGAGTTTCAACGACAAGAATCCTATCTCTGAGGATCTCAAGGCTTTCTATGAGTATCACTCAATCCTTATGGAACCGTGGGACGGACCTGCTGCCCTGCTCTTCAGCGACGGTAGATATGCCGGTGGTATGCTCGACCGCAACGGTTTGCGCCCAGCTCGCTATACCATCACCAAGAACGACATGATGGTTGTGGCAAGTGAGGTGGGAGTGATGGACTTCGACCCCACGGAGATTGCCGAGAAGGGACGCTTGCAGCCTGGTAAGATTCTTCTTATCGACACCCAGGAGGGAAAGATATACTACGACGGAGAAATCAAGGAGCGTCTGGCTGCCGCTCATCCTTATCGTCAGTGGCTTAGCACCAACCGTATCCAGCTTGAGAAACTCAAGAGCGGACGTAAGGTTGACAACAGTGTGAAGGATCTCGTAAGACACGAGATGATGTTCGGATTCGGCGAGGAGGATGTTGACGGTACAATCGTTCCGATGGCTACCAACGGACAGGAGCCTACGGCGGCAATGGGTAATGACACTCCGCTTGCCGTACTCAGTGACAAACCGCAGATCTTCTTCAACTATTTCCGCCAGCAGTTTGCCCAGGTCACCAACCCTGCCATCGACTCAATCCGCGAGGAACTGGTGATGTCGCTCACCGAATATATCGGTCGTGTGGGTACGGGTATCCTCTCGCCCGACGAGACTAACTGCAAGATGGTGCGTCTGCCCCATCCTATCCTTAACAACACTCAGCTCGACATCCTCTGCAACATCAGATACAAGGGATTCAATACCATCAAACTGCCTATTCTCTTCGAATGTGCAAAGGGCGAGGAAGGACTGCGCGACGCTCTCGACCAGTTGTGCAAGGACGCTGAGAGAAGTGTGGATGATGGTTACAACTATATTATTCTCAGCGACCGTGACGTGGATGAGACACACGCTGCCATTCCGTCGCTGTTGGCTGTCTCGGCTGTTCACCACTACCTCATCTCAATCGGAAAGCGTGTACAGACGGCTCTTATCGTAGAGAGCGGTGAAATACGTGAGACTATGCACGCTGCCCTGCTCTTGGGATATGGTGCGTCGGCTATATGTCCGTATATGACATTCGCCATCCTCGACGACCTCGTAAAGCGTCATAAGATTCAGGAGGATTACTCTACTGCAGAGGCCAACTATATCAAGGCTGTGAAGAAGGGTCTCTTCAAGATTATGGCTAAGATGGGTATTTCTACCATCAGGTCTTATCGTGGTGCAAAGATCTTCGAGAGCATCGGTCTGTCGGAGAGCCTGCTGAAGAACTACTTCGGAACATCGGTTTCTACTGTGGGTGGTATCGGATTGGAGATTATCGCTCGCGATGCCATACGTCTGCACGACGAGGCGTTCTCGAAGAATACCAATGTGGATTTCCTGCCCAACCTCGGACAGTTCCACTATCGCAAGGACGGTATCAAGCATGCCTGGAACCCGGAGACCATCGCTACGCTGCAGTTGGCTACGCGCACTGGCAATTATCAGAAATTCAAGGAATTCTCGAAGCTCGTTGACGACAAGGATGCGCCTATCTTCTTGCGTGACTTCCTCGACTTCAAGAAAAATCCTATCTCAATAGACAAGGTGGAGCCGGTGGAGAACATCGTGAAGCATTTCGTGGCTGGTGCCATGAGTTTCGGTGCTTTGTCGAAGGAGGCCCACGAGGCTATCTGTCTTGCCATGAACAAACTCGGTGCACGCAGTAACACCGGTGAGGGTGGTGAGGACAACGAGCGCTTCCACTCTGAGATTGACGGTATCTCTCTGTCATCCAAGACTAAGCAGATAGCATCGGGACGATTCGGTGTGACTACCGAATATCTCGTGAATGCTGAAGAAATACAGATTAAGGTGGCACAGGGTGCCAAGCCAGGTGAGGGCGGTCAGTTACCTGGATTTAAGGTCAATGAGATTATCGCCAAGACTCGCCACTCTATCCCAGGCATCTCACTTATCTCGCCTCCTCCTCATCACGACATCTACTCTATCGAGGACCTCGCACAGCTTATCTTCGACTTGAAGAATGTCAACCCGAAGGCTGCTATCAGTGTGAAACTCGTGGCTGAGAGCGGTGTGGGTACTATCGCTGCCGGTGTGGCTAAGGCTAAGGCCGACCTCATCGTTATTTCGGGTGCCGAGGGTGGTACGGGTGCCAGTCCTGCATCAAGTATGCGTTTTGCCGGTATCTCACCGGAGATTGGTCTGTCGGAGACTCAGCAGACGTTGGTGAAGAACGGACTGAGAGGTCAGGTGAGAGTGCAGGTGGACGGTCAGTTGAAGACTGGTCGTGACATCATTCTTATGGCTCTGCTCGGTGCTGAGGAATTCGGATTCGGTACATTGACGCTCATCGTTCTCGGATGTGTGATGATGCGTAAGTGTAATCTCAATACTTGTCCGCTCGGTGTCACTACACAGGATCCCAAACTGCGTGCTCACTTCATCGGTAAGTATGAATATCTCGTCAAC
Organism: Prevotella sp.; assembly: GCA_022771625.1. Classification (GTDB taxonomy): domain Bacteria; phylum Bacteroidota; class Bacteroidia; order Bacteroidales; family Bacteroidaceae; genus Prevotella. Next base: position 9,728 of record JALFCW010000080.1, read on the forward strand.
TACTTCACATTCCTCGCTCAGGAGGTCAGGGAGTATCTGGCTGAGATGGGATATACAAAACTTGAGGATATCGTAGGTCACACCGAACTCATCCTCAAGAAAGAGGCCAAGAACAAGAAGACTGCCACTCTCGATTTTTCACGTATGCTCAACAAGGAGCAGAACTCTTGCTCGTTGTATCATACCGTAGATCAGCGTCATGAACTCGACAATGTGCTCGACCAGCAGATTATTCGTGCTTCACAAGCTGCTATCGAGCGTCAGGAGGAGGTAAACCTCGACTATGCCATCAAGAACACCGACCGTGCTTGCGGTACGATGCTCAGTGGACTGATTGCTTCGAAATACGGTGAGGCAGGATTGCCCGAGAATACTATCAATATCAAGTTCAAGGGTTCGGCTGGTCAGAGCTTCGGTGCATTCCTCGTGAATGGTGTCAACTTCAAACTGGAGGGTGAGACCAACGACTACTTCGGTAAGGGTCTCAGCGGCGGACGCATCTCTATCCTACCTCCCACTCGCAGTAACTTTGCCGCCGAGGACAATATCATAGCCGGTAACACTGGTCTTTATGGAGCCACAAGCGGTGAGCTCTACGTAAACGGTAAGGTGGGCGAGCGATTTGGAGTGCGCAACTCGGGTGCTATCGCTGTCATCGAGGGTGCCGGCGACCACTGCTGCGAATATATGACTGGTGGTCGTGTGGTTGTACTCGGAGAGACTGGACGTAACTTCGCTGCCGGTATGTCGGGTGGTGTCGCATACGTATGGGACAAGAACCACAACTTCGACTACTTCTGTAATATGGACATGGTGGAGATCAACCTCGTGGAGGACAGCAGATTCCGCAAGGAACTGCACGAACTCATTCGTCAGCACTATCTCTATACCGGTTCGAAACTCGCACGCACCATGCTCGACGACTGGAACCGCTACGTTGAGGACTTCATACAGGTTGTTCCTATCGAATACAAGCGTGTTCTGCAGGAGGAGCAGGTGAAGAAACTGCAGCAGAAGATTGCGGATATGCAGAGAGACTATTAAAAGATTGAAAGATTGAAAAATTGAAAAATTGAAATGGGAAATCCGAAAGCATTTTTGACCATTCCTCGCCAAGAGGCAGGATATAGGCCAGTACACGATAGAATTCACGACTTTGGAGAGGTGGAACAGACTCTCAACAGTAAGGACCGTAGAACTCAGGCCAGCAGATGTATGGACTGCGGAGTGCCATTCTGCCATTGGGCTTGCCCACTGGGCAACAAACCGCCTGAGTGGAACGACGCTCTGTATAAGGGCGACTATGAGTTGGCATACAGACTGCTCAACGCCACAAACGACTTCCCGGAATTTACCGGACGTATCTGTCCGGCTCTCTGCGAGAAGGCTTGCGTACTGAATCTTATGGAGCATGAGCCCACCACCAACCGTGAGGACGAGGCTGCCATCACCGAGATGGCTTTCCAGGAGAACTTCGTGCGTATTGCCACACCTGAGCGCAACGGCAAGAAGGTGGCTGTGATTGGTGCAGGTCCAGCCGGACTCGTTACTGCCAATCAGCTCAACCTCAAGGGATATACTGTGACGGTGTATGACAAGAACGAGGCTGCAGGTGGATTGCTCAGATATGGCATCCCCAACTTCAAACTCAACAAGGCTATCATCGACCGACGTATGAATGTGCTCGAAAAGGAGGGCATCCAGTTCTGTTTCGGTCAGGAAATCGACGTGACGAAATTGCCTGAGGGTTATGACGCATACGTAATCGCCACCGGTACTCCTACTGCCCGCGACCTGAAGATTCCCGGACGTGAACTCAAGGGTGTTTATTTCGCACTCGAAATGCTCGCTCAGCAGAACAGGGTGCTCGCCGGTATCGAAATAAAGAAGGACGAACTGGTTAACGCCAAGGGTAAGGATGTGCTGGTTATTGGTGGTGGTGACACTGGTAGCGACTGTATCGGTACGGCTCACCGACAGGGTTGCAAGAGCGTCACGCAGATTGAGATTATGCCTAAGCCCGTGGAAGGTCATGACGACCCGAAGAATCCATGGCCAAACTTCCCACGCACACTCAAGACGACATCCAGTCATGAGGAGGGTTGCACACGCCGATGGAACATCAACTCACTGGAGTTCCTCGGCAAGGACGGTAAGCTCACCGGTGTGAGGGTACAGGAAATCGACTGGAAGCCAAATCCCGAAGGTGGTCGCCCACTGATGGTGGAAAAAGGCAAACCAGAGGTAATCAAATGCGAGATGGTGCTCTTGGCAATGGGATTCCTCAAACCCGAGCAACCCGCATTTGCCGACAATGTCTTCGTTTGCGGTGATGCCGCCACAGGTGCTTCGCTCGTTGTAAGGGCAATGGCTGGAGGTCGCAAGGCTGCAGCCGACGTGGATAAGTATTTTAACAGATGAGCATAAACTTTAGATGACTTAAAGCCGCGCTTTAGATGAGCTAAAGCGCGGCTTTACCTTGTTTAAGGCTCCCCCAACATCTCCACTATAGCCTCCACTTGGCGCGGAGTATAAGTGCGAGCCTTCGGATTGTCGGTCAGCGTTGTAAGCCTTTCTTTCAGTGGCGGACAATTCTCTATCCACCTTTTCAGTTTGTTCCATGCCGATATTGCAAGCAAATCGGGGAAATACGTTTGTGCCAACTCCATGCGCCCGTAGGTGCGAATTTTGAATTCTAGTTGTTTCATCTTCTTTGAATTTTAATTTAACTTGCTGTAAATCAATACTATACACTATTACTATATATAACTCACAATTCCGCCTTAGCAATGTTGTATCTTTGCATTGTGAAATGATTCACATAACATTATTAACCCTTTAACACATCATTATCGTATGATTCGTTATTATCTTTATCAATGGCAAGCCAAGGGTGATCTCCAGGGCTTGTGGTTTGCAAGGGCAGCGTGCGACGAAATCCTCAATCTTGAGGCACTCTCAAAGCACATGCACAGTCACAACTGTCCATACTCCGAAGGCACCATCCTCGGTGTGCTGCGCGATGCTGTGATGTGCACCAAGGAGCTTCTGCTCGAGGGCAAGAAGGTGAAGTTTGACAACCTCGCTCTCTTCTCGGTGGGCATCAAGGGCACAGGCGTTGTCAACCAGGCCGACTATTCGGTGCAGAAGAACATCGAGGGACTACGACTCCTGGCGCGTGCCACCGGCAACCTCAGCACCTCACGCCTCTTCATCGACTCGCAACTCAAGGAGGTGAAGTACTACGGTGAGGGCACCATCATCGACGACACGCCCACCGACGACACCGACAACAGCGGTAGCTCATCAGGAGGCGGTAGCTCATCTGGCGGCTCATCTGACAGTGGCAGCGACACTGACGGTGGCGGCTACTACGAGTAAATCTTTCTCAATCCCTAACGCTTTAATGATTTAGACCATGACATCAATTATGAAGCGCAGACTGATTAAGATTGCCTACAACATCCTCGCGGCGGCAGTAGCCGCCCTGGGGACGGCATTCGGAATCACCAGCTGCATCAATCCGTAAAAAAAAACACACAACACCACATGAGAACGATTACACTTATCGTCATCCACTGCTCCGCCACGCGCGCCGACCGTGAGTACAGTTTCGAGGCATGTCGCCACGACCACATCCACAACCGCAGATACAGCGACATAGGATATCACTACTACATCACGCGCGACGGGGAGATTCACAAGGGACGCGACGTAGATCGCATAGGTGCCCACTGCAAGGGACACAACGCCCACTCCATCGGAATATGCTATGAGGGCGGTCTTGATACCGACGGCAAACCGAATGACACGCGCACCATGCGCCAGAAAGGTGCAATGCTCGCACTGCTTCGCGAGCTCAAGAAGAGCTATCCGCGTGCATTCATACTCGGACATCACGACCTCAACCCCATGAAGGAGTGCCCCTGTTTCCCTGCAGCCTCCGAATATTCCTCTATCTGACATCAATCCACGGTGCCGCATCGTCGGTGCCGTGGATTATTGTTTGGCGCAAACGGTCGAGACATGATTTCTCGCACGACATCTCCACGTATCTGCCGCTCGCCATACGGATATAATACATACGTCCGGTGTGGCATATCTCCTGGTCGCGCACCTTCAGCACGCTAACCACAGTATATGAGGGATTGGCGCTGCCGGCGTCATCGTCGCACAATTCACTGGGGAACACCCGCTTCACCGACAGGAGAAAGTCGCACACGTTGGCCCAATGCGCACTGCCCGCAACGGTGTATTCATCCACTTCCTCGTATTTGCCCGCAGCATCCTTCTGCAACTTGCGCGGGTGAGCCACAACCACCACCCACACCTTTCTGCGCCGTGCCCACGCCTGCAGCGAGGTGAGCATCTGCTTTATCTGCTGCGTCTCGTTATCTATGGGGCGGTCGGGCTCAAGATAGAGATAGGGGTCGATATACAGCATGTCAACGCGCCTCACCCTCGATGCCTCGTCGGCAAGGCGCATGATATTCGATGGTGTGGGAGGCGTGGTGCACATGTCGAGATTCACCATGTGGGCATCGAGATAGAGCAGCACATTGTCCATATTGGAGTCATCCATGTCCTCGGTATGATTCTCCCCGGTGACCAACCTTACAAAGTGTGCCACATGCTTTTCCTTGTTGGGCTCCTCAAACGAGCAGAAACACACATTGAAGCGGCGCTCGGAGCACATCAGCCGTGCCGTAAGACAGCGACACCAGTCGGTTTTGCCGCAGTTGGGTTTTCCTGTCACCACAATCAGTCCGCCCTCGTCGGTGAGCATCAGATGGCGGTCGGTCAGAGCACCCATCCCTGTAGGAAAACCATGGTCGTAGTTGCCGCGCAGCACTTCCTTCACGCCATCGACCCTTGTGCCCACAAACACGATTTCGCGACTTGTAGTGAAGCGCGTGGCGATGATGGCTTGCTGCACAGCCTCCTTGCCGCCATACATATATAGCGAGGTGAAATCAACGGCACCGTCGAGGCGAGTCACCCCCACACTGTAGTCGAGAGAGAGTATCTGCCTTAGACGGTTGCGCATCGACCGTCCGGCATGGGTGTTGTCGCAGCACACTAACACGCGCTTCAATGGGTCGAGCCACTCACTAAAGGGGGCTAACGAGCTTTCCGGGTCACTGCCCTTACCGCCATGTATGGCTATCGTCATGGGATAGCCGCAGGCCATCAATGTCAGACAGTCGCGCTCGCTATTGGTGACGATGAGCATCTCGGGTTGCGACTTCAGCCAGTTGGGATTGAGGATGTCGATATTGAATGGCACAATGGGCAGCGCCTCGTCGTCAAGAGTAACACGGTCGATATCGTCGGTGGTTGCCGACTCGAAGCACAGGCCAACTGCCTTTCCTCCCACGGTGGTGACATAGCACAATGCGTCCATCTGTAGCGCACCGAAGCTGTGGACAGCGGCACGGCAGCGATAGTCGTACAGCCGGCGTTCTATACCCCGTTTCTCCATCATAACTCTCACAGCCACATTGTCATCTACCGCAGTGAGAGGTGTCAACAGGCGTTGCGCCAACTGGTAGTAGTCGTTATATGTTATCTGCATGGCTTTCATCTCATCTCTATCCATTCATGCTTTAGTCGGCTCCACCGCCAGTTGTTGCCTGGACGTGGAGGTGCATCGGGAGGTATCACCTCCACTTGGCGGTCACGGGTATTGTCGTAGAGCCGCTGCCCGTCTTCCGTCATCCATTCATATTGGCTCAAGGGATTGTTGGAGCGTTCTTGTTTCTGTTGTCGCTTCATTGCCATACGCTCGGCTTTTCTCCACGAGGCACGACAGATGGTGATGGTCTGATTGAGCATCGCCTTGATATATTTGCTGCGCAGCAGGTTGGTGAGCCAGGCGGTGCGGGAGTTATCATCCATCCTCGACAGCCGTTGATAGTTGGTCTTGAAATACTTTGTGATGGTGTGGCGCATGAGCACGTTGACCACATCCTCCGCATGCTTCTGGTCGAACTGCTGAGAGAAATCGTTAGATGGGGCTTGCAACCGCTTCATGATGTCGTCGAAAAGATACCGTTTGTTAGTGAGTGTGTCCTCGACAAACTCATCAACGACCTCTTCGTTGATTCTTTCTGAAAGAACAGAATTACTATCAGTATTATTTATAATACTAATATTGCGCCCGGATTTCGGGCTCGTTTTTGGGCTCGGTTTCGGAGTTTCCTCCTTTGCCTCCACAGCAGTATCGACATAGAATAATGGCGATGCAAAAAACCGTATTCCATAGCAGTTCAAGTCGGCCTCGTTGCAGCGTTCAACAACAAAAACGCCACTTTCAATAACGGCATTCACAAGTTGCTTAGGCGAATGACACCTAAGTGCCAACGCTATCATGTTGAAGTTACTTGCAGGGTATTTTCCATGCGCGTCCATTAGAAGGTTCACATCAGTGCCCAGCAGCAGTTTTATGAGTCTTATCTGCATGGCATGAGTGATGTCACGGTTATTATCCCATTGCCTTATCAGGCTTCCCAAAAAGGCAATATTCACTGTTTGTTTTCGTCCCATATTCTTTTTTTGTCACAAAGCTACGAATATGCCCGCAATAAAAAAAGAATGTGTCCCCGGCGGGGACACATTTAACCTATTTTCTAATTATTTCTATGCTTGTTAACTCTTTTCTGACGGCGTTAAGCCATTTCAGCAGTTCGCTACCTGATGCATCTCGCTTTGAAAGTTCTCTACAAATAGCATCGTTAAGATAGATAAACTTAGTCAGATCGAGTACATCCGACTTCTGAAGTTTATCCTCTTAGGCTCGATTAAAAATCCCGTTGCGCTTGTGCAGCGCATTCTCTGCAGCGCTTCTCTTGCATGAGAAAAGCCTGTCATACTTCATCAGCACCATCCTTGTGGCCCTGATTGCCTTTTCTAAACTTTTTTCCATAATAACTTATATTTATGTTTTGATAATCATCAATCAATAATCATCCTAATCAGAGCCTTTGGCTCTTAATCTGTGCCAATCTGTGTAAATCTGTGGTCTAAAAAACCTATCTGTGGTCTAAAATAACATCTGTGGTCTGAAAGAGAATCAATCCTCGATGATCTCAGCCTCCTCGATCACCTCTTCCTCGGCCGAAGCCTTATCAGAAGCCTTATCCGCCGAACCCGAAGCATCAGCAGAAGAAGCATTTTTAGAAGAATCATCATCCGTGCCATCAGAGTCGGCATTGCCCTTGAGCTCTTCCTGATACTCGCGTTCTATCCTGCGACGGCGCTCCTCCTTTATATATAATAAGGTGATGGCAATCACGGCGGCAAGAATCATGTAAATCCACACGGCACTCTTGGAGAGCAAGAAATGCGGCGGAACAACGATGGTAATCGACTTGAGGTCATATTTGTCGGGACTCTCCAGCAGGAACGCCCTCACCTTAAACTCGTATGTGCCAGCAGGCAATCCGCTGTAAGTGGCAGTGCGAGTGTTGTCGGCATTATGCCAGTCATCCTCATATCCCTCAAGAGTGTATTGATAGTGGATGCGATGCTGCAACTGATAGTTGAGCGCAGCAAAGCGGATGGAAAACTCGTCGCCGTGATTGGGCAGTTCCACCTTGCGCGAGTCGGGGACATAATAGTCAAACAGATTGGACAATCGAGGCGACTGTGTCTCGCCGTTGAGGATAAAGTCGGTGATACGCAGTCTCATCACCGAACCATTAGTGCTGGTGAGTTTGCTGCGGTCAACAACATAATATCCGCTGAGAGTGCCGAAGAGAATCTTGCCGTTGGGCATCGTCAATGCCGCATCCTCGGAGCACAATGTGTCGTCAACACCATCGAGGATGGTGAACGTACTGAATATCTGCTTGCGCACGTCGAAGGAGCAAAGGATATGATCGGTGGCAAACCATACATTGCCGCGCTCGTCGAAGGTGATGCTCTTGATCTCCTCGGATGGCAGACCGTCCTCACTGCCGAATGTGTCGAATATATACACGCCTTGACCATAGTCGTCGCAACGCGAAAGACCGCCACCATTCGTTCCCACCCACATCTGTCCGTTGTGGGCGCAGGCAAGGCACACTACATCCTTGCTCTGCAGATTGTCGAGCTCGTCCTCATTGTCGGCCACAACATGTATCTTCACCTTGTTGTTGAAATACGACATCACCAGAATACCGTCGGATGAACCCGCCCATACGCGACCGTATTTGTCGAGGGCAACAGTGCGCACCTTGAGATATGCTTCCACGGGATAGCGCTTCATCACGTTGTTGCGGTTGAGGAAAAGGCATCGGCCGTCCTTCTCGCGCTTCACCACGTTCACACCGCCGCCGTATGTCGCCACCCAGATATTGCCATATTTGTCCTCTATGGTCTTATACACAAGGTCGCTGCTGATACTGTATTTGTTTTCGGGATTGTTGCGATAGTTGGTGAAGTCGAATCCGCCGGCGCACAATGCCCCATATCCGCCATTCTTGGCGCGAGGCGACAGGCGGAAGAGTCCGTTGCCCTTAGTGCTTATCCAATAGTCACCGTTGCGGTCTTTCATTATTCCATATATGCGTCCGAAAGGCATACCCTTGTCCTCGCCTCTCACGATAGTCTTGTTGTTGCCGTCGGTGATGATGAGCGAACCCTTCTTGTTGCCTATCAGCAGCACATTATAATGAGCGTCATAGAATATGGCGCGAGTCTCGTTCTCGTTGTTTTCTATAGTATTGTCCTCAAACAGTTTGCGCCTCTCGATAGTGCGTTTCTGTATCTCCAGTTTCTCCAGTCCCTTGCGGCTTGTGGATTCAAACACCACGCCCTCGGGCAAGGCGAGATAAGCTGCCACGGTATTCGACAAATCCCATGAATTGGCAGGATTATTGTGGAAATATTCCACTTCGTCGGTAGCGCGGTTGTAATATCCGAATCCACCGTGACTCATCGTAAGCCACACTGTGCCAGCCACTTCCGATACTTTCACTCCTGTCACGTCGTATTCGGGCACAAGCACCTGTTGCGTGAATTCCTTCATGTCGCCAGTCTTTTCGTCAACACGCGTGATTCCCTGTCCACCAGTGGATAACCATACCGTACCGTAACTGTCGCGGAAGATGGAGTTGATGGATTTGCCCGTTTCCTTGATGAGTCGCGGTTCCTGACCATAGGCGCAAGAGAAAATCTTGCCCGACTTGGTTCCCACATACACATTATATCCGTTGGAATACATTGCCGTGACGCTCTCGTCGCCCAGCAGGGCATCGTTGCTCAGAGTCTCGTTGTTGGCGCTCAGTCGGCGCACTCCCTTGTTGGTACCAACCCACAGGTCGCCCTTATATCCCTCAACGACAACTGTCGGTGTGAGCTGTCCCGTGGTAATCAGTTCGTTCTGAAAACCATTTTTCGTGTATTTCATCTTGTATATTCCCACGCCCTTCATGATAGCGATCACCTCGCCCTTCGACGTGATGGCCATCGTGTTCTGCGTCTTCAGGTTTTCGTGTCCCTTTACGCCGGCAAGCGGATTCACTATGCGGTCTTTCGTTCTCTCGAGCATAAACACTCGGCCGTCATACATCCTCATCCATATATTCTGCCATTGGTCGTTGATCAAGTCGATGATGCGGTTGTGGAGCAGCGGAACCTTAGATTGTCCGCCGGTCTTGTAGTTGAAGAAATTAAATCCGTCGAAGCGCGACAGACCGTTCCATGTGCCTATCCAAATATATCCATAGTCGTCCTGGATAATATTCGACACGGCATTGCTGCAGAGTCCGTTGTCGGTGGAGTAATGCGACTTCGATGCGTACATGGTTTGAGCCTCTGCTCCCGTAGAGACACTTGTGAAAATCGTTGCTGCAAGTAGTATCTTGGCGGCAATCTTTTTGGTCGTTTTATTGGTTATAAACTTCATTTTTTTATTAGTTATCAACTTCATTTTTGGTTTGCTTGTTCAGATAATCATTGCGAAGATACATATTTTTTTTGTTACTTTAGTGAAATTATCCTCTTTTTTTTTGCGCTTAACCAAAATTAACGCAATTTTGCCCGATTTTCGGTGTTTTAGCCTTACCTTTGTGGTCAAAATCTAACTTTAACTGACATATTAAATATTTATTTAAGAAGAAATGAAAAAGACAATCTTATCAGCGACGCTTTCTGTCGCAGTGCTCACGTCGGTGGCTGCCGACAAGGTGTTCTTGTATTCGCCTGCTATCGACAAGGGTGTGCATGTGGCATACGCCTCTGATGCTGCCGCCACATCGTTTCTCAACATCGGACAAATCTTCCAGTCTGACTATGCCAGATGGGGAGCCGACAAGAAGATGTATTCCGAATATGCCATCGCGCTCGACGAGGGCGGATATGCCGCTGTGTTCCAGGTGAATGATGTGGCGCCGTGCTTTGCCGTGGCATATAGTCGCGACCTCATCACTTGGCGACCGCAGGATTATCCGCGAATGAGTCATCAGGGAGTAATTGCCCCGGTGATTGTGGCAAAGGGTGGGGGAAAGTATGATGTGGTTTATCGCACCAAGGACGGTAAGTATCGCAAGACGACTACCGACGCCAATTTCCGCCATTTCTCTGCTGATGTGTCAGCCACTGCCGACGAATATGCTGCTGCCGACAGAAAGAGGGAAAAGGCTGTTGTGGGTGGTAAGGAATATGTGGGTAATATCCTCAGTATCAACGACAATGGTGAGACTCTCACTGCCATAAAGGCCTACTTCGACAAGCAGGCTGCCAACAATGCCAAGTGGAGCGAAACGCTTGCCGACGACTCAAAGCGATATGCCAAACTCATTGCCGACGGAAAGGTGCAGGCAAAGCTCAATATAAATGTATTCGGAGAGAAGAAAATCAGCGAAAAACTTATCGGTATCTTCTTCGAGGACATCAGTTATGCTGCCGACGGTGGACTGTATGCCGAGATGGTGCAAAACCGTGACTTCGAATATACTCCAGCCGACCACAAAGGATGGAACTCGTTCACTTCGTGGCAGTTGGCGTCGGGCAAGCAACCCAAGATTGTCACTTCCTCACCGCTGAGTCAGCAAAATCCGCATGCGCTTAGTATTGCAGCCGACACTCTCTACAACGAGGGTTGGGACGGAATGTTGGTGAAGGCTGGCGAGAAATATGATTTCAGCATGTTTGCAAAGTTGACATCATCCTCTTCGAAGTCTTTCACCGTAGCTCTTGTTGACGGTAATCGCGTGCTGGCAAGCGCCAATATCGATACCAAAGGTAAGGAATGGGCGCAATACAACGCCACTCTCTCTCCCTCTGCCTCTGCCACTGCCGCTCGACTGATGCTCATCGCCGAAGGCAAGAAAGAGGCTCTCGTGGATATGATCAGTCTCTTTCCGCAGAACACATTCAAGGGACGCAAGAACGGACTGCGCGCTGATCTCGCACAGGTGATTGCCGATCTCCATCCTAAGTTTGTGAGATTCCCCGGCGGATGCATGAGTCATGGCGACGGACTGGATAATATATATAGGTGGAAGCACACCGTGGGACCGCTGCAGGAGCGCACGCCCGACCGCAATATATGGAATTATCATCAGACAAGAGGATTGGGATTCTATGAGTACTTCCAATTCTGTGAAGACATCAATGCCGAACCGCTGCCGGTGCTCGCTGCCGGTGTGCCTTGTCAGAACTCGGCTCCCGATGCCAACGGATATGGTGGACAGCAAGGCGGAATTCCTATGGCCGACATGCCTGCATATATCCAGGAAATCCTCGACATGATAGAGTGGGCGAATGGAGATCCCGCCACAAGCAAATGGGCGAAGATGAGAGCTGATGCCGGACATCCGGCTCCGTTTAATCTCAAATACATAGGCATTGGTAATGAGGATATTATATCTACCGCTTTCGAGGAGAGATACGAGATGATTTGCCGTGCGATACGACAGAAATATCCCGACATACAGATATGCGGCACTGCCGGTCCGTTCCACACTCCATCGTCCGACTATATCGAGGGATGGACATTCGCACTCGAGAATCAGGACATCGTTGATATCGTAGATGAGCATTACTATGAGAGCGTGGGATGGTTTATCAACAATCAGGACTACTACGACAACTACGACCGCAAGGGACCGAAGGTGTATCTCGGTGAATATGCCGCCCGCAGTGGGCATGGAAATATCGATTGCGCACTCGTAGAGGCTATGCATCTGTGCGGAGTGGAGCGCAATGGTGATATTGTAGAGATGACTTCCTATGCTCCGATGCTCTGTCACAAGAAGCATCAGAACTGGAATCCCGACATGATATACTTCGACAACGAGACCATCGATCTCACTCCGAGCTATTTCACTCAGCAGCTCTTCTCAAAATATTCGGGCACGCATTATCTCGACTCTTATATCGAAGGACTGCCCGAGGACGCAGAGCGAAGAGTGGCTGCATCAATCGTATGCAACACCAAGTCGGGCAAGGGCTATCTCAAGGTGGTAAACACTCTGCCTGTGCCTCTCGTTCTCAATGTCGCCGGACTTGAAATCGAGGCCAATCGCCCTTATGAGGGATTCAGCGGAACTCCAGGGCAGGAGCGCATTGAGGTGAAGACTGGCAAGTGCGGCTCTGTTGTAAAGGATGAGCTCAAGGTGGAGTTGCCGCCATATTCGTTTAGGGTAATCGAACTCTAACGAAAAAAAATCCCGAAAAGTTGTAGCATATTCTCCTCGCGTCACGTCTAAAGTACAAAACAGAGAAAAATTCAATAGAATATATATATAAATGGAACCCAACGAAAAAGAATTCGCCCAAGTGGTGAGAGAACAGAAGTCAACCATCTATACGGTGTGCTATATGTTCTCAAAGGACAATGATGAGGTCAACGACCTGTTTCAGGAGATACTCATCAATCTGTGGAAAGGCTTTGCCTCATTCGAGGGACGAAGCGACATCCGCACATGGGTGTACAGAGTGGCGCTCAACACATGCATCACTATCGACCGCAAGAAAAAACGCAGACGCGACAAGGAGGCTAAGGTGGAAATGGACATCAACCTATATGAGGACAACGATGCCGACACCAAGCAGGTGAAGAAACTCTATGAGCGCATCAATAAGCTAGGAGTATTCGACCGTGCCATCGTGCTGCTGTGGCTCGAAGGTATGCCGTATGACGAAATCGGACAGATCGTGGGAATATCATCTAAGAATGTCTCGGTGAAACTCGTCAGAATACGTGAGGAATTAAAGAATATGAACAACTAAAATCTTATACAATGGAAAATATTAATGAACACAACATGAATGAACTGGAGGCAATGCGCAGCCAGATGCAACTGCTCAAGCAGAAATTGGAAAATCAGGAGATCATCAACGACCAATTGCTTAGAAACGCTATGTCGGGCAAAATGTCGTGGATAAGGAAGTATATCTGGTTTGAACTGCTTGTGTTGCTTCCGCTATGTACACTCAATTTCGTGGGTCTAAAACTGATGAATCCCGGACTGTCGATATGGGCTATCGCGTCAATCCTCTTGCTTGTGCTTGTGGAGATTCTGCTCGACTTTTATATTAATAATATGTCGGCGAGCGACTGGCAGTCGGAAAACTTGTTGCAGACTGCCAACAAACTAGTGAGGATGAAAAAACTCAGATTGTGGCAAGTGGGATGTTCGCTGCCAGTGGCAATTGCCCTTTTCGTATGGCTCTTCTCCGGATTTGAGGACAAGATGATGTTTTACACAATCATCGGTGGAATCGTCGGAGGTGTAATCGGCCTCACAATCGGCATCGCCATTCTCATCAAGATGCAGAGCACCAACGACTCGCTCATCAGTCAGATACGTGAGATGAAGGATATTCAGGAATGAATCAAGAGTTAATTATTTGAAATTGTAATTTAATCATTATTTGTCCCTTCGCCGCAGTGATGCGCCGGAGGGATTTTTTTTGGGTCTCATTATTTTTTGGGGTCTCATTATTGTCGCAGTGGATAAAAAAAAGAGCCGCAAAAGGTTGACGAACAACCGATTGCGACTTGATAGTTGCGGAGGCAGGACTCGAACATGCGACCTCCAGGTTATGAGCCTGGCGAGCTACCAACTGCTCCACTCCGCGATGTTATTTCTCATTTGCGGGTGCAAAGGTACTGCTAAAAATTGAAATAACCAAATAATTCAGCAAGTTTTTTGCAAAAATCCCCTATTTTAGGTAAAAAATACTCTTTTTCTAACATTTTTGCGCTTTTTTCTTGCTTATTTGGCGGAAAATGTCTATATTTGCACACGATAAACCGAATGTGCAATAATAATACATAGGAGGAGACTATTAAATGTCAATATCGAAAACAAGACAAAAGTTGGTTGATGTGGCTCGTCAACTATTTGCCAAAAACGGGATTGAGAACACTACGATGAACGACATCGCAGTGCAATCAGGCAAGGGACGTCGTACGCTTTACACCTATTTCAAAAGCAAGGAAGAGGTGTATCACGCTGTCATTGCGTCGGAACTAGAATTGCTATCCGACAAGCTCGACGAGGTGGCTATGCGCAAAATACGTCCGCAGGACAAGATTATCGAACTCATCTACACTCATCTCAGTATGATAAAAGAAGTGGTAGTGCGCAACGGCAACTTGCGCGCTGAGTTCTTCCGTAACATCTGGATGGTGGAGAAGGTGAGAAAAAATTTCGACGAAGACGAAATCGACCTTTTCCGAAAGGTTTATACCGAGGGAAAGTTGCAAGGCGAATTTGATATAGACAATATCGACCTTGTGGCCGACATCACTCACTATTGTATCAAGGGACTTGAAGTGCCGTATATCTACGGGCGACTCGGACACGGCATGACTGAGGAAATGAGCAAACCGCTCGTGGCCAAAGTCGTGTATGGAGCCTTGGGCAAGGTGAGAAAGTGAAGTTAATTAGGAATTATCATATATACATTATTAATAATATAATAAGAAAGAAAAATGGGATTATTAACAGGTAAGACAGCACTTGTCACTGGTGCTGCTCGTGGTATCGGTAAGGCCGTTGCCATGAAATTTGCTCAGGAAGGAGCTAACATCGCATTCACAGACCTCGTGCTCAACGATGACATGGCTGCCGGACTGGAAGCTACTCGCAAGGAGATTGAGGCCGTTGGAGTTAAGTGTAAGGCTTATGCCGGAAATGCTGCCGACTTTGCCGAGACTGAGGCTGTGGTTAAGCAGATAAAGGAGGACTTCGGTTCTATCGATGTGCTCGTCAACAATGCTGGTATCACCAAGGACGGACTTATGCTCCGCATGACCGAGCAGCAGTGGGACGCTGTGCTCAACGTCAACCTTAAGTCGGCATTCAACTTTATCCATGCTTGTGCTCCTATCATGCTTCGCCAGCGTGGCGGTTCTATCATCAACATGTCGAGTGTAGTAGGTGTTCACGGAAATGCAGGACAGTGCAACTACTCAGCATCTAAGGCTGGTATGATCGGTTTGGCCAAGTCTATCGCTCAGGAACTCGGTCCTAAGGGTGTGCGCGCCAATGCTGTGGCTCCCGGATTCATCGAGACTGCCATGACTGCACAGTTGCCCGAGGAAATCCGTCAGGACTGGATGAAGAAGATTCCTCTTCGCCGTGGCGGACAGGTGGAGGACATCGCCAATGTATGTCTGTTCCTTGCCAGCGATATGTCTAGCTACGTAAGCGGTCAGGTTATCCAGATCGATGGCGGCATGAACATGTAATTTTTAATTAGGAATTAGAAATTAGGAATTATCGATGAAGGTAATCTATGAGGATAACCATATCATCGTGGTGAACAAGGAGAGCGGTGAGATCGTTCAGGGCGACAAAACTGGCGACACACCGCTTTCCGACACCGTCAAGGAATACATCCGAGTGAAATACAACAAACCCGGAAATGTGTTCCTCGGCGTTGTTCATCGTCTTGATCGTCCCGTAAGCGGACTGGTGGTTTTTGCCCGAACGTCGAAGGCTCTCAGCCGACTATGCGATATGTTTCGCAAGGGTGAGGTGCACAAGACTTATTGGGCTGTGGTGGCCAATCGACCGCCTGCCGACGAAGGCACTCTGGAGAATTGGCTCGTGCGCAACGAGCGTCAGAACAAGTCGTATGCCTATAATCACGAGGTGAAGGACTCCAAAAAGGCTATACTCAAATATCGCGTCATCGGCCGAAGTGAGAGATATTGGCTTGTGGAGGTGAATCTCCTCACTGGGCGTCATCATCAGATAAGATGCCAGTTGGCTGCTATGGGATGTCCTATCAAGGGCGACTTGAAATATGGCGCGCGAAGAAGCAATCCCGACGGCAGCATTTCGCTAATGTCGCATAGGGTGGAGTTTGAACATCCTGTGAGTCACCAGCCAATCACTCTTGAGGTTGACGGCTTTGAGTCGTTCTGCTTCAGTCGCTTATAATTAACTATTCTCTCATAATTTAATAGTGAAATCCCTCTCTGTATGAAAAAAACTCTGCGATGGATTTTGGGAATACTGCTTACTCCCGTCCTGCTGTTTCTGATATTGATAGCATTGCTTTATCTGCCTCCGGTGCAAAACTTTGTTGTGCACAGGGTGGCCGACTATATGTCGGAAACAACAGGTGCGACGGTCAGTGTCGGCCGTGTATCGCTCCGTTTTCCCCTTGATCTCAGTATCAATGAAGTTTTATTCATACAACCCAACGACTCGCTTCCGCAAGTGCGCGACACCATTGCCGATGTGCGGAATATCGTGGCCGACGTCAAGTTATGGCCACTGATGAGCGGTAAGGTAATCGTTGAGGATTTTGAGATAAACAATGCAAAGGTAAATACCGCACAACTTATTCCAAGTGCCAGAATTAAAGGCTCTGTCGGACAGTTGAAGGCTGAATGTATAGCTGATTTGGCTCCAGATGAGCACATCGAAACTCACGACATGACAGTGAAACTTGCTAAGGTGAGCCTTCGAAAGTCGCGCTTGGATGTAGCACTTAGCGACACTGTTCCGCCCGACACGTCGTCGGCTCCGGTCAACTGTCTTGTCTCTGTGAAGGCTGTTGACATCACCGACACTGGAGTCACTCTCCACATGCCCAACGACACTCTGCAGATGTATGCCTATTTAGGTGATGCAAAAATATCCAATGGCCAGTTTGATCTTGCCCGCGAG
>JALFCW010000132.1 GCA_022771625.1 Prevotella sp.
GCTCAACTGTTTGAATGCCAATGCCAACATGGCAAAGTTAAGTCCCCAAATACTGAATGCGGGCGGTATGTTGAATGCATAGTAAATCAATGCGGCAGCACCCGATATTCCTCCCATCACAACTTTCTCGGGGAGGATAAACGCCGTGAACCCAAAGGCATACAGGAATATGCCGAAGAAGATGAAGAAGAAGTCTTTTATTGTCTGCCTGCGCTTGCGCTTCCTCTGCTCTTCCTTAGATTCAGCCGCAGATATAGCGGCTATTGTTTCTTTTGCTTGTTCCATATTATATGAAAATGTCAATTTTGGCGGCAAAGATACATCAAAAAAATCAAATGGCGAAAGATTTTTCTATTTATTTTCATCCTAATGTATGACATTTTGTCAGTTTCCTGTATTTCGGCACATGTTTTGACAAATATAGGGTAAAATATAAAAAATTAATAATTAAGAAAGGAGTCAAAATATGACATTCGACAAGTTTACAATCAAGGCGCAAGAGACAGTGCAGGAGGCGGTCAACCTTGCGCAGCGTTCAGGACAACAGTCGATAGAACCTGTCCACTTGCTGAAGGCATTGATGGATAAGGCTCGCGATGTTAGCAATTTCATCTTCCAAAAACTCGGTGTCAACACCCAACAGATGGAGATGCTCCTTGAACAGGAGATCAAGCACTTGCCACGTGTGCAAGGTGGGCAGCCGTATCTGTCGAACGACACCAACCAAATCCTCGTAAATGCTGAGAATATCTCGCAGAAGATGGGCGACCAGTTTGTGAGTGTCGAACCGATTCTTCTTGCCATTCTTGCTTCGTCTTCCACGGCAGGCAGAATACTGAAGGATGCGGGATGCAATGAAAAGGACATGCGTGCTGCTATCAATGAATTGCGACAGGGGCAGAAAGTGCAGACACAGTCGGCAGACGACAATTACCAGAGCTTGGAGAAGTTTGCCAAGAACCTCGTGGAGCAGGCTCGTGCAGGAAAACTCGACCCGGTTATCGGGCGTGACGAGGAGATACGAAGAGTATTGCAAATACTGTCACGTCGTACCAAAAACAACCCTATATTAATAGGTGAACCGGGTACGGGTAAGACAGCTATCGTTGAGGGACTTGCACAGAGAATAGTGAGAGGCGATGTGCCAGAGAACCTTAAGGACAAGCAACTCTTCTCGCTCGATATGGGAGCACTGGTGGCTGGAGCCAAGTATAAGGGCGAGTTTGAGGAACGACTGAAATCTGTGATCAACGAAGTGACAAAGAGTGAAGGTCGCATCATCCTCTTCATCGACGAGATCCACACACTTGTGGGAGCAGGAGGCGGCGAGGGAGCCATGGATGCCGCCAATATCCTCAAACCGGCTTTGGCGCGAGGCGAATTGCGCAGTATCGGTGCCACCACGCTTAATGAGTATCAGAAATACTTCGAGAAGGACAAGGCTCTGGAGCGTCGATTCCAGACAGTGATGGTTGACGAACCGGATGAGCTCAGTGCCATATCCATCTTGCGTGGATTGAAGGAGCGATATGAGAATCACCACCGCGTACGTATTCAGGATGACGCCTGTATCGCCGCAGTGCAGCTTTCTGAGAGATATATCTCGGATAGATTCCTCCCCGACAAGGCTATCGACCTTATGGATGAGGCAGCAGCCAAACTGCGTATGGAGCGCGACTCAGTGCCGGAGGAACTTGACGAGATAACACGACGCCTGAAGCAGTTGGAGATTGAGCGAGAGGCCATCAAGCGCGAGGATGATTCCGACAAACTTGCACAACTCGACAAGGAGATAGCCGAATTGCGCGACAAGGAGAATCAATTCCGCGCAAAATGGGAAGGTGAGCGCACTCTCGTCAACAAGATTCAGGAGGACAAGCAGGAGATTGAGAATCTCAAGATAGAGGCTGAACGTGCAGAACGTGAAGGAAACTATGGACGTGTGGCTGAGATACGATATGGCAAAATCAAGGCTCTCGAATCCGACATCGCCGCCATCCAGCAGCAACTCCACTCACAGCAGGGAGCCGAAGTGATGGTGCGTGAGGAGGTTACTGCCGACGACATCGCCGAGGTGGTAAGCCGTTGGACAGGCATCCCCGTGGCGAGAATGATGCAGAGCGAGCGCGAGAAACTGCTTCACCTCGAAGAGGAACTCCATCGACGTGTCATCGGACAGGAGCAAGCCATTGAGGCAGTGAGCGATGCTGTGCGCCGTAGTCGTGCCGGTCTTCAGGACCCCAAGCGACCGATAGCCTCATTCATATTCCTTGGCACTACCGGTGTAGGTAAGACAGAACTTGCAAAGGCTCTCGCCGAATATCTATTCAACGACGAGACGATGATGACTCGTATCGATATGAGTGAGTATCAAGAGAAATACAGTGTGTCGCGACTCATCGGTGCGCCTCCCGGATACGTGGGATATGATGAGGGAGGACAGTTGACCGAGGCAGTAAGGCGCAAACCATATTCTGTCGTCCTCTTTGATGAGATAGAGAAGGCACATCCCGATGTATTCAACATCCTGCTTCAGGTGCTTGACGATGGACGTCTCACCGACAACAAGGGACGCACCGCCAACTTCAAGAACACCATCATCATCATGACGTCAAATTACACCGAGGAGCGCTTGCGTCAATCAGTGCGCCCAGAGTTCCTCAACCGTATCGACGAGATATTGACATTCCAGCAGCTCACCCGTGAGCAGATTGCCGATGTGGTGCGCCTGCAGATGAATAAGGTGAAGAAGATGTTGGAGTCGCAAGGATTCGACATCAATGTGACGGATGCTGCTATTGACTATCTCGCCACCGAGGGCTACGACCCTGATTTCGGTGCGCGTCCTGTCAAGCGAGCCATTCAGCGATGTGTGCTCAACGATCTCTCGCGCAAGATTCTTGCAGATGAGGTATCGCGCGAAAAGCCCATCACCATCGATGCCGTTGACGGAAGACTGTCCTTTAAGAATTAGTGATTAGGTTTTTTCATGGAGACATGGAGGTTTGGAGTGAAAAAAATAAGCTCTGAATCTCTGTGTCTCTGTGTTTTATTATAAAAAACATTCCAAAAACTTGTATATCTCGATAAATATAGTTATTTTTGCACCGATTTTTTAATGCATTAAATATATTAGATGAAGGAATTTGTAATCTCAGAGGCCAAGACTGAAACCGCCGTATTGGTGGGACTTATTACCAAAGATCAGGACGAAGCCAAAACAAAGGAGTATCTCGACGAACTCGAATTTCTTGCTGATACGGCAGGAGCTGTCACCGTAAAGCGATTCACGCAACGACTCAACGGTCCTAGTTCCGTGACTTATGTGGGACAAGGTAAACTCGACGAGATACGCCAGTATATAAAGGACGAGGAAGACCAGGAACGAGAGGTGGGTATGGTGATCTTCGACGACGAACTGTCAGCCAAGCAGATACGCAATATCGAGAAATCACTGCAGGTGAAGATTCTCGACCGCACATCGCTCATCCTCGACATCTTCGCCATGCGGGCACAGAGTGCTGAGGCAAAGACACAAGTCGAACTTGCCCAGCACCGCTATATGCTTCCACGCTTGCAGCGTTTGTGGACACACCTTGAGCGCCAAGGTGGCGGTTCGGGAAGCGGTGGCGGAAAGGGTAGTGTGGGACTTCGAGGTCCTGGTGAAACACAGTTGGAGATGGACCGCCGTATCATCCTCCAGCGCATCACACTGCTCAAGCAGCGTCTTGTGGAAATCGACAAGCAGAAGACCACCCAACGCAAAAACCGTGGTCGCCTCATACG
>JALFCW010000037.1 GCA_022771625.1 Prevotella sp.
TGGGCAAGGAGGTGATGGTGTATGTATATCGACTTGAACAGCAGTTGGAGAGCCTCAAGCAGGTGCCCATGACTGCCAAGTTTGGCGGTGCCACGGGCAACTACAATGCCCACCATGTGGCTTATCCCGAATACGACTGGCGCGAGTTTGGCAACAAGTTTGTAAGTGAGAAACTCGGACTTCAGCGCGAGCAATACACCACCCAAATCAGCAATTACGACTGGCTTGGTGCCGCATTCGACGCCATGCGCCGTATCAATACCATCGTCATCGACCTCGACCGCGACTTCTGGATGTATATATCCATGGATTATTTCAAGCAGAAGATTAAGGCTGGCGAGGTTGGTTCGAGTGCCATGCCACACAAGGTTAACCCCATCGACTATGAGAACAGTGAGGGCAACCTCGGCATAGCCAACGCCATACTCCAGTTCTTGGCACAGAAGTTGCCGGTGAGCCGCCTGCAGCGCGACCTTACCGACTCTACGGTGCTGCGCAATGTGGGTGTGCCAATGGGGCACAGCCTTATTGCATTCCAGAGCACCCTAAAGGGCCTGCGCAAACTCATCCTCAACGAAGAGAAGATTGCCGCCGACCTCGACAATACATGGGCAGTGGTGGCTGAAGCCATCCAGACTATACTGCGCCGCGAGGCATATCCTCACCCCTACGAGGCACTGAAGGCTCTCACCCGCACCAACAAGAAGATGGACGAACAGACTATCCACGAGTTTATCAAGGGACTTGACGTGAGCGACAGCGTGAAGGCAGAGCTCATGAACATCACTCCCCACAACTACACGGGTATTTTTTAACTCAATCATATAATATAAAAAAAAGAAACAAAGCATTATTTCGAGAGAATTATTTTGAATTAAGATTTTAGGATTTACATTTAAGAATCATTATTATGGAAGAGAACGAGAAGAAGACAGAGAACATCTCTGCAGAACAGAACAGCGAAAGCCGTGATGGCTATCAGTCAGCAAGCCGTCCGGGCGGCTATCAGAACTACCGCACACCAGGACGCTCACCACGTCCACGTATCAACAACGGACAGCGTCCACGTACGACATCTTTTGACAGAACGAAGAAGGACGAAGGCGGATTCCGCCCCGAAGGATTCGGAGCAGGACTTCAAACAGGTGCACCACAGCGCCCTTCTTATCGTCCACGATATAACAACAACGAGGGAGGCTACAACCCACAGGGCCAGCAGCGAGGAGGTTATCAGCAGCGAGGCGGCTACCAGCAGAGTAGTCGCGGCGGCTACCAGCAGGGCGGTCGTGGCGGATATGGCCAGCAGCGCGGAGGATATCAGCAGCGCGGAGGTTATGGCCAGCAACAAGATGGATATAACCAGCAGGAGGGTGGATTCAATCCCCAGAACCAGCGCGGTGGATTCCAGCAGCGTGGCGGCTACCAGCAAGGCGGTCGTGGCGGATATGGCCAGCAGCGCGGAGGATATCAGCAGCGAGGCGGCTACCAGCAGGGCGGTCGCGGAGGATATGGCCAGCAGCGTGGCGGATTCCGCCAGCACACTCCTGGCTATGACCCCAATGCAAAATATAGCATGAAGAAGCGTATCGAGTACAAGGAGGAGAACTACGACCCAAATGAGCCGATTCGCCTCAACAAGTATCTTGCCAATGCAGGTATCTGCAGCCGTAGAGAGGCTGACGAATATATACAGGCAGGAGTAATCACCGTAAATGGTGAGGTTGTAACTGAACTTGGAACAAAGGTGCTGCGCACCGATGAGGTGAAGTTCCACGACCAGCCTGTAAGCATCGAGAAGAAGGTGTATGTGCTTCTTAACAAACCGAAGGACTACGTTACGACAAGCGACGACCCACAGCAGCGCAAGACCGTGATGGATCTCGTGAAGAACGCATGCCGTGAGCGCATCTATCCCGTAGGTCGTCTCGACCGCAACACCACAGGTGTACTGCTTCTCACCAACGATGGTGACATGGCATCCAAGCTCACTCACCCAAAGTTCCTCAAGAAGAAGATTTATCACGTATATCTTGACAAGAACGTCACCGCACACGACCTGCAGCAGATTCGCGACGGCATCCAACTGGAGGACGGTGAGATTCAGGCCGACGCATGCGAGTATGCCGACGAGAAGGACAAGAAGCAGGTGGGCATTGAGATCCACAGCGGCAAGAACCGCATCGTGCGCCGTATCTTCGAGAGCCTCGGCTACCGTGTCACCAAGCTCGACCGCGTACAGTTTGCCGGACTCACCAAGAAGAACCTTCGCCGCGGCGACTGGCGCTATCTCACAGAGGAAGAGGTTGACCGCCTGAGAATGGGAGCGTTTGAGTAAATGAGGAATTAGGAATGAGGAATTAGGAATGAGAATAGCCAATTCCTAATTCCTAATTCCTAATTCCTAATTAAAAATTTAGATCAATGCAGACAATAAAAAGAACAAAGGTAGTGGATGCGCTCAAGCGCACCGACTACGGACAGATAGTAAACGTGAGGGGATGGGTAAGAACCCACCGATCAAGTAAGGCTGTGGATTTCATTGCCCTCAATGATGGTTCTACCATCAAGAACATACAGGTGGTGGTTGACCCAACCAAGTTTGATGCCGAACTGCTCAAGCAGATTACAACTGGTTCATGCATCAACGTCAATGGCGAACTGGTGGAGAGCCAGGGTGCCGGACAGACGGTAGAACTGCAATGCCGTGAGATTGAAATATACGGTCTTTGCGGCGGCGACTACCCCATGCAGAAGAAAGGACAGAGCTTCGAATATATGCGTCAGCACGCCCATCTGCGCCTGCGCACCAACACCTTCGGAGCTGTAATGCGCATACGCCATAACATGGCCATCGCCATCCACAAGTATTTCCACGATCATGGATTCTTCTATTTCCACACTCCACTTATCACTGCAAGTGACTGCGAGGGTGCCGGACAGATGTTCCAGGTGACAACAAAGAATCTCTACGACCTCAAGAAGGACGAGGAGGGAAAGATTATATATGACGACGACTTCTTCGGCAAGCAGACTTCGCTCACCGTGAGCGGACAGCTGGAGGGCGAACTTGGAGCCACTGCCTTGGGAGCCATCTACACCTTCGGTCCTACATTCCGTGCAGAGAACTCCAACACTCCGCGACACCTCGCCGAGTTCTGGATGATTGAGCCCGAGGTGGCATTCATCGACCTCAACGACCTGATGGACCTCGAAGAGGACTTCATCAAGTATTGCGTCAACTGGGCACTCGACAACTGCAAGGACGACCTTGAGTTCCTCAATAAGATGATCGACAAGACCTTGCTCGAGCGTCTGCAGTCAGTAGTAAAGACCGAATTCATCCGTCTGCCCTATACCGAGGGTATCAAGATACTTGAGGAGGCTGTGAAGAACGGCAAGAAATTTGAGTTCCCCGTAAGCTGGGGTATGGACCTCGCTAGTGAGCACGAGCGTTATCTCGTCGAAGAGCACTTCAAGAAGCCTGTCATCATGATTGACTATCCCAAGGACATCAAGGCCTTCTACATGAAGATCAACGACGATGACAAGACTGTTCAGGGCACCGACGTTCTCTTCCCGCAGATTGGAGAGATTATCGGTGGTAGTGTGCGTGAGGAAAGCTACGACAAACTGATGTCGGAGATTGAGCGCCGCAACATCCCAATGAAGGACATGTGGTGGTATCTCGACACCCGCAAGTACGGATCATGCCCCCACGGAGGTTTCGGTCTCGGTTTTGAGCGCCTTATCCTCTTCGTCACTGGTATGCAGAACATCCGCGACGTCATCCCGTTCCCGAGAACGCCGAAGACTGCAGAGTTCTAAGAATTATCCACAGATTTCCACGGATAATTAATTATATAAGATTAACACAGATTTTGGCTCCGCATAACCAAAATCTGTGTTATTCTTTTTTTACAATAAATCTGTGATTATCTGTGGATTACTTCACGAGGTCAATACCCTCATCGGAAATGGTAATGAGGTGTTTGCGGTATAGGTCGCCGATGGCTTTCTTATAAGTTTTCTTGCTTACCTTGAATCGGTCGGCAATAAGTTCCGCAGGACTCTTGTCGCCGAGGTTGCAATGTCCCCCATTCTCCTTCAGATAGTTAAGAAGCACATCCGAAAACTCTTCCGTCTGGCGCCTACCAGTAGGTTGCACAGTCACGTCAATTTTTCCATCGGGACGCACATGGTCGATATATCCCTTCAGACGATCACCCGTATGAAGCGGACGGAACACCTGGTTGTCGTAGATAAGTCCACCGTATGTATTGTCGATAATCACCTTGAATCCCAATTCCGTCTTTTGCTGAACAAGCATATCCACCTCGTCGCCATGCTTGTATTTAGGCATATCGTGGCTTAGATACTTGTCCACCTTTGCAGTTGCCATGATACGATAACTCTCCTCATCGAGTTTCACATACACAATATACTTCTCCCCCTTCTGCATACGTTTCTTTTGTTCGCGGAAAGGGCAAAACAGGTCTTTCATAAGTCCCCAGTTGAGAAACGCTCCGTATTCATTCACCCATGCCACCTCAAGGCAGGCAAAATCGCCTACCTTGGCTAATGGTTGCAATGTTGTGGCGATAATCTTCTCGTCTTGGTCGAGATAGAGAAACACGTCGAGTTCATCACCAATGGCGCATCCCTCTGGCACATATCGAGTAGGCAACAGTATCTCACCCTCGACACCACCATCGAGATACATTCCGAAATCCACCTTTTTCACTACTTTCAGGCGGTTGTAGTCTCCTAATTTTAATTTTTCCATAATTATTCGGTAGGGGGTGTAGGTATTGTAGGTATTGTAGGTTCTGTAGGGGATGGTAGGGGGGCTATTATACCGTCTTTCATGTGGATGGTGCGGTCGGTGATTGAGGCAAGTTGCTCGTCGTGAGTCACGATGACGAAGGTCTGGCCATACTTGTCGCGCAAGTCGAAGAAGAGCTGATGCAATTCAGCCTTGTTCTGCGAGTCAAGACTACCGGATGGTTCGTCGGCAAAGATTACCGCGGGATTGTTCACCAATGCCCTTGCCACAGCCACACGCTGCTTCTCACCGCCCGAAAGTTCGTTGGGTTTATGCTGCGCACGGTCTGAAAGATTCATAAACTCCAGCAGTTCCATCGCACGCTGTTTTGCCTCACTCTTTGAACAACCGGCAATAAATGCCGGAATCATGATATTCTCCAAGGCTGTAAACTCTGGCAATAGTTGGTGAAACTGGAAGACAAAGCCCACATGAGTATTGCGGAACTCCGAAATCTTCTTGCCGTTCATACTGCTCACATCTATTCCATCTACAATCACCTGTCCACTGTCAGGACGGTCGAGTGTACCCATTATCTGAAGCAGTGTTGTCTTACCGGCACCGCTTGGACCCACGATGCTCACCACCTCACCCTTGTCGATATGGAGGTCTATGCCCTTGAGCACCTCCAAAGAGCCGAAACTCTTGTGTATATTCTTTAATTCTATCACGATAAACTTTATTTCTTTAATCCAATAATTAATTATTCTATTTCATCAAACCTCGTCTCTTTTATTTCAACAAGCTTTGTTTCGATTATTCTTTTTAAAATTCATCAGGAAATTCAAAACCGTAGCATAAGCACTCTCCTTTTCCTGAATCTGCGGTGCAGTGAATGTCATTGCATCCTGCGGCTGGCCATATTGGTCGGGATAAAGAATAATCATACTGCCATGAGGGAATGACTCGGTGAGTTCCTGTGGCAACCGCTCGAATGCTGCCTTATACGAAACAGTACCGCTACGTGCTGTGATAACCACCAACAGGTGGTCGTCCTTCACCCCACGCGCCATACTCGTCAAGTCCTTCCAATGAAGCATTTCCTCATACTCAGCCCTTACCTCGGGATGACGGTTTTGTATATACTGCGAAATCAGTTCGCCTGTACCTTTACGCGAATGGAAGATAATGCGGCAACCGAGATTGCCTGCCAGTCGAGCAAGATGCTCCACCCAACGATAGAACCCTGGTTCAAACTCCACCCTCGACGGCACAGCCACCTGTATGCGCCTGATAGTATTGAGAGGTTTTTCAATGCGACACACCATAATCTGCCTGCTTATCTCGCTGATGAGTCCCTGGGTATAAGCTCCCCAGAAAGTGTCACCAGGTGATGTCTTACGATGCAGACCCATAATAATCTCACTTGCCTCATATTCTTTGAAAGCATGCTTGATACCATTGGAAATATTTGTCGATAGACGACTCTGCGTTATCATCCTCACATCAGCCGAAGCCGCCGTTTCCTGTGCGTGCTCCAATATACGACTTCCTGCATTCTTGTTGCGCCTACTGTTCATATCGTCATATACGACGTTAATACCCAGGAGTCCTCGTCCAAGTCGCTTATTGCGCATCAATATCGCCAACTGCACCAGATGATCGGCATCGTCGGCATGCTGCAGTGGCAGAAGCATCTTCTCGTCGTCGAGCAGTTTGTCGTCCGGTTCCTCGGGGTGCATCTTCTCTTTAAGCAATATGCCCTGTGCCGAATATTCCACAATAATAGAACTGATGATACACGTGAAAAGAATCATCATCACAACACCATTAAGCATGTTGGCATCTACAACATAAGAACCATCAGGCAATTTCATCTGCATACCAATCATTGTCATGGCGATACCACCCGC
The DNA here is from genome assembly GCA_022771625.1 of Prevotella sp. Lineage (GTDB taxonomy): Bacteria > Bacteroidota > Bacteroidia > Bacteroidales > Bacteroidaceae > Prevotella. The sequence continues at coordinate 6,676 of JALFCW010000037.1, forward strand.
AGCATGAGCCTCTGTAAGACCAAACATCATGTGTCCGCTGAGCCACGGATACCTGAATATCAGACATGACGAATATGCAGCTATTGCCTTGGTGAGAGTGGCGAAGAACACCATGCAGAACACTACCCACAAGGTGTCGAAACCACGGAACAAAACAGTGATGTCGATCAACATGCCCACTCCTATCAGGAAATAGGGTATAAACAATGCGTTGCCAATAAACTCCAGGCGGTTCATCAACGGAGACACACTCGGAATAAAGCGATTGAGAATCAATCCGGCAAGGAAGGCTCCAAATATACCCTCCAACCCACATATCTGCGATACTGCGGCACTGAAGAACAGTACACACATCGTATAAATGTAGAGCATCACAGAATCGGCATAATGACGGAAGAACCACCTTGTAAGCCTCGGGACGGCTATCGACATAAATGCGCAGAAGAATACTACCTTCACTGCAAAGAGTACCCAAAACGTTACCCCTCCCCCATCGCCATTAGCACCCACGATGGCTGCCAAGATGAGCAGGGACAATGTGAGCGCTATCATCGACGAGCCAACACTGAGAGCAACAGCCCTATGTTTATGCAAACCATATTTGCATACAATGGGATAGGCAATAAGAGTGTTGGACGAAAGAATACATGCGAATAGCAACGAACCAGTCTCACTGTAGTTCAGAAGCCATGAACCTACAAAAAATGCCACCACAAACGGGATGAAGAAAGTGAGGAATCCGAAGATAAGAAACTTTCCCCGTCTCTTCATAATGTCTGTGAGATTCATCTCTAATCCCGCAAGGAACATGATATATAGCAAACCCACCTTTCCGAAGAGTTCGAACGATGAATCACGCTCCAGAATATTAAGTCCATACTGTCCCACGACAATACCTGCCAACACCATTCCGATGATATGCGGGATACGCAAACGACTCATCACAATAGGTGCCAGAAGTATTATACAGAGCACGACGAAGAATATCAACGTCGGGTCAGTAATAGGAAAATAATGCGACCAATTTAACATAAAAATCACCTTATATTTCGAATTCGCATGCAAAGTAACAAAAAAAATATCAATTTTAAGCCACATTTCCTTAAAAATTAATGGTTAATTCATCTAAAAGTTGTAATTTTGCACCCGAAAAGCCATTTTTGGCTCCAAAAACGACAAGTATAACATAAAATAGAGAAAGAAATGAAAGTAGCAATTGTTGGAGCGAGCGGAGCAGTGGGACAGGAATTCCTGCGCGTGCTCGCAGAGAGAAACTTCCCGATGGACGACCTCGTATTGTTTGGATCACAGCGCAGCGCTGGCACTAAGTACACATTCCGTGGCAAGGAGTATGAAGTGAAACTCCTTCAGCACGGCGACGACTTCAAGGACGTTGATATCGCCTTCACCTCTGCCGGAGCAGGAACATCAAAGGAGTTTGCTGAGGATATCACCAAGTATGGAGCCGTGATGATCGACAACTCAAGTGCTTTCCGTATGGATGACGACGTGCCATTGGTAGTGCCAGAGTGCAATGCCGAGGATGCGCTCAACCGTCCGCGCGGCATCATCGCCAACCCCAACTGCACCACCATTATGATGGTTGTTGTGCTTCAGCCCCTGGAGAATATCAGCCATATCAAGCGCATACACATCGCCAGCTATCAGAGTGCAAGCGGTGCCGGTGCCGCAGCCATGCAGGAGTTGCAGGAGCAGTATCAGGAGATTGTCGAGGGCAAACCTGTGACTGTGAAGAAGTTCCCCCACCAGTTGGCATACAATGTCATTCCTCAGATTGACGTATTCCAGCCCAATGGCTATACCAAAGAGGAGATGAAGATGTTCAACGAGACTCGCAAGATTATGCACAGTGACGTGAAGTGCTCTGCAATGTGCGTTCGCGTGTCTTCATTGCGCGCTCACTCAGAGTCGGTATGGATTGAGACAGAGAAGCCTATCTCTGTAGAGGAAGCTCAGAAGGCTATCGCTGCAGCTCCTGGTTGTACACTGCAGGATGACCCATCCAACCTTGTTTATCCCATGCCGCTCGACACAGCCGGCAAGGATGACGTCTTCGTAGGTCGCGTACGCAAGGACCTCGCCGACGACTGCGGTCTCACCTTCTGGCTCAGTGGCGACCAGATTCGCAAGGGTGCAGCCCTCAATGCCGTTCAGATTGCAGAATACCTTATCAAGGTGGGCAATGTGAAATAATCTTTTTTTGAACACAGAGACACGGAGGCACAGAGAGTTTATTCTTTCTGTGCCTCTTGTTATGTATTTCAATTTTCAACCTTCAATTTTCATAAATTGCGTTAATATTAACAATCTTTGTATAGGCAAATCTTGCATTTTTCGCATAATGTTCGTATATTTGCAGCAATATTTATCGAGATGTCAAGAAAGGAGCTGACTATGAAATCAAGGAGAATCATAATGACGTGTTTTGCAGCCATCATACTGATGATGGCCCTACCCGTTGATATCCTTGCCACAGTAGGCAGTACCACTAACGCAAAAGGAGAAGGACAGGCGAGGCGCGACCGCCTGACTGACATCTCGCGGAAGGAGGGCCATAGACCTGTGGCGGTGTTCGAGGACACGATGAACACCATGCGTATCTGTCTTACGCGCCCCCAGCGTCTGTTGCCATCGCATGGGGCAGCACCAGGCAAGACGCAGGTAAGGTCGATGGAGTCGCGCAGATATACCACCCCATTATGTAACTATCAAATCCGCTCATCGCGACAGGAATCCACACCCTTCCAGTCGTCTGTCTCCCGCAATTACTACGTGATTGCGCTGAGACACATCATTTGTTAACTATCGTATATACTCTCATTAATTCATTTTTTACACATTTGAATACGGGGACAGATGTTTCCGTATAGATATACGTATATACTATCGTTAAATAAGATTTGCTAAGTTACAATGACAAAGATAAAGAACCTGGAGATGGCAAATGCCATTTCCAACAATAATGACATAACAATAAACACAATATTATTCGGACTTTGTGAAAAGGCCACATACGTCCCGACAGGTAGCCGAATAAAGGCACAAACATTTGAGTATTCACCTATGAATGGCGAACGTCTCAGCATACTGCTAAACAGTAATATCGACGAGATAAACCGCCAACTCAACCGCGGCATAATAGTGAGATCTACTCCCGTTGGCAATATACGAGCCGAGGTATGCCAATCGGCCGACCGCCATTTTCTGGCAGTCAACCTATTGCGTTTCTCGAATTTCCGTTATGACCCAGTGGGCGAGGTGAAGTTCTTCCGCGGACACGATGCTGAAGTTGTCAGTCGCCTGTTTGAGGGACAATAACTTTAAGAACATAAAATAAATGATATAGCGACATCAAGCGTGATGTCGCTTTTTATTTTCTTTCTGATAGCACTCCCTGCACAAGGGTTCATATTCCTGCTGCTCACCAAGCATTACCCTCTTGTCGCCTTCTACCTTGCGATGACTCACGTATGCCAGTGCTCCACATTTCACGCATATCGCATGCACCTTCTGCACATCGTCGGCAATGGCACACAAGGCAGGCATCGGACCGAAAGGCACTCCTCGGTAGTCCATGTCAAGTCCTGCCACAATCACTCTCAAACCGCGATTGGCTAATTCGTTGCACACCTCCACCAGTCCATCGTCAAAAAACTGCGCCTCGTCAATACCCACAACGTCAATATCCGAAGCCAACAGCAGTATTTGCGCTGCAGTGTCGATTGGGGTTGACATTATTGAGTTGCTGTCGTGACTCACCACCTCTTCTTCCGAATATCTCTTGTCAATAGAAGGTTTGAATATCTCCACCTTCTGATGGGCAAACTTAGCCCTCCTCAGTCTTCTTATCAACTCCTCGGTCTTGCCCGAGAACATCGATCCACACACCACTTCTATTCTTCCGGGGCGGCGTGTCTCCCCTATATTACCGTATGACATAGCAAAAATATTATTACATCATTAACAAATTCATTCCTAATTCCTAATCCCTAATTCCTAATCCCTAATTCCTATCACTCCTCCTCCGCAATCAGCTTCTTTAATTTTGGCAGTGAGAGATGATAGCGCACTGCAAGGAAGCGTATTAAGCACGTCACAATGAAACTGATTATTGCCGACAATTCAATACTATTGTCGAGTTGTATCGTCAACCAATAGGCCAATCCGCCCATCACACTTGCCATGGCATATATCTCCTTGTGGAATATCACCGGTTCCCTCACAAGCATAATGTCACGTATAACACCTCCAGCAGCACCTGTGATACATCCCATGATGATAGCCACCCAATAGGGATGTCCAAAAGCTATGCTCTTCTGTATTCCAGCTATCGTGAAGAGGGCAAGGCCGAGGGTGTCAAACACAAACCACGCGTTCTGCAGCCTCTCTATCCATCGCGAAAACACCACAACAACCATCAATGCAAATGCCGTGCATAGTATATAAAACGGATTGGTCATCCAGAAAGGAGTCGTGCCAAGCATCAAATCGCGAATTGTTCCGCCACCTATGGCGACAGCTATTCCGCACACATAGCCACCAAACCAGTCGAAGGTCTTTTCGGCAGCATGCCTGATGCCTGAAATGGCGAATGCAAAGGTACCGAGAAACTCTATCACTTGCTCCACCGTAATATTTAATAATGTATCCATAAATCTTATCTATCTCGATTATAAAAATGGTACGAAAATTTTTCCGAAATGCAAATATCCGAATAATTATCCGATTATGCAAATATTTGGTCTATTAATTATTGTTTATTAACCATTATATCCTAATAGATCTCGATTTATGTACGTATAGTGATACTTTTGGATAAAGTATTGTTTTTCTTTGAAATATTTTTGTATTACGGATATTATTGCTATATTTGCCCCAAAAAAAGCAGAGAAATATGATTGATAATAAGAAATACGTTGCGATGGTATCGTCTCCATGGGGATACTTGATACTTGAGGCTGACGAAGAATACCTTATTTCGTGCACATGGAGCGATATGTCCAATAAGGAATATTGCGAACAATGTAGGAAACAATCGGAATACGAACAACCGGAATGTATCAAGGCTGCCAAACTGCAATTGGAAGAGTATTTTTGCGGCAAGCGCAAAACATTTGACTTGCCATTAAGATTGTGCGGCACTGACTTCCAGATGTCAGTGTGGCGTCAACTCAGATTGATACCCTATGGTTCAACCATCTCTTATTCTGCCCTTGCTTCCATCATAGGCAATCCAAAAGCAGCAAGAGCAGTTGCCCAAGCCTGTCATTGTAATCCGTTTGCCGTCATAATCCCCTGCCACCGTGTAATAGGCAGCAATGGCAGTCTTACGGGATATGCGGCAGGATTGAAGCGCAAACAAGGATTGCTCGACATCGAGAGATTGAGAACCAACTACAAGGGCGAATTCGAATGGGTAATTGAAAAATAACAGTCATTCTTGCCTCAAGGCGTCGATAGCCTTGATCTTCATGGCTTGCTTCACCGGTCGCCATCCGGCAGCCACGGCTCCACCTACGAGGATGATGAATGAGATGATGGTTATGAGGAAGGGGGCGTAGGGATTGGTGAGCATGTCGTCGTCGGTGGCTCCCGCAGCCAAACTGCTCCTTAGGGCTGAGACGGCGCTCAGACCGGCTATCATGCCAAGGAATCCTGTAGTCAGAGCGAGGACAAGACATTCTGTCAATATCTGCCTTATGATAACCCTCGGACTTGCCCCCAAAGCCCTATATATGCCAATCTCCTTGGTGCGCTCCTTCACCGACACCTGCATCACGTTGGATATTCCGATGAGTCCGGCAAGCAGTGTGCCTATGCCCACAAGCCAGCATAGGATAGTAAGTCCCATTGTTGCCATTGCCACCTCTTCCTGGTATTGGGCTGTGTTATACACCTTCAGAGCCTCGTCGTCGGCAGGATGAATCTTATGCCGTTCCTTGATAAACGAGATGACTGGTTTGTCCCACTCCGTCATGGGATACATATCCTTCATTCCCACGGTGATGAGGTCAATATCGTTGTTGCGCCCGAAGATGGATTGGCATGTGGTGAGAGGCATTTGTATTACAGGCGACACGTTGAGGTCTTCGGCAAACTGGCGGTTGGTGCATTTTGCCACACCTGCGATCGTATATGGTATATCCCTGATGGTGATGGTCTGTCCGCATGGGTCGGTGTTGCTGTCGAAGAGTTGTTTATATACGTCCTCGCCTATTACGCACACCTTCCGCTTGCGCTGTATGTCGATGGTGTTGATATATCTGCCGTAGATAACGCGTTGTGGTATCGAGACGAGATATTCGGGAGTGACACCTTGTATGATATACGAACCGCTCCTTTTGCCTATCGCCACATTGCTGTAGTCCTCGAAGTTGAGTCCTGATACATAACTTATCTTGTCGGCAAACTGTCGTCGTACGGCGTCGATGTCCGAGTTGCGCAGATGCCATATCCTGTCGCGCTTCATACCCTTGTAATTCATGGTTGTAGGTTGAGGCTCAATCTCGATATTATTGCCCGACATACTCACCGATCGTCCCACGAATCCCTGTTCGACGCCCTTGTTGACACTGAGCAGCACCACCATCATGAACATACCCCAGAACACGCCAAAGCCAGTGAGCAGCGAGCGTGTCTTCTGTCGCATTATGTTCTGTAGTATATCCCTCATAACGAATAATTATTTAGTGAATACCAATGCATCTACAATCTTCATCTTCCCGGCTTGGCGTGCAGGTATATATCCCGCAATCACACCTGCGATGATGATGATGGCGGTGATTGTCAATGTAGTGTAGAACGGCACATTGGGATTGACGAACACCAAGGTTCCGTCGCCGGCAGCCATCTCGGCAATGTCGCCAAAAGCCTTCAGGCAACCCAATCCGCAGAGCATTCCCACAATTCCCGAGAGGAATGATATTATCAATGCCTCGATTGTGACCAATAGGAAGATGTATGACTTGTGGCAGCCCAAGGCTCTCATCACTCCGAATTCCCTTGTGCGCTCCCTCACTGTGATGAGCATGATGTTCGACACACCCACCACACCGCCAAGCAGTGTGGCGAAGCCCACAATCCATACGAACGACTGTATGGAATGTAGTGTGTCCATCGTCACGAGATATTCGTCGTACATATTGAATATCAACAGTGCACTCTGGTCGCGTGGCGAGAAATTCCGGGCGTTGGCAAGTATGTGTTTTAGTGCGGAAGTGAATGTGGCGTTCTCTTCGCAGTCCTTCAACTTTTTCATTTTCAGCCATATTGCCGTCAGTCGGTTGTCGTGCACAAACAGTTGGGTGATGGTTGTGACAGGTGCGAACACGTCGTTTTGTGCCACATATTGTTTGGTGGGCTTATACACTCCCACGATGGTGAAGGGTCGGTCGGCCAATTTCACAGTCATGCCTATTGCGTCCTCAGCCCTCGATGTCTTGAGCAGGGCTTTCACGGTTGTCAATGAAATAACGCACACACTGCGTGCCATGTTCATGTCGAGGGCGTCGATACTTCGTCCTGCCACAATCCTTGCGTCCATAGCCTCCATGAATTTTGTTGAAGTGCCGTTCACGGTGCGCATCACGTGTTCCTTTCCGCATGCTATCTCCACGTTGCGCATGGCCTTGACAGGTATGGCGTGCTCCACATATTTTGCGAGTTTCTCTCCCAATAGGGCAGCATCCTTCTCCTCGATCCATATCTTCCTGTCCTTGCCATAACCGTTCCAGGGTAAGGAAGTGGTTCCTGTGGTAACCTTCACTGTGGCATTGACATTCGACCCGTATATCCGTTCCATACCGTTGACAAGTCCCCTTCCGGCTCCTATCAGCAGTATGAGGATGAATATTCCCCATGCTATCGAAAAGCCGGTGAGTCGTATGCGCCCTTTGTTCATTCGCATCGACAGTAAGACGTCAGCCAACAGTTCTTTTCTCATTCGTCCTTAACTTCTTTAACTTTCCCTACTCCCAAAGTATAACGCTAGTATTTGCCTACTCATATTGAGTTTCATCCTCGTCTGCTCAGACTGTAGTCTTGCCTCGTGCAGTCGAGAGTCGGCCTCGATGAGTTCGAGCCAAGTGGCGAGTCCACCCTCATATCTTGTCTTTTGGTATTCGTACGCCTGTTCGCGCTGTGCGCTCAATGTCTGCAACTTTGCGAGTTGTCCGTCGTATTGCGATATGGCGAGTTGCAGTTGGGCGATTTCGTTGCTCAGGTTTTTCTTCTCCTCGTCGATGGCGAGTTGGGCGTCCCTCACGGCGAGGGTGGCCTGCCGTATCTTTCCCCTTGTGGTATATGCGTTGAAGATGGGTATAGACATCTTCAGTGCAATCACCTCGTTGTGGTTTTTCCAGAACTTCTTGTAATCCTCATACGACTCACCGCTCTTCAGTGCCGAGTAGCCGAAGATACCCAATGCCCCCGTGAGCGACAGTTTGGGATAAAGTTCGCTCTTAGCCTCCTTGAGTCGGTATTTGTCAGCCTCCATCTTCATGGTGAGTTGTCGTATGGCGGCATTATTGTTCACGTCGTTCGAGTCGCATGCCATAGTGTTGCTTTCTGCGATGTCGGCAATGTCAAAGTCGGCAGTGTCGTTGAGCATGATCGTTTGTGCCAATGCCAATCGTGCCGAGGCTATGTGATGCATGGCTTCAAGACAGTTGTATTCAGCCTCGGTCAGCGAACTGTTGGCCTCTGTCAGTTCACCCTCGCTCCTGCTGCCTCCATCCACGAGTGTCCTCACCATCTCCACCCGTTCTGCGGCAAGTTTGCGCTCGGTCTCCACTATGCGGTATTGGCTCTTGGCATAGAGCAGTTGCAGATATTCCATGGCAATCTTCATACTGATGTCTTTCTCCGCCTTGTTTCGTGCCTCCTCAAGTGATTTCAACTGCATTTCCTCCGCTTTTTTGGCAAATCGTCTGCCGCCACTGATGTCGATGGGCAGTTCGGCGGTTACTACAGCCGGGGCATATACAAAACTCTGTCGGAGCAGAAGGTCGAGACTCATACCGAAGTTGAGCATAGCCGAGAGGTCGGCATTCACAGTTGGCATCCACGATTTGCTTGCCGTCTTATATGTCTCCTCCTGCGTCCTTATCGCCACGTCAGAGCGTTTCAGCGTCAAGTCGTTGCGTGTGGCATATGCAATACACTCGTCGAGAGTCCATTGCTTCTGTGCATTCACGGCAATGCTCATGCACGCCAAGTATAGTGATAGTATGATTCTTGTAGTCATAGTCCTTGCCATTGGTTATTTCGCTAATCCTCTCAACAGGTCGCCACGCTTCGCTCCGCTTGTCAGTTCCACGTATAGTCCGTCGCTGCTGCCCAATTCCACGGGTGTTCGCTTGAATTCCTGCTTGGTCTTGTCCTCGGGAGCAGAGGTGAGAATCCACACGAAAGCCTTGCTTGTAGCATCGTCGAACTCCACCGCCGCCTCGTCCACGCTCAGCACTCCACGATGGGTGTTGGTGACAATCTTGGCGTTGGCACTGTATCCCGACCTTATACTCATACCCTCGGGCAGCGATGCTCTCGCCTTTACCTCAAAGAGGGTAGTGCCGTTGCGTTCGGTGCTCTTTGTGGATATGTATTCCAACGAGGCTTTGATGGTCTCGCCCTTTTTCGCTCCTACAATGATACTGACGGGCATCCCTGCGCGTATGTTCTCCACCTCGGTCTCATCCACGTGTCCCTTGAAGACAATCTCGTCCATACTTGCCACTATAGCCACCGTGGTGCCTTCGGAGTATTCACTAATGGCTACAACGGCATCGCCCGCCTTCACCGGCAGGTCGATTACGGTGCCACTGATAGGACTGCGCACGATGGTGGCATTGGCAGTAGCCACACTCTCGCCTGTCTTCATCACCCTCATGGCATCTGCAGCTCCGCGCACCTCGGTTTCGGCCTGACGGTATGCGCTCTCCGCCTTCTCGTAGTCTTGTCGGGCCACGGCTTTCTTTTCATACAGCGACTTTATGCGCAGGTATTCGCGCTTAGCCTCGTCGCGTTGCAGTTGGGCAATCTCCCATCTGTTTTTGGCTTCGCTCACTCCGGCAGTGTTAGGCGTCACACTGATTCGGGCGATAGGTTGTCCCTTGCTCACCTTGTCGCCCGCCTTCACGAGCATTTCGGCAATGGTGCCTGTGGCTTGCGGTCTCACCATTATCTCCTCTCGTGCTTCCAGGTGTCCCATCGCCGTGATACTCTCCTCGATGTCCCTTGGCTCCACTTTGCAGAGGGCATATTCCACTGGTTCCTCCTGCGACTGGTCCCACAGCCACCAGAAGGTGCAAACAACTATGGCGGCAGCTGCCACCCAACCCAATTTATGGATCATTTCCTTCGTTTTCTCTTTCATCAATATCTTATTTGTCTATAGTTTGTTGCAAAGGTAGTAATAATAATTCAATAAATGCAATTCTAATAGTTAAATTTCATTATTTCTTGAATAATTGCCTGAGGCGACATCCAACTGCGCAAATAAATCCCGAATTGTTTGGCAGTTCGGGATATTATTATTACCTTTGCCGAAAGAATAGAATACTGATATGAAAAAAATATTATTTTTAGCATTGCTGACGGCGATGCTGTTCTCGTGTTCCGATTCGGACAATGAACCAGTTGGACTGAAAGCGATAGAGGTCAAAGCTGCGGTGGATGAAGTGAATATGTGGGGCAATCTTGTGCTCGACATACCCAAGGATTCATTATATAAGGTGGGATACGACAATGGAGATATTGTCACAATAAGTGGGGGCAGTCTGACTAAGCCTCTCGATATGGCCTTTACCGACAAAATGATGTCGGTGGGTACATGGGGTATGTGTCTGACGTATTTTTCAAATGAAGCTACACTGACTATAGGTTTGGCAAATGCCAGTTTCTCCGACCGTGTCGGTGGTAAGGAGGGCGACATACTGACCATCTCTTTGAAGGAAAAGGGTGGATTCCGTGATGTGAACGAGAGAATGAAGCTCTGGAAAACGGCCAATCGCTCCGACTACGACAGCGACGAAATGTTTGCCAATTTCTATCCTGTGGAATGTCACGGGATGAAGAGGGGGGTGGTGTATAGGTCAAGCGATCCACTGTTGGAATCCAATAATCCTGCAAGATATGAATATGCTGACCGTTTTGCGCGCAATGCCGGAATAAACACAATTATCTCTATAGCCGATACTGAAGAGGATTGGCAATCGGCCGTGGCAGCCGGCAGTGGATTCGGAGAGTATTGCAATGAACGGTATAGTAAGGGCGCCCTTCTGTTCCACAAATTCAATGTTGACATCTTTGTGGACGAACAAGCTGCGAAGGTGGGCAGGATGTTAAGGGCAATGATAGAGAATAATCCTCCCTATCTTATTTGCTGTTCTATGGGTCGCGACCGCACTGGTTTGTTAGCCATAATCCTTCAGGTGCTTGCTGGAACGACATACGAGGAAATCGAGTCGGGATATATGCGTAGCTATTACAACTGGCATCGCCTGCAGCCGTCGTCTGAATCTTATAACGACTTCCTTACAAGGATTCTCCATCGCACGCTCTATATATTGAGCCGTGAGGGTGATGTGGATATAGCAGAGATGTGCAGCATGACCTCATTCCCTATTGCCGACATTATGGAACGTCTGCCGTCGGCAGTGGAGTCGTATCTGAAAAACAAGGCAGGTCTTTCGATTGAGGAGATAGAAAAGTTAAGAGGGATATTATCAGTAGGAAAGGACACTCCCAAGGATTGATAAGACGATATTGCTCATTATACGACAAATAATGACGTTATACTTCAAAAAAATTTAAGTATGCAGACAGCAATCAAGCACTACCCACTGACAACAAATCAGAGTGAGATGTTTCAAGAGTGGGAGGAAGACACGAAGATGACACAGTTTAATATCTGTGGCTACTATCTTATAGAGGGACATCCTCTCATTGCCAAGCGGATGAGAGATGTCTTTAAGATGATTATTGAATCACATCCAGTATTCCGTATGCGACTACTGCATGTGGGCGAACAGGAAGTGGCACCCCTAAAACACTACGACGACCCCACACGCCTCATTAGGCAATATCCCGATTATTCGCAGGATATAACCATGACGTTCCAGACAATGAGCGACGAACAGCTAGACAGCCACATAAAGAAGCCGTTAAAGCCCTTCGACCCTTTCGGCGAACCGCTTTTAAGAGCCGAATTCATCGAGACGCCAAGTCGCCAATACCTGTGCTTTGAGTTCTTCCATCTGCTTGCCGACGGACTCACATATCAGTCGTTTGTAAATGATATTAAGGCTGCATACGCAGGAATGGACTTAAAACCACAATCCTTTGAGTTCTTCGAATATGCCGAACAACAGTATCAATGGTGGGACACGGAGGAATATTTCCGTCTCCAGCATTTCTACGAGAGTAAATATGCCGATGGACTGTCATTCACCCGTCTGCCTGAAAGTCATGGAGAAAACTATCCTTGGGGAGAATTGTTGCAGGAGAGTTATGTCGTGGATAAGGACTGGATTGAGGATTATTGTGAGCGCCATGACTTGTCGGTTGCATCGGTAATGATGGCTGTGTATGGATGGGCATTGTCGAAGGCAAGCGGAGAATCCACTGTTGCCTTCCTCACGGGTTATCATGGCAGAGGGAAGGGCAATATCGACAAGGCTCTATATGGAAATTACATGAAGGAGATAGTTATAAGACTGAATATCACTGACACTATCTCTTTGCAATCCCTTACGGAGCAAATGGAGCGTGAGATGATGGAGGGAATACGGCATAGTGATTATCCTATCGACCACTACCTCCACACGCATCTGAGTGATGAGGATTATGATTGCACCGAATGTCTGTTTAATAGCTCCTATCTCGACATGACCACCTCGATGGGCGACATCAAGGTGAGTGCACACATCAAGACCACTGGCATGACATCAATCCCACTCATTCTCACCATTCACCGTTTTGATGACAAATACGTTCTTGAGGCGCAAGGCAGTGGAGGGCGTTACAGCCGAAGGCAACTACGTGACTTTCTCCAATTGTATGCCGACATAATTGGCAAGGAGATGGTTTAGCTTAGCAGTTCGTGCCACCAATGCATGAATCGGTTGATGAAGCGTTCCATGTCCTCCTCGGTGTACAGGGGTTCGCTATAAAAGAATTCCATTTCAAATCGTCCGACACATCCAATAAGCATTCCTGACAGGAATTGGTAGGCGGAGTCAAATTGTGTCCATTGTGCCAAGACAGTATTTCCATCCACCGATATATTATGTATGTTCTCGTTGAAAAGTACGGTAGTGCCGCAATCGTACGCATTATGTTCTTCCCTCAAATCCTGATTGGTATAGAGGGAATGGCGATTGGCGGCAAACAGTTCACTGCGCATCTGTTCGACCATTTGCGACAAGGATATATCAGGATTAATATCCACGCACACTGTTGTCTCAAACAGGAAATTGCCAAGGCTTTCCAGCTCATTGCGCGTCCTGCCTCGTTTAGTGGTGGAAAACAATACTTGTCCTCCTCCACTTGACATATTCGTCATGTCAGCCAATGCCATAGCCCACGCCACACTGAGCACCTCATTCACGGTGATTTGTTTCCTTTGGCATCTTGCCTCGGTGTCCAATCTGTCGATTACTCTGACCTTCTTTATAAAGCGTCCTTTCTCATAATGCTCCTTGATGGCGAAATCCGTAAGACGCAAACGTTCTCCATTACCGCCCACCTTGTCAAGCCACCACTGTCGGTCGGCATTGTATCGCTCTGAATGGCGGTTGGCTTCCAGTCGTTCCAAGTGACTGAAGAAAGACATATCATTAAACACTGGCGTATAGTCGTCATTAAAAGTGGCGAACATTATGCGATTGGTAAACTTGCTCAATGACCATCCGTCGAATAGCAAATTTGCCACAATAGGAGAATAGAACTTACGTGTAGGGGTAACGAGTATAAATATGCGTATCATTGGACCTGCATAAAAATCCAGTTCAACACCAGTATGCTCTATGTACTTGTCGCAATCATCATCAGACAAATATCTTACTTCGGCTTCCAATTGCATATTCATGTCGGGGAACAATCGCGGTTCACCTGAGATATTCACTATACGTGAATGGCATACAGGCGACTCTTGCATATAGGCTGTGGTAATCTGAGCCATGCGATTTTCATCAGCCGAGTATGGCAGAGCTACAACAAAAGACAGGAGCACTTCTTCGTCGCAATGGTCGTTTTGCCAGAAATATAGCATCTCCCTTTGCAAGGGAGTTAACATATAAGTTTTCTCGTTTTCCATAATGTATGTATAAGTTATTGTAGGTTCACCCGATTAACATGCAATACGCAACATGAGAGTGAGCCTCCGCCCTTGAGATATTCGTCCATCTTGAAATACACTGGTTGCATGGCATTGGCAGCACAGATTTCTTCCATGCGTCTGAGTTTGGCACGCTCCTGGCGATACTCCTCACTTCGGGGATTCATCGAGTCGATATTCGACGCATTGAGAATGAAGTTGCCCACCGCAACACTGTTCGTAAGTCCGCCGTAAGCCTCAAGGCGACTGATGGGGATAATCTCAGCCACCCGTTCGATGGCAGCCAGTTCGCTATGCGTAAAACTCTCAACCGACACAATCACCTTTTCCTTGGTCAAGGGAAAGACCGCACAGTCGAGATGATAGAGGAAAGGGTCATTCTGTTCCAAGGCAATGACATTCATCCCGAACGACTCCTCCATCCATTCATAGCTTTTCCTTTCGGAGCGCATGCCATATCCCCCGATATAGATATTGTCACGCAGGTATTTCAGTTCGGCTTCTCCTTCAAAGAGATGAGGGCATTTGATGATATTATAACCCAAACGGCAGAAGAAGTCCATGCCCAAGACCTCCTCACCCCTGCGGTTGGCTACTCTGAAATTGGAGCCTATATACGTAGGCTCAGACATGTGGTGAAGCACTATGCCATTGTTGGATACGAACACCAAGTCCTGCAATCCGCAGTCACTTGTAGAGGGTAGAAGATACACAAATCCATAGCGTGAGAGGAAAGAATAAACCTCCCACAGCTCATGTATGGCTTCCGTAAGATTCACGGATATTTCCTGTTCCGAATATGTTTCCATCCATGCGTTATTCCTTATTGATGTGTCGTAACTCACGGGGATATTCATCATGTATAAAGGATATTGTATTACCATATTTATTTTTTGAATATTAGTGTCGTAATGTTAAGACCGAACATATACTTATGAGATATATCCTCGCTCATTGCCTTCACCAGTCGGAGACCTACACCATGGCTGCCATCTTCGCTGAACTCGCCGTTTTTGAATGTTGTGGGCGAGAAGGGTTTGCCGGCATCCTTCAGTCGCACCTCCATACGGTCGGGGAAGTCGGTTATCAGTACCTCGAAGCATCCGCCGTTAACCCTGTCTGAACAATGTTTGAGGATATTGCATATCAGTTCCTCGCAGCAGAGAATGGCTCTGTTGGTCTTTTCCTCGCCCATTTCCACCAAGGTGGCGAATGCCCTCACATCGAGCAAGGCCTGTTTTACCGATTCAATGTCGTAGTTGATGCATAGTTTTGTAGACACCTCATTGGGTAGCAGGGGTAATAACAGTAAGCGGCTCCTGAGTTTGCTCCTCTTGGATAAGACAAAAGTGGTGAGCATCTGTATGGCGGCGAGTATAGCCATGCCTGCTGGAAACGCCCACCAAAACCAGTCCTTGTTGATAGTGGCGGCTGCAAACGGTACGGCGATGAGTGCTATGGCCTGCAGGATGTTGAACACTATTGACAGACGCTTAAATCCTAACAGGGCGTGAATCCTGGTGTTGACGTATATAATAAAATATGGTATAAGCACAAGGCTTATTATGCTCAGGTATCTATCCTCGCGCTCTACCGATTGGGTGTCATATTCTCCAAATATATTGAGGAACATGGTGGGGACGAACACCATTGCGCATGTCACGACACCCACCAACACCACCATCAGCGTATTGCCCCTGCCGAGCAGTTGGCGAAACGACGAATAGTCGCCTTCGCCCAAATACATTCCTCCCGCACTCTCATAAATCTCGTTGATGCCCTCGTTGATCATTGTACACAATGCCAATATCTGAATAGCCACTGCGATGACGAATAGCCCTGAGTCGCCATAATACTCCATCACGATATGGTTGAGCAACAACGCTGTCACTCCCGACGACATCATGCCAAGCGTAAGTGAGAGTCCCTCGCTGAGGATATGCCTGAATATGGACAGGAAATTCTTGACCCTCGTAAAACCGAAACTGCACTTGCCGCTCCTGAGATAGGTAAGCAGAATGCCGAAACCGACGCACTCACTTATTATTGTGGCACAGGCTGCACCCCTTATTCCCATCCCCAAAGAGCCAATAAACAGGAAGTCAAGACCGGCATTGACGACAAGGGTTACCAACATTGATAAAGTGACACGTTGTGGATTGCCGTCGCTGTTGGCAAACAAGCATAGCACCACCATTGGAGTCTGAACAACGAAGGCGGCAAGCATCACACTCACATAATCCCGAGTGAGTGAATAAATGTGAGGAATGTCTCTGTCGGCAAGCAAAGATATGAGATTGTCGAAGAACAAAGTGCAGATACCCACAATTGTTAATATGATGGCAATGCTTGATATGAATGCCACCGTGAATTGCCTACTTGCCGCAGAGAAGTCCTGCTTGGCAATGTCTTGTGCCGACAGGAAGCTCGCCCCCAAGGCAAAGAGCATCATCACTGCATACATAAAACTGTCAAGCGGCATAAACAGGTTGATGGCCGACAAGGCGTCAGGCCCCAAGAACTGGCTTGCCACTATGCCGTCGGTCATTGTTCTCACTTGCTGCATTATGCTTGTAAGTATCGACACCGCGAGAAAGCTGCAGAATGTCTTGTCGATTATATAGTCTTTCTTCATAATATGCAATTAATCGATTGCAAAGGTAGCAATAATTATTGAAATGGGAGAAATTCATTCTGATATTTTTTGTGTCATTCGTTCAAAAACAAGTTAAATAATTAAAAAAAAATATGCCAAACCTACAAAAAAGTGTGTCTAAAATATGCTGAATTAATTTATTTTATTACTTTTGCAAGAGATAAAATGTTGTTAAAGTAAATAAATTAATTAATTAAAGTTGATGGAACAATCAATGCTGACAATCGAGGCATTTGCTCATTATATGAGGGGAGCTATAACGCTCTTCTTCGTATTTTGGTGCTTCAAATTATATATGTATAATCGACGCAATGCCCACCGAAGGCCGCAAACCGATGTCGGCAGTGTCGGATCTTAGCGGTTTCAATTCTCTCTCCACCTTCAATCGCTATTTTGTCAAGGTGAAGGGAGTGAGTCCCAAGAGCTATTATTCGTCAAAAGATATTAGGTAAGCAAATTTAATTAATAGGAGATAAGAGTATGAAAAGAAATCTACTACTATTGTTTGCCCTCGTGGCATTCATCTCGGCAAGAGCCGACAAGGACATCTATCAAGACCAGCTGCTGTTTCATTGCTTTGACGATGGGACGGCTGAAGTAAGACGCTCAGATTATCACGATACCCGGGAGATGGACATCGTGATACCCGAAACGGTGGAAGCAGACGGAAAGACCTATACCGTGACATCCATCGGAGATGAAGTGTTTGGCTATGAGATTAACAGTATCACATTGCCAAACACCATACGCCGTAAAGACATCCGCCACGCTCTATGTGCCCGATGCCTCTCTGGCGGCATACAAGTCAGCCGACGTGTGGAAGGACTTCTTTGCCGTGAAGGGCTTGTCAGCCACAGGTTTATCTTCGCCCGAAGCAGCTGATGACGACACCGTCCGCGACATCTACGACCTTTCGGGCCGCAAGTCTAATAAGGCTTCCAAGGGATTGAACATCTTCAAGATGAAGAGCGGAGAAATCCGCAAGTCACTCACGAGATAATTTTTAAATAAACACAGAATATGAACAGAAGAATCATTGCTGTGGCGACATTGATGCTGCTCGTTGTCATGTCGCTCGCATCTTGTTCAGACAATGACGAAGATAAGACGGCGCTCTTTGAGTGTGGCAATGAGGCCATGCCCGACGGAGTGGTAACAGCCAAACTCCAGCGCTATGGGGCAAGTTATCTTGCCGGAGCAATGGTGAGCGAAGACCAAGCCATACTCGTTCTCGGTATGGAAGGCGACGAGATGGTAGATGATGCCTCCCGGGGATTCACCGATGGCCATCAAGCCCATTCCACCGAGAAGCTCCACCGCCTTGTACTTGCCTCCGACTATTCGGGTTTCAACATGCCCATCGAGGCTTACAGCAGGGTTGACTCCATCTATATCAACGACAAACCGGAAGAGGGCAAACTTCCTCTGTGGGCTTCAGTCCGCAGTTTCAGTCATGTCTATTCCGTGGCAGGAGGCAGCAATGGCAGTCTTACGGGATATGCGGCAGGATTGAAGCGCAAACAAGGATTGCTCGACATCGAGAGAGGGTAAAAATGATAAATGGAGAAAAGGCCGCTTTCGAGAGCTCTTGAAGGCGGCTTTATTGCTATTAAAAATTGTGTCAATACGGAAAAATGTGTCAATAAAGCAAAAAAACTAAGATTTTTCCTCTATTATTCGTTCCTGACAGCAGTGTATTATGAATAAAAGTTGTATATTTGCAGAATAAATTTCACATATTTAAGAATATTACATAATTTACTTATGGTACAACAATTATCGACAGTTGAAGCATTTGCCCATTTTATACGGGGCGCCATAACACTATTCTTCGTGTTCTGGTGTTTTAAACTATATACATACAGACACCGCAACAGGATGATGAGACTATTATTCTATACAACTATATTCCTTGCTTTCAGTTACATAAAGGATTCTGTGTTCCTCTTTGCGCAATGGAAAAACTCCTTATGGCTCGATGATTTTGTCAACACTGTCGACCTTCTGTTCATACCTCTTGTCAGTGCCTTCTTCATCGAAGCCACCAATCCTGGTTATCCCACTCGCCGTCAGTTAGCCGCATTGTTGTCTATGCAGGCGTTATTCATACCGCTATTCTTGATTTTCTCCGATGAAATCGTGGTTTTTTGCGCTTTTTCAGTTGCTCTTGTCGTGGCTGTGGCAACCATGTACCTCGTTGTAGTGTTCGCAGTGAGGTATCGACAATATATAAAACTAAACTATTCCTATAAGGAAAATATCGATGTAGCTTGGGTTGTGGTGTCGAGTGTGGCATTTTTCTCATCACTGTTTGTGTATAACTTGGCGTTCGACTATACCACATGGCTAAGCGAATCACTGTACAATATCTTCTCCATGGCATTATGGACATTCCTTTTCCTCTTTTCAAGAAGACATCGGGTGATTAGAACCCTGAAGCCGGTCGAAAACGAAGATGAGCAAGCTACTGAGGAAATTGAAGAACCCAAGTCAGATGATTATGTAGTGTCGCTTAACTACATATTGGCAGTAAAGTTAGAACAGAAGATGAGTCAAGACAAACTCTATCTCAATCCGAAGCTTACCATAACCGACGTGGCCACTGCCATCGGCACCAACAAGACTTACCTGTCGGACTACCTGAACAATACGCTCAACACGTCATTCTTCGACTATATCAATAATTACCGAATCAACGAGGCGTGTCGCATAATCGACGCAATGCCCGAGGAGGGGCGCAAGTCGATGGTGAAGGTGGCGGAGATGAGCGGCTTCAACTCCAAATCGACTTTCAACCGGTCATTCCAGAAGGTGAAGGGAGTGAGTCCGAGGGAGTATTTGTTCCGCTTGCGAGGGGCTATTCAGAAACTTGAATAAAATAATATAGATATGAAAAGGACAGAAGGAAATTTAAGGTTATGGCATTGCCGCGGGATATTCTTGGCGGTGGTGCTTTGCTTGACATCACTTGCTTATGCGCAGTTTTTGGATATGCCGAAAGTGGTGGATGGGTATTATGAGTTGGAGACTCCTGCCCATCTACGGCGTTTCAGCAGTTTGGTCAACAACGGGTCGCAGACTCTAAACGCCCGGCTTGTGGCCGACATCGACATGTCGGGCGAGGGAGAGTTTGTGCCTATAGGAAAGTACGGGCAAGGATTCCGCGGATATTTCGACGGCAACGGGCATACAATAAAGGGTCTGAAACTGCCTGCGCAGAACTACTCGGGACTCTTCGGCTATATGGACGGAGGACGGGTGAGCAACCTCACGCTGCAGTCGCCCGTGCTATATCTCGACAACACGACCGTGCATTACGCCGGACTCGTCTGCGGTCATCTGAGCAAGGGCAGCGACGTGGTTCACGGCGTTATCGTGAACTGCCACGTGCGCGACGGATTCTTAGGTGAGGCAGGAGCCGCATACTTCAACTGGGGCGACAACCATGGCGGCATCTGCGGCAAGGCCGACGTGGCGGCTGAGGTCATCGGCTGCACCTTCAGCGGAACCATCCACGGCGACGACTACCTGGGCGGCATCGTGGGAGAGCTGAACTCGGGAGCGCAGATACGCGACTGCACGGTGCTCAGCGGCTCGAAAATCATTGCACATGAATATGCGGGCGGCATTGTAGGCTATATCGGCGAGACAGGCACCAAGGTGATCAACTGTTCCGTGCAGTCGGGATGCACCATTACGGGCTCGCCCAACGGCATCATCTATGCCTACAACGGCGGTCAGGTGTCGAGTGCGGCATACACCGTTGAGGGACTTAACTATGCCACCACCGGCGACGTGCAGAGGGCAGAGACGGGCAGTTCGTGGTGTACGGAGATGAAGGTGACGGGCATTGCCGACGCAACCAAGCGCGACTATACCATATATACTGATATTGGAGCCACCTATTCCTACTTTACCTCCGACCTCGCGGCCTACGCCTTATCCTCGCAGCCACAGGCGCGGAGCCTCACCTTTGCCGACTGCAACAAAGGCTCGCAGGCATACAAGTGGATAAACATGCGCATAGCCGACAATGCCTTCCGCAGTTGTCAGGGCATGGAGGCACTGTATATGAAATACACGGTGACGAGCGGTGTTGACCATACCGTGATGCTCGACCCGACGGATGTATATCCCACAGGCAGCGCAGCCTTCTACGACTGTCCTAACCTGAAGGTGTATGTGGATGCTGACAAGTATAATGACTTCATCAGCAATGAGCGATGGAGCGTATATGCCGACCGCATCGTGGGCACGACAGCCATGCGTGTGGCCGACTTCGCCAATGCGGGCGTGAACTATGCCCGCAACCACAAGAAGAACCCCACCGCCGACTATTCAATAGAGGTGCACAACGGCGTGAACGTCTATCCCGTACACGTCATTGGTCCGGCATCAGACCTCGCCAGTTCTTACGACGGCGTAGCCACCATCTACAACGACCCCGGCACCACCTACGCCTACCGCACCACCAAGATATGGGCGGAAGCCTACCGCAACCAGCCGCAGCTGCGCATCGTGCGCTTCTTCAACGCCAAGAGCGGCACGGTGTATGCCCCGCTCAGCATGGAGATAGGCAGCAGGGCGTTTGCCGACTGTCCGGGACTGCAATACATTGACCTCGTATATGGCAACACCACCACGGGAGCATACGAAAAGCTCACCCCGTCGCAGATATATCCCGCCGACGACACCATGCTTCAGGGCAGCCCCGATGCCCTCATCCGCGTTTGGCCCGACCAAGTGGAGGCGTTCAAGGCCGACGCGCGTTGGAGCAAGTATGCCGACCGCATAGTGGCGTGGAGCAAGGAAGGCAAGGAGTACATCTCCGACGGTCTGACCTACAGCACCTTCGCCGCCAACACTTCGAACAGCTCGCTCACCGTGGAAGAGCTGAACAGCCAGAGCGCAGGCCATAACGACATCCTGCGCGCACGCCTTTTGCAGAACGCAAGCGACTTCGTCAGTCTCACGAGCGAGATGGTTGAACGCTGCATCAACAGCGAGAGCGACACGCGCACGTTCTATACCCATGTGACCAACGTAAGCGATGACTACCTGAACAGCAACGGCGGTTCGGTGACGCTCTACAACGACATAGGCGAAACCTACAAATACCGCACCGTGCTGATTGACGAGGGGGCATTCAGGAACAACACCAGCCTCCGCCGCCTCACCTTCGGCGACATCAACACATCGCGCAAGTCCTACGACGACCTGCAGCTCATCATAGAAAGGGGCGCGTTCAATGGATGCACCAACCTCCGAATGATAGACCTTGGCTACCGCAAATATACGGGAACGAACGTCATCGTCTATCTCACCCCAAGCCAGATTATCCCTGCCAAGGACCTCTTCGACGAGGACAGTCAGGTGATCATCCGCATCGGCGAGGGCACGAAGGATCAGTTCCTTGCCGACCCGAACTGGGCGCAATATGCCAACCGCTTGGTGGAATACAGCGAGAGCGCCGACTACTATGACGTGGGCGGACTGCGCTATTCGGTCAGGACCGACAGCGAGGGCAACCGCCTCACCATCACCGGCGATGATGACTATACGATTTATGTCACCGACATCACCGAGGACGTCAGCAACGGGAAGACTAAGGACTTCACCATACTCAACGACATAGGAAGAGACCGCCGGTATGCCACCCGGAAGATTGGCGTGAGAGCCTTCGACCAGTCGGCCATCGAGACACTCACCTTTGCCGACTGCGACGCGGGGGTAAAGGCCTACAAGTGGCTTGGCGTGGAGATAGCCGACGAGGCGTTCTACAACTGCAAATCGTTGAAGGCCATATATATGAAATACACCATTTATTCGGGCACCAACCATACCGTGATGCTCGACCCGACCGACGTCTATCCCACGGGCGAACGGGCATTCACGGGCTGCGACAGTCTGCTTATATATGTTGATTACGACAAGTATGACGCCTTCGTCAACGACGAGCATTGGAAGCCCTACCGCCATCTGATTGTGCCTACCACAGAGATGCGCACCTTGGAGTTCACCAAGGGCGGAGCCGCCTACACCCGTGTCAACGCGAAGGACGGCACCGGCAGCTATATAATAGAAAAAGGTGAGGGCGACGTGAATGTCTATCTCACCCAGATAACAGGACCAGCCACCGACCTCACCACATCATATTATGGCGCGCTGACCATATACAACGACCCCGGAGTGACCTACGCCTACCGCACCACACGCATACAGGCAAACGCCTTCAACGGATGCGACCAGCTCATTAATGTACGACTGCTTGGAGCTTCGATCGGCACAGTATATTCCGGCGTCAACATGACCTTGGGCAGCGGCGCCTTCGCCAACTGTCCCTCACTGAGATACATCGACCTCGTGTATGGCAACACCAACACGAATACCTACGAGGCACTCTCGCCCGATGCCGTCACTCCCGACGACGAGACGCTGATCAGCGGCAGCGAGTATGCCTACATCCGCGTATGGCCCGACCTGGTTGACAGGTTCAAGAAACACCCGAAATGGTCGGCTTACCGCGAGCGCATCATCGCATGGTCACCCGTGGGACGCGAATACGTGGGTCAGAACGGAGTGACCTACGAGGGCTACACCGTGCGCGGCACCGAGGGCGACTACTCTATGGACTATGAGGACATGTGCAGCGGCAAGGAGGGACACAACGCCAAGCTGATGGAGCAGTTGAAGAAGCACGCCGACGACTATGTGAAGGTGGATTGGGAGCAGTTCAAGGACACGGTGTACAACAACTACTATTACACCCACGTCACCGCCGTTGACCAGAACCACCTCATGGGCGGCAACCGCACCATCACCATATATAACGACATAGGCCGCTACTACAACTACCGCACGGTGTGCATCGACTCCACCGCCTTCCAGGGCAACGAGCTTGTCACCGCCATCGACTTCGGCGACGTCAACACCAATGTGGGCAATGCACATCTGCCACTGAAGCTGCTCATACAGCGCGGCGCATTCAAGGGATGCCGCAACCTGTTGAGCATCAATATGGTTTATCATAAATACACGGGCACCAACGACATCGAGTATCTGCGCCCCGAGCAAGTCATACCCGCCAAGGAACTGTTCGACTCCACGCAGCACGTGTTCATCTGCGTGTCGCCCGAACTGGTGAACGCCTATAAGGCCGACCCCAACTGGTCGCAGTACAAGAGCCAGATTGTGCCCTACGTGAAGAGCTACGACACCTATACCGACCTCGGCGTGGTGTATGAGTACTTCCCCGTGCTGATGGACAGCGACGGCGAGGCGCAGTACAACCGCACCTACTACAGCAACAAGCGCAACGCCGACTTCCGCAGCGACTACCTGTGGATGAAGAAGGGATATGGCGAGTTTGAGTGGAGCGACATCCTCACCGACGACGACTATGGCGAGACGGTCATGGAGGTGACATACGCGCAGATAACCGCCGCCGACACCACCTATCTGAAGAAATACGACGGACACCTGAGAATCATCAACGACATCGGTCTGTCGAATGTGTATAAGACCATTGCCGTGTCGCCCACCGCGTTCCGCGGCAATGAATACATCGAGTGGGTGGACTTCACCGACTTGAGTTACGAGCCGCGCGCCAACAACTACACCGAGATAGGCATCCTGCTGCCCGACAGCGCGTTTGCGGGATGCAAGAACCTGAAGCACATCGACTTGGTGCAGTATGTCACCGTCGGTGTGCCCAACCACTACGTTGCCCTCTCGCCCAAGCAGGTTATCGTGGGCGAACATGCCTTCGACGGCTGTCATGCGGACTTTGAGATACGCGTGACGGGCGAGATGTACCCGCTCTTCATCAACGACCCCAACTGGGCGAAATACCGCGACCGCATCGTCATCTTCGAATATACCCCCGACGGCAATGACAACAGCTACACCGTTGAGGGCGTGACCTACTCGCCGGCATCGCACATAGTCAACAACCTGCCAACGGAGCAGAAGGCATATATGGCATGGTCGCTGTGGAATATTCCTGCACAGATAGTCAAGACGGCAGTGATGGCGGCGCTGACGACAGCCACAGGAGGAGCGGCCGGAGTATTATTCGGTGGAGCCTCTTTAGGGCAGGCATTAACCATGACAGGTCATTTGATTGTTCAGAATATCATCAATTTCTCCATGGCCTCGTTCTGCACCAATTTGGCTGTCGGAACCATTGCGAATACATCAAGCATCCTCTTG
The DNA here is from genome assembly GCA_022771625.1 of Prevotella sp. GTDB lineage: Bacteria > Bacteroidota > Bacteroidia > Bacteroidales > Bacteroidaceae > Prevotella. The sequence goes on from JALFCW010000037.1 coordinate 31,899, forward strand.
TCAGAGATGGGCATGGGATATTTGGGTTCCATGTTAACTTTAGCGACATCAATGGGTGCAAGCGGAATTGTCAACGGTATAAGTAAGGGTATAACAGGAGCATTGGCAGTGGTGGTAGATGGACAACTCATCAGCGACTTTGCCGTGAATGGGTTTTCTACGGGTCTTAAATATGGTCTGCAAAGTGGTGGAATAACCTTAGGGTTGAATTCTATCACCAAGGCATTGGATACAGCGCAGCTTGTGTCGGCATCTGACGACCCCATAGAGCTGGACACGTATTCGAACGACGAGAGTGCCGACCTGATAGGAAAGATGGATGCCGGAGGAAGCTCGTTTGGCAGTTGGTTCTCTGGCACTACCAAAAACCGCAAGATTGACGGCATCTACCACATGTACGTAAAGGATGTGGACGACAATGCCATTGCGAAAAAGGAAGGCGTGCTGACCTTCTACAACGACATCGGCACCTATTGGCACTACCGCACGGTAGCTATAGCAAACGATGCGGCAAGGGGCAAGCAGAGCATACGCTCCATAAGGTTCAAGGACTGCAACGGGTCAAGGATAAACAACCAGACTACCTTTGAGATGGTGGTGCCCGACAGCGCCTTCATGGGATGCACCAACCTCTCCGACCTCTATATGTTCATGGACTGTACGGAGGGTACCAACACCACCCAGGCTCTTGGTCCTGACAATCTCATCCTTCATGGATTCAACGTCTTCAAGGACTGCCCGAACCTCAAGATACACGTGGCCCCCGACCGCTATGAGGAGTTTGCCAACGACACCATCTGGAAGCAGTATAACATCGTGGTGGATAACACCTACGAGGAGCCAACCTGCGACAACGTGGCCGGCGCCTACTACGGCTACAACTTCAAGAAAGGCTCGCTGTGGGACTATTGCACCATCAACGACAAGACCCACTACAACGTGCATGTAGTAAAGCCGGAGCAAAACTACATCAACAGCAACAACGGCGAGTGCATATTGATCACCAACTTCGGAAGAATCTACAACTACAACACGACTTACGTGAAACGCAAGGCATTCGAAGGATGTGCCCCACTGAAGACCGTGAAATTCCGCACGGCTTGGGTTGACACTGAACGTGCATACGTAACGCCGCAGTATGAGCTGCGCGACTCGGCATTCGCCAACTGTCCCGAATTGGAGAGTTTCTATCTGTTCTACGATGAGCGTAAATCAAACTATGAAGATAAGACGTCGAAGTTCGTATCGTTTGAACCTTCTCAGTTGTCATTAGGTAAAGACGTGTTTGTCGGATCGCCAAATGTTAAGCTGAAGATGCACTACGACATGCTCGGAAAGTATATTACTGACCCATCTTGGAACAAATATATGGATAAGTTCAGTCCTACGCTGATATGTCTCAAGGACAAGCAGATACAGAAGGTTTTCAGAAGCGACGCACTGGAGGTGTTCGAGGGCTACAAGGATGAAATATCATACTGGATTGAGATGAAGCTCGACGACAAGTATCTCGACACCGACGAGCCTTATAACCGCAACTTCGACCGGTTGAAGAACAATTTGATGATTTACTCTTTCGATGAGTTCAAGTACTGGGATGCACTCGAACTTCGCAAGGTCTGGCCCGCCATGTTCAGCGGAGCCATAAACATGCGCAGCATAGAGTTGCCGGCGTCCATCACCGAGATAGGCGAAGATGCGTTCAGAAGCTGTATTAACCTTGCCAGCATCACCTTGCCCGACACCGTATGCCACATCGGTGCAAGGGCATTCAAGGATAGCGGCGTAAAGCGGTTCTATGTCAAGAATCCTGTTCCTGCCGAACTGGGCGAGGAAGCATTTGACTGCTATTACAAGGACTATGTCATATATGTCCCGAAGGCTAATCTTGACGAATATCTACAGAAGTGGAGCCAATACCGTGAGCATATCAAGGCCTACGTTGAGCTTGGAGAGTATATCACCGTGAAAACCTACGACGAACCAAACGTGCTCGACAAGAAATTGGGTCTTGAATTTACCCCCGAGGTAGTAAGTGGGAAGCCTGACCGTTATTACTATGGTTTGAGCTATTTGACAGGTCCTTACAAGCATATCAAAGGCTTGAAGGTAGTGGGCAAGATCGGAATCAAGGACATGGCGCTTATCAACACGTTGGCCAACTATGGACTGGAAGAACTCGACCTTGAAGAGACTACTTTTGAAAGTAAATCCCATTTCTATCGTGACTGGAACACACATTGGGATGTAGGTTATCAAGTAGAACCAGACCAACAGAAGGAATCATATGGTATGTTTGTAGAGAGCAAAACGCTGAAAAAGTTGACACTGCCCAATGTGGAAGGATATACGACAAAAGACGTTTGGTGGGGAGTAGAACCACAGTGGAGTTTGGACTTCTACCAGTTCGCATACTGCGACAAGCTGGAAACGGCAATCATAACAGAGAAAGTGGAACGAGGAAAAAATCTGTTCTACGGCACTCCACTGAAGAATCTGGTATGGCTTCCTAATGAGTATTACGACTTAGAGAAGGTGATGGATGGTTGCCAAGGCGCTACTCTCTACTGCCCTTCAAGCGTGAATGCCCATTTCGCCACAAAGAGCGGGAAACTGTTCCGCGAGGTGCTCTCGCCATATAAGGACGACGAGGTGTTTCGCATACTTGCCCAGCACGATGCCTTCAGCTACGACCGCCTTGGCACGGTGACATCCACCAAGGACTGGTTCCGCCGCTCGAACATCAAGAATTTCGACGAGTTCTACGTGGCTATCCAGGACACCGTGCTTGCCGACTACTGTTTCGTCAACTGCAAGCAGTTGGAAACCATTTCGCTGCCTACAAACCTTGTCTATCTCGACAATACGGCATTCAAGGGCTGTACGTCACTGCGCGAGATAAACGTCTTTGGCGTGGAGCCAGCCCAATTGGAGAGCGAGAACGTATTCGACGACCTGCCTTCCGACTACCGCATCCGCGTGCTCAGCGAGAAGGTGGACGACTATGTGAAGGCATGGCCCGAGAAGGTGGCACGCCATATCATCTCATTTGCCAACGACGGAAAGATGACCGAGATTGTGATGAGCAAGGCGGGCGTGCTTGCCGACTCGCTCGGACTGTCGCTTTCGTCCAACAAGATGGTGGTGATAGGCGGCGACCTGTCGAAGCACAAGAAGGTGAAGGTGAGCGGCCCGGTGAACCACTACGACCTCAACACGCTGGCTGCCATGGCAGGACAGGTGCGTGACTTTGAGGAGGAAATATCGGTTTCAAGTTCAAGTTATGACCCCGAGGAGATTTGGGGCACCAAGCTAATGCCCGACGTGTGTGCATCAAATGCCTCCCTGAATTACATCGACCTCTCCGACGCCTATCTCGTCAATGAGCAGGGCGAGCGTCAGGAGAACTTCCGAATGATGCGCAACCAGTTCCAGAACTGCGACCGACTGAAGACCATCATCCTGCCGCGCTCTATCGACAAGCTGTCCATCGACGCCTTCTCCTATTGCGACCGCTTGACCAACGTGGTGTTGGGAGAAAAGCCGACATGGCTCAGGTTCTGGTCGCTTACCAACTGCCCGCGTCTGAAGACCGTGACGACATTGTCTGACAAGCTCACTATTGAAGATGAGGCATTCAACGAGACCTTCACGCTCGACACACTTTTCTGCGCCCGCGACAACCATCTGGCTCTGGCCAACAATGCTATGGTGCAACGCTATGTGAAGAATGTCATCCCGGCATACGACGACCACGGACTGATGCGCATCCTCGCGCCACGTGGCTATACCACCCAGGAGCATCTGGCAAGATTAGAGTCGTTTGACAACCTCTTCCATGGCGACACCGACGTGAAGGACCTTCGTGCCCTTAACAGGAGCTACCGCGTGAAGAGCATCGCCGACGGCACATTCGCCAACATGAAGAGCCTGCGCTATGCAGCACTGCCCGACAGCGTGCTCACCCTTGGCAAGGCACTCTACAGCGGTTGCGACTCGCTGAGGTACATCGACTGGCAGAACTGCAAGTCAATGCCGATAAGCAACATCGACCGCAGCGACGAGGAATCACCATTCTACGGAATGAACAGGCGCACGCTCGTCTATGTTCCCCTCGCCGTCGCCACTGATGACCTGGACGAGAACGTGGTGAACACATCAGCCAGCGGACTGTGGCAGGCAAAGTCATACTATACCGACGACCAGCAGACAGTGGAAGTGCCCTACGCATTCACTACACAGAGGGCAGAAATCAACCGCGTCTTTATGCCCGACGTGAAATCCACCGTCTATCTGCCATTCTCCATCGACGAGGCTTCAGCCGATGTCCTTGGTAAGTTCTACGAGTTTGACGAATATGAGAGTGAAACGGGCATTGTATATTTCAAGCAGGTGAACAGCACCGAGGCAGGCAAGGCATACATCTTCAAGCCTAACACCGACAAGTTGGTGGCAGAGGGAGACCTCGACGTTTGCGTCACTGAACACAACGGCGGAACAGCCGACGGCATGTACGGCACTTGGGAACGTAAGGTGTGGACAGAAGACCCTGGCAACATCTACGGCTATGCCGAATCGGCAGGCAATGGAGCCGAGAGTGCGGGCCAGTTTGTGAGGGTGACGAAAGGAGCGTCAGTCAATCCGATGCGCGCATGGCTGAGGCTGATGACCTACGGCACATCCACAAAACCCGCCATGTTGTCGGTATGGTTTGACGACGAGTGGTTGGGTGGCACTGGCATCAACCCCATCGACAATCCGAATCCCCTGACTCCCGACACCCTCGTGGATGTATATGGCATAGACGGCCGCCTGGTTCGCAAGTCTGTTCCCTTCGGCAGCAGTCTGTTGGGACTCGCCGACGGCATATACATCATCAATGGAAGAAAGATAATTATCAACAATTAAAACATTTGGAAAGATATGAACAACAAGAAAAAGTATGTAAAACCACAAGTGGAATGTTATGTAATCAATAATCCGTGACTGCTCTTGGCGTCAAGCAAGGAAGAAAATCCCGAATACAGCGGAGAATTAGGCTGACCATTAACATTATTGTATAAATAAAACAGAGATTCGTATGAAAAGATATATCATGAATAAAAAACTATTGTTATTGATTATCATTGCCGTTATGGCCAAATTGAATGGTTTGGCGGCCGACGGCGGGAAGACATCTGTTAGACAAGAAAACAAGGTGCTCGTGCTCAGTTCGTATTATCAAGGATACAGCTGGGCAGGAGCTCTCGAGAGTTCCATTGTGTCACACTTTTCGGTTGACCGGAAATGGAGTGTCGAGGTGGATTATCTCGACCTTGTAGCCAATCGCGACAGCAGTTTCATGCACCATGAGGCTGAGCAGCTGATGGCCGAACACGATGCCAACAGGAAAAATATTGTGATACTGCTGGGTGAGGAAGCCTGGATAATGTATCGTACATATATGTCTGAGGAATGGAAGAATGTGCCCTGCGTTGCCCTTTTCTCCGGCACCTACACCATCAGTGCCTCTAACTACAGTTCTTGCCGCGAGATTACCGACGACATGAAAATTTCATTGGCGGACTCGCGCAAGGGAATAAATGCTATTCTCATCAACGACCCGTATTTTGTTGAACCAACTATCGAACTTGCCCTGAGCCTAAGGCCGCAGACCCAGCATCTTGCCCTCGTGAGCGACACATGGCAGATAGGATTCATGGTGAGAGAAAAGACCAAAAGGATAGTAAAGGAGAAATATCCAAGTCTCGACCTCATCGACCTCAACAACAGGGAGCTCACCACAGCCCAACTGAAAACCCGCTTGGCCACGCTTCCAACGCATACGGCAGTTATTTTCGACTCGTGGTTCAGTCAGAGTAAAAACACCGCCAACCGTGCCCTTTATCCTGACAACGCCATGAGATATATAGCCAGTTCGCTGACGGGTGATGTGGTGTTCGGCCTTTACGATGTGGGCATACGCGACGGTGTGCTTGCCGGAGGAGTATATCCCACTACCGAGGAACTGCAATCTAAACTCATTGATGTGCTCATGAAAATAGAGAGCGGAGTGCAACCCAAGGATATGGCTTTGGTGAAACTGGATAATGCCAAGACATATCTCAACTATCAGACGTTGCAGAAATACGGCATCCCCGAGAATCTATATCCCAAGAATGCCATATACTTCGGCAAACCCATAAGCTTCTTTGAGCGTAATGAGAAATACATTCTTGGAGGAGTATGTGCCCTGATAGCCATTGTTATCCTAATCAGTGTGGTAGCGTTCTTCGAGCGCAAGCTCAAGCGTCAGGCAAAGATGCTGCTTCTTGTTTCGCGCGAGAATGAAAAGGGCAAGTCGAACTTCATCACCAATATGGGCTATCTGATGCGCTCGCCGCTCAACGCCATACAGATGTCGATAGACATGCTGGACAAGTCGAACATGAACGACAACGACAAGGAACTGCTCTCCTTCATCAACCAGAACAAGAGCATGCTGCTGAATATCTTCAATGACATCATCGACCTCGGCAAGGCTGGCGAGAACGACCTCAACCTCTCACTTACCAGCGTGGATGTTGAGCCTGCAATAATGAATATTAAGGAAGCGTTGGGTAGTGTCAGTGGCATACAGTTCACTATTGAGGGTGACGGCAATGCTCATTTTGTCAAGGCCGACCCCAAGCGCTTCTCACAGGTAGTGAACTATGCCATCGTCAATGCCGACTATTACAAGATGACAGGCCAGGTGACCGTGAAGTTCTGGGGCAATCAGAATGAGGTGGTAGTACAGGTGGGATGCATCGCCAACTTCACAGAAAAAGATACAGAAGACCTTTTCGACGTGTTCAACAACCGCACCAATCCCGCCAATAGCGGTCGCAGCAATCTCGAGCTCCCACTATGCCGCAAACTCATGCAAGCCATGGGTGGCAATATCACCCTCGAACGACTTGCCGACGACCAGTGGGCGTTTGTAATAAAAGCCACTCTGATTCACGATGCCAACGTATAATTGAAGTGAACCCACAAAGTTGGACGGGTTCACTTCACTTGCAGGTTGCTCCATTTGAGGGTAAAGCTTCCTTAGCTTCCAGCTGTAATTCGTGGGTTACAGCTGGAAATAGTGCTATTAAGTGGTTAAATGAGGAGAAATTGTGGCTAAAAATATGTTAATTCATCGTATTTTTGAGTTAAAACACCTTTCTTCTATCACTTCTATCACACTTTCTATCACTACTTAAATATCTGTTTATGTGGCATTTAAACCCATTAGTGATAGAAGTGATAGAAGAAATTGAAAATTTATAGAGCGCGCGTACGCGCGTACGCGCGAGAGAATGAGTATTGTTATGGTATGTGGATAGTTGTAGTGAATGTCTGATAACAGTTGTGGTAAGGTTCTCACTATAGCTATTGTAATTTTGTCATAACAGGCTTTTATTCTATGTTCCGCATTGCGGAATGTACGTTCCCCACTGCGGAATGTACATTCCCCACTGCGGAATATACATACCGCAGTGGGGAACGTAAAACAGACAGAGGCTTCACATTAATTTATAATAGTCTGACTTATATAATATAGATACCCTGAGTGAAACAATCCATTCACTCTATTCAATACATGCAACAACAAGACAAATAGTGGTTTTGTTATATAGTGACCTTATTGACTATTAATAGTATTTAATTTCCTTAATAATAAAAGAAGTATTAGGGAATCGTGAAAGTTGAGGCAGCAAGGATTATTTCCCTGCCGCCTTGCGCCATTTGCCTAGGGCAACAATAAGTTGTGTGCGGGCATCTATTTCTTCTGCAAGTGCCGACTGCCATAACGACTGTGCCTCTAAATGGTCGCTGAGTGTCTCCATACCCGAATCGTATGCGCTGCGCGAGAGACGGAGATTCTCGGTGGCTTGTTCCACCGACAGTTGGGCTATTTCGAGAGCAGTGAGTTGTTCGCGAAGCGTATTTCGGGCTTGGGCGAGTTCGAGTGTCATCTGCTCACGTTTGTCTGCCAGTTCTATTTCCGCCATACGTACAGACGACTTGGCAGAACGTATCTTGCCCCTGCGCTCGCCGAAATGGAAGATGGGCATGGAGAACGTGACACCGACACAACCTGAGAATTGGTCAAGGAGCGTGCGGTCATACATACGCTGGGTGCCGGCAAGCGAACTTGTAGCATCTACCGTCACCTTACCGCCATTGGTGTATCCGCCCGAGGCAAATGCCGCCAGATGGGGGAGATAGTCGGAGCGGGTGAGGCGCAGCTGCTGACGGGCAAGCTCCGCCTTCTCGTTGAGGATGGCATACTCTGGTCGGGAGAGCACCTGAAGACTGTCGTCGGAGGCAGACATAACCTCCTCCACTAAGGCTGAAGTGATGTCGGGCTTAGCAATGAGCAGGGGCGACGACAAGGGCATGCCTATGACCTGACACAGATTCATACGGGCAAGGTCGTAGGCATTATTGGCACGCGTGATAGACAATTGGGCTTGGTTGAGTTTCACCTGCACCTTCATTAGGTCGTTTCTGGTGCGCATTCCATGGCGCACTGCCGACTCTACCGTTTTCAGCAGCTCCTGAAGAAGATGCCGGTATGACTTTGCCACATCAACCATCTCGCTTGCCTTCACTGCAAGGGCGTATGCCTCCTCCACGCTGACAATCACCTCGCTCTCTGTCATACGTATATTCTCATCGGAGATGCGTTGTCCTATTTTCGTCATCGTATATCCTGCGTCAATTTTCCCGCCCATATATATGGGTTGCACAAGAGAGAGCGAGGCATTGAAAAGGTTTGGCATCTTATACTTCACGGTCATTGCCGGAAATTCCGCATATTGCGACAGTCCAGTCACATTGCCGGAGGCATCGGTAAGCACAGAAGGCAGGTACTGCCCCATCTGCGAGTTGTATGAATAAACGGGAAGAGTGGCGGAAGGCAAACCGATACAGCCCGATGCGGTGTTGAGGAGGTCGAAGGCCTGGAAGTCAAGTTTGGGCAGGTAGTTTGCTTTCATTGCCATCACGTCGTAGCCCGACTTCTTCCTCTGCTCACGGGCTTGTTGCAGTTGGCGGTTGTGCTCCACCGCCATTGCCCTGCATTGGTCGATGGTCAGTGAGTCTTGGGCTGTGGCACTGAGTTGCATGCCTATGCCAATCATTATGTATATCAGTCTTTTCATGTTTTATTTACTTTTGTACATCAGCGAATATAGCACTGGTATGAAGATGAGAATGATGATAGTGCCTGCAGCCAATCCACCCATGATGGTGACGGCAAGCGACCCGAAGAGAGAGTCGGAGATGAGAGGTATCATACCGAGGATGGTGGTGAGCGAAGCCATCATCACAGGAAGCAGGCGCGACTTGCTACTGTCGATGAGTGCCCTGTCGAGCGGTTTGCCTTGGGATATCTGTAGCGATATTTCATCGATGAGCACAATACCATTCTTAATCATCATACCAATAAGTCCTAGTATGCCTACGATGGCTACAAATCCAAAATCCTTTCCCGAAAGAAGTACCGACGGGAAAACACCCACCACAACTAACGGTATGCAAGAGAAGATGATGGCGGGACGTCTGAAATCGTTGAACAGCATGATGAGTATGAGCAGCATCATTACCACAGACAGCGGGAAGCCCTTGAAGAGATATTGTTTGGATTGGGTGCTTGCCTTGTATTCACCCTCCCACGAGAGTGAATATCCCTCGGGAAGGGTTATCGACTCTATGGTTTTGGCTATCGACTGACGTGCCGACTCGGTGGACACACCCGAGGCTGGTGAACACTGGAGTCTTTGCTGACGCTGCCCATTGTAGCGCACCACAACGGGTTCTTCCCAGCGGATGTCAATCCCCTTTGACACCTGCGACAAGGGGGTGGTACTGGTCACCTGACGTATCACGTCATCCTTGTCGAGACGTCCACTCATGAGTTTCTGCACGGTGCTGCGGTTGAAGACATTGCCCACATTGGGCATCATGCCGAAGACATTCACACGGTCGAGGTTCTCCACTTCTTCCCCTTTGTCGGTATGGCATTTCACATAGATGTTCTCAGGGTGAATGCCATCGTAGAACGTGCCTACAGGAATACCGTCGGTATAGGACATGAGCGAGAGGGCCACATCGCCGCGCGACAAACCGCTGGTGCGTGCCGCCGACTGGTTATAGTCAACGGTGAGCACTGGCACCCGTGGCTCCCAGTCTGACGTGGGCAGGCACACCTTGTCGCTGTTTCTGACGATAGCCATGGCGGAGTCGGTGAGTTGGTGCAGCACCTGCGGGTCGGGGCCGTTGAAACATATCTCTATAGGATATTTCTTGTACATCAGGTTGTAACGCTTGATTTTGATATACGCATCGGGGAATCGGTCGTTGAGTGTCCGCTGCATGGAGTCGAGATGTTCCACGAGTGTCTCCGGCGATGTGAAATCTACTATCAGTTCGCCGTATGCCAACGATGGAGTGGCTATGGAGCGCACTAGATTATAGCGCGAGGGTGTGCCGCCGATGCTGGTTGTAACATGCGTCACGTCCTTGCATTGCATCAACATCTTTCGCATCTGTTCCAGGTCGTTCTCCACTTGTGTGCTGTTATAACCTTCGGGCAGTTTGTATTCGATGTAGAGTTGGTCGTATTCCATGTCGGGGAAAAAACTCTGTTGGAGAAACGGATAGCACGACATACTGCCCACAAGCAGCACTACTGCTGCCCCGACCACCATAAGGCGGTGGCGCAGGCAAATGCCCATTACTTTGTCGAGCATGTCGTAGGCCTTACCCTTGTATGCCTCTCCTTCGCTCACCTTGGGATGTAAAAGGCGGTTGGCCATCAGTGGCACGTGGGTCAGGGCGAGCAGCCAACTGAGCAACAGCGACACGGCAATGACGATGAAAAGGTCGCGCACATATACTCCAGAAGTGTCGGGACTGAGGAAGATGGGCATGAAGGCAAGAATGGCGATGAGTGTGGCCCCAAGCAGCGGCATGGCGGTCTTCCTGCCTATAGAGGTGAGCGCCTCGGCGCGTGGCTTGCCACTGCGTAGATCAACGAGTATTCCATCTACGATGACGATGGCATTATCTACCAGCATACCCATGGCAAGGATGAACGCAGCCAAGGACACACGCTGCAACGTGCCATCGAAACCGTTAAGAACGAGAAACGAGCCGAAGACGATGACCGCCAATGACATGCCGAGTATCACTCCCGACTTGAATCCCATGAAGAAGATAAGCACCACCACGACAATCACCACCGATTCGAGCAGGTTAATCAGGAAGGTGTAGAGCGAGTCGCTCACTCGTTCGGGTTGGAAGAACACCTTATTATATTCTACACCCACAGGCATTCTCTCTGCTAACTGTCCGAGTTTCTCTTCCACCTTGTCGCCCACTTTCAGTATGTCGTGACTGCTCGAACAGGCTATGCTGATGCCAAGCGCCCTCTCACCGTCGCGCAGCATGGCGTTGCGTGTCACCTTTTCATAACCCTTGCTCACGTCGGCAATGTCGCGTATGCGCAACTGGTCGTCGTCGTGTCCGGCGATGAGCATGTTGGCAATGTCTTCCACTGAGCGGAACTTGTCATCCACGGTGACACGTATTCGCCTTGTCCCGTTGTCATAATATCCCGCATAAGAGGTGGCATTCTGTCCGTTGAGCGTCTGTATCACTTCTGTTGGCAACACTCCGAGATTTGCCATCTTCTCCTCTTTTAGGTTGATATTGATACATTCTTGTCGTTTGCCGTAAATATCCACACGTGTCACACCGTCGATGGCGAGCACTTCGCGCTTGATGAGTTCGGCATAGTCGCTGAGCTGGCGGTCGGAGAGTCCGTCGCCAGTAAGGGCATAGAACATTCCATACACATCGCCGAAATCATCTGCCACGGTCATCACCTGTGACCCTTTAGGCAGTGATGGTTTGATGTTTTCCACCTTGCGACGCAGCAGGTCCCACTGCTGTTCGAGTTCGTCATCCTTCACGGTGGGGTGCAGTTCTACGGTGATGATAGTCATGTCGGCATACGACGACGACTCAATATGGTCGATGCCAGGCATCTGGCGTATTGACTTCTCTATTGGGTCGGTGAGTTCCAGTTCCACCTGGTGTGCCGAGGCACCAGGATAGGTGGCCACCACCAAAGCCTGCTTCACCCTTACGGCTGGGTCTTCGAGTTTAGGCATTTGGGTGAAAGCCCATAAACCTCCGATGATGAGAACGGCGACAAACGCATTGATAAGAACGCCCCTGTTGAGTGCCCATTTGCTGATGTTCATAACATTCCTCCTATGTTCGTTTTAGATATTGCTTTCATAGGTTCCACACGTTGTCCGTCGGTGAGATATCGCACACCGGTGGTCACCACCTTCTCGCCGGCCGACAGACCGGTCAGCTGTGCCGTTCCGTCAAGTTTCATAGCCTTCACCTCGACATCCTTTCTTTTCACCTTCTTTGATTGCTCTGAAAAGATGAACACCGAAGTGCGGCCGTCCTTGTTCATGATTGCCGACGAGGGTATAATGACATCTGTACTAGAGCCTTTGGCCGACAAGGCTTTCACGAGAGCCGACATTCCTGGCGTGAGCAATTTGCGGTTATAGTTGCCCTTGATGGCAAAACGTATAGTATATAGTTGCGTGGCATTAGCCACTGCACTCGTCCTGATGCGCTCCAACGGCATACTGTCGCCACCAAGAGCGTCAATGGAACAGCGGAAGTCGGACAATTGCCCTAATCGTGCATAGTCGCTTGCCGAGACATTGATTTCCACCTCTATCCTGTCGCCTGAAGAAACCGTGACGATAGGCATGCCTGCACTCACCGTCTCTCCCGCCTCGTGCAGTTTCTCCTTGACATATCCTGCCACGGGTGACACCAATCGGGTGTCGGCGAGCTGGTTGCGGTGGTTGGCAAGTTTCTGTGTCATCTGCTGCAATCCATATCTCGCCTGATCGTAGTTTTGCGCGGTGGTCGTACCTTCCTTATACATGGCTATCACTCTCTCTGCATCTCCCTTTATGCGGTCGTATTCAGCTTGTGTGGCAGCCAACTGCAATTGATAGTCTCTTTGGTCCATGATAGCCAACACTTGTCCTTTCCTCACATAGTCGCCTTCATTGACCATCACCTTGGTCAACGGTCCGCTCACCCTGAACGACACGTTCACCTCCTCGGCAGCCCTTGTAGTTGCGGGAAACGACACCGACTCTCCACCATCGATGGAGATGGCTTCTGCCACATTCACTTTTCTCAACACTTCCTTTCCGGTCTTCTTGTTGCCACATCCCGTCATTGCCATGAGAGACAGGCAAAGCACACCAATCCAAATTCTTTCCTTTTTCATGCCAATTCGTATTTATCAGTTTTTGAGTGCAAAGATACATGATTATTGCAGATACATCATGTCCTAAATGACGTTTTCTTTGTTCCATATTATGACACATAGTTAATAATCTGCCATTTTGAACATAAAAAGGTATTAAAAGGACATTCTTATGTTCAAAAAATCAGTTATCTTTGCACCAGTTTTTCATTAATAATCATTTTGATGGTGGAAATTAATAGAACCACCTTAGCAGGCATAATATGGAAAAGAGACTGAGTGTAATGGATTTCAACAGAAGATTCACACGTGGACAGGGGAAAGAATTATTCTCCGACGAAAACCTCACCATAATTGAGGATGTGAACAATCTGCCTTTCTGGCGGCAGATCAACCAAGTTGACTTTGCGCTTGTCATACTATGCAAACATGGCAGACTGGAAGCCACGCTTAACAATGTCAACTATACTGCCCAAGCCGGTGACATGATATTCTGTAGCGGTATGCACACCATGACCGAAGCCTTGATAACCACCGACTTCGATTGCGACTTGTTCTGTATATCCATGCGAAAATACCAAGAGTTGGTGGTGCCCGACAAAGAGTCGATGTCGAATTTCCTCTTTGCATATCAACGTCCGCTCATTTCGTTGAACGAAAAAGAGATGCAGTTAGTTGAGGGTTACAAACGCCTGTTGCAGATAAAAAACGACGAGCACGACACTATATACAGTGGGCGCATCACCGACTCAATAACCCAAGCTCTTGTGTTTGAGTTCATGTCAGCCTGCGAGAGACGAAAGGAAACCATGCCGGAGTATATACAACCCAATAATCCCATCAACAAGAACATTGCCCACGACTTTCTCATCCTATTGTCAGAAGACCGGTGCCAGCATCGTTCCGTATCTTTTTATGCCGACAAATTGTGTGTCTCGTCAAAGTATCTCTCACATATTGTGAAGAAAGAAACGGGAAAGACTGTGTCGAAATGGATAAAGGAGCAACTCACCGAACAGATTCGCAACTTGTTGCTCAACACTTCTCTCTCATGCAAGGAAATAGCCATGCGCCTTGGGTTTCCCAACACTTCCTTTTTCGGCAAATTCACCAAGGAACATCTTGGATGCAGCCCTATGCAATATCGTTCTTATGGGCGGTCAAATGTCATTCATACTTCTGCTCGTCGATGACATTCCCATCTTTATCCACTGCACGCCAATGGGTGATGTTTCGAGCATCTGATGAAATAGTAACTCCGCATTTTGTTATTGCGCGTCCATCGGCTTCGTATGGGATGGCATAGCCCTTGGTGTCTATCTGAGCCAAGGCATTATCTACAGAGTCATCGACTTTCAGTTCGAGGACAAAGATGTCGTTCTTGGTCTTGGATAGTTTGTCAGGCTATACACCATGCCTTGGCGCACCTCGTAATTGGGGAAGTGAAGTACATAAACATCGTCCTCCTTATTATAATAATCAATTGTCAGGTAGCCACTCTGATAAAGCATCGGAACAGGTGTCGAAGCATTCTCGCAGGGCACATTAAATTCCTCCAACGACAATTCCACACCATCAAAGTCGAGAGGGTTGAAGCCAGGGAAATGTTTGAGATGCTCAATGAGCGATGCCGATGTGCCCGACTCAAACCAGAAGTTGTCTGTCGTATTGTTGTTGAGGGCGCGCATAAGACTGAAAGGAGCATATATATCCTGACTCTTTCTTGCAAAGTGATAGCCATCATATTTCTCTTTCAGCAAGGCGTATGCCTCGTTGGTTGTAATCTCAAGGTTGGATGCATACTCCTCGACACAAGGACGCAAGACTGTGTCGAGTTCCTCTTGGGTAATGCCGCACAATCCTGAATATTCGTCTATCATGGATATCTGATTCAGGTTGTTCAGCTCCGAGAAAATGCTCATCTGAGAAAACTTCGTCACTCCGGTGATAAAAACAAACTTGAGATATGCGCCCTCATCCTTCAGCACCTGATAGAACTCACGTAGCATCATGCGCATTTCTTCCAGTTGCATAGTGTCGTAGAGCAATCGCATGACGGGAGCGTCGTATTCGTCGAGGATGACCACGACACGTTCGCCTGTCTTTTCACAAGCCCTATGAATCAAGCCACGAAAGCGGGCTCCTGGAGTTTTCTCCTCCGTATTGCGTCCATAAAGCCTTTCGTAGTCGGCAATAAAGTTTTCCAGCTTTGACTTCGCCTCGCTCACCTTAAGGTTCTTCAGTCCGCTCATTGTGAAATGCAGCACGGGATATGTCTTCCATTCCTTCTCCAAGTCCATGACCTTCAGTCCTTCAAATAGTTCTTTCATGCCTTGAAAATATGCCTTGAAGGTGTTGCATAACAACGACTTGCCGAAACGGCGGGGACGGGCAAGAAAGACATACTGATACTTGTTGACAAGACTATACATCATACCGGTCTTGTCAACATATACCTTGCCATCTTCACGTATTCTCTGAAACTGGTCGGTATCTACAGGGTACTTGAATCTGCTCATATCATCTGCATTTTATCAAACAAACACTTTTCACGCTGCAAAAATACGAAAAAAAAACGATACTGCCAAGAATTAGAGAAAAATTATCTATGATACAATTATAAGATCGATACAGATTATATGCCATCGCCCCCTAACGTACTATTAAAAAACTTTAATGTTTGAAAGAAATAAAAGTCTTTTCTTGGATATATTGAAATAAAGTGGTAACTTTGCAACTGATAATATCTTATTTGTTTCTTATAAAGAACAGACGATATGGACAATATGTTATCAGTTTTGGAAAACTATATGCTTGACAATCCCGATGATATAGCAAGGGGGATTGCCGACGACTTCCGCAAGCGCAGGATTGAGAAGAACATCACTCGCGAGGAGATGGCAGAGAAATCAGGTGTGGCTGTAAGCAATATAATAAGGTTTGAGCAGAAGGGACTTATCTCGCTGAAAAATCTTATAGGCATTGCCATGGCATTGGGTTACACGTCTGAACTGAGACATATTTTCGGTCAACCCAAATACTCCACTATGGATGAACTGTTGCAGATACGCAAGAACACTGGAAAGAAAAAGGCACATAGGATATGAAAACAGAGAGACTAACAGTGAAATATCAATCGAGGACAGTGGGACGCTTGTCGCTCACTCCCGACAACAGACTGTGTGCATTCGAATATGATGCAGGCTGGCTTGCAGACGGATTCAGCATATCCCCTCTCGAACTGCCATTGCGTGAAGGTCTTTTCATAGCCAAGCCTCGTCCGTTCTATGGTAATTTTGGAGTGTTCGAAGACAGCCTTCCAGATGGTTACGGACGTTATCTGCTCCATAAGGCATTGATGAAACAAGGGATAGACGACAGTAATTTGTCGTCACTCGACCGTTTGTCCATTGTCGGTAGCAGCGGTATGGGTGCGTTGGAATACTATCCCGAAACGAGGATTCCGCAGGACGAGAATTATACGGACTTTGATGAGCTGCAACAAAAGGCTTTGGAAGTGTTGGATGAACGCCAAGATGATGATGCCTCACTGCTCTTATATAACAGCGGAAACAGTGGAGGATGTCGCCCTAAGGCCATATTCGAGGACAATGAAGGCCATTGGATAGTGAAGTTTCGTCACACCTACGACCCTAATGACATGGGCATTCAGGAATACAGGTATAATGAGGCTGCCAGACGTTGTGGTATTGATGTCCCAGACTTCAAACTTGTGAACGGAAAGTATTTCACTACACGACGTTTTGACATTTCGCCTGATGGCGAGCGCATACATGTGGCTACAGCCGGAGGACTTCTCGGAGTGTCAATATCCGAACCGGTGCTTGACTATACCAATCTTCTTGCCCTCACGGGTTATATCACTCAGAACAAGGACGACGTGGAAGACATGTTCCGGCGTATGGTGTTCAACTATCTTACAGACAACAAGGACGACCACTGCAAGAATTTTAGTTTTATGGTGATACGTAATGACAAAGGCAAATGGATATGGCATCTGGCTCCCGCATACGACTTGACCCATTCCACAGAGGGATACAATGGCGAGCATGCCACTTCTGTCAATTCCACGTCACGTCCCGCCTATGACGACTTCCTTGCTGTAGGCATAAAGGCGAAGATTCCCCCAGCTCGTTGCCGGGAATTATACGAGCAAGTGAGGGATAATCTAATCATTCATACTTCTGCTCATCGATGACCTTGCCTTCATTATCCACCGCACGCCAATGCACAATGTTTCGTGCCTCTGATGAAATAGTCACTCCGCATTTTGTTATTGTGCGTCCGTCGGCTTCATAGGGAATGGCATAGCCTTTGGAGTCTATCTGAGCCAAGGCATTATCTACAGAGTCATCGACTTTCAGTTCGAGGACATAGATGTCGTTCTTGGTCTTTACTACTACATCGGCTCTGCCCAGCACGCTCTTTACCTCTGTGTCCACCTTGCTGTTGAGCAAAGAGAACACAACGTACATCAGCAACTTATAGAACGCCTCCTTTTTCTTCTTCGCCATCCACTCCTTGCGGGTTATGATGTCGTAGGGCAAGGAGGCTATGTAGGAGCGGAGTTCGGTAAGTGCCGATGATAGGTCACCACGTTTCAGGGCGCGGGCCATGGCAAGAATGGTGGCATTTCTGTCCCAGTCAGATATATCCATCAGATAGTTTGTCAAGCTATATACTATGCCTTGGCGCACTTCGTAGTTGGGGAAGTGAAGTACATATACATCGTCCTCCTTATTATAATAATCTATGGTAACATAGATGTTAGACATGGATTTTGTTATATATTAATAATTCATAAATGATCGTATTGTAATGTGTTGGTTATCAGCAATTGTTTCTTTAAGGTTACTAACTGTCTCAACTGTTAGTTCTTGCTTATATCAGGATAAATATGTAACTTTGCAGCGTTAAAACAATAAAGGAATTAGTATTATGAACCAAGCAGAATTACAAAAAACGTCAGAGGGCTATAGCATTGCCACTGTCGGAGACCTTGCCTCTTTTGAGGGAAAAGCATTTGTGAAGGACATTCTTAACACAACATCCATGGAATTGTCGTTCGGAACACTTGCACCAGGATGTACAGTACCGTTTTTCCATCATCACAAACAGAACGAGGAGGTATATGTGGTGTTGAGCGGAGAAGGCGTATTCATTCTTGATGGCAAGGAAGAACCTGTCACTTCTGGCAGTATCGTCAGGGTTGCGCCATCTGTAAGCCGCAATACCAAATGCACGGGCAGCGTACCGTTGGTATATATTTGCATCCAAGCAAAAGCCGGCTCGTTGGAGCAATATACCATGGGCGATGGTGTTGTGGAGCAATAAATATCCTATACAAAAATTAAAACGTGAAAGACAATAATCTTACTGCCTTTCACGTTTTATATTATATGGATAAAAACAACAATATCTACTTGGACGAGACATTATTCCCCGATTGTCCCGTACGCAACATTCTGGCTCGGGTAGGCGACAAATGGTCGCTTTTGCTGATGCACCAAATGATGCAGCAGCAAGAGCCTATGCGATTCACTGACCTTAAAAAGGCCATTCCCGACATATCTCAGAAGGTGTTGACATCGACATTAAGAAATCTTGAAGCCGATGGGTTCCTTGTGCGTAAGGTTTATGCCGAAGTGCCGCCTCACACCGAATACTCTCTTACTCCCCGTGCCCATTCCTTTATGGCAGCCTGTCGCCCGATGGTGGATTGGGCCATCGACAATTTTGCGGCGATAATGAAAGACAGGGGCAGAACTTCTGCTCGACGATGACCTTGCCATCCTTATTCACTCCATGCCATCAAAGTCGCTTGTCTTTCTGTTGCCTGCAGGTGTTCCACAACCCATACAATTCTATTCCCGACAAGATTAACCTTATTGCCGATGAAAGTTGCAGGCTTCAGACAAGCTCAGATAAGGGCATTCCTGTATGCGGAAGGGGTCTTGCCGGTGTGTGACTTGAAGAAACGGACAAAATGTTGGGGATATTCGAAGCCGAGATGCTGGCTGATCATTGTGACGGTCAGCGCCTCGTCGTTCAGCAACTGTTTGGCATGGGCGAGAAGGTGGTCAGAGATGATGTCCTTGGCGGTACTGCCGGTTTCCACGCGCACCAGATTACCGAAATATCCGCTCGACAAACAGCATTTGTCTGCAAAATAAGCTACCGTAGGCAACCCATCACGCAGGGCTTTTGTGGAGATATAATCGTCAAGTAGTTCTATAAATTTCTTTACCACTGAATGATTTATCTCCTCGCGGGTGATGAACTGGCGGTCGTAGAAGCGGAGACAATAGTTCAGCAACAGTTCAATGTTGGAGACGATAAGTTCGCGGGTATGCTTGTCGATGGCTCGGTGCAGTTCCTGCTCTATCATGGTGAGCACACCCCTAAAGACTTCCACTTCCTGTGCGGAGAGATGCAAAGCCTCGGTACTGGAATAGCCGAAAAACTCGTAGCGGTTTATATGCCTGCCTAAGGCAGTGCGATTGAGAATGTCGGGATGAAACACCAAGGCTGTGAACTTGGCAAAAGGCACATCGGGGTTTGGCTCTACCTTCACCACCTGCCCCGGGGCAAAGCTGGTCACAGTCATCTCGTCGAAGTCGTAGGGCGTACGGCCGTAAGAGAGCTTGCATCCCTTGTTCTCCTTGAGATAGATGGCATAAAGTCCATAGTGCATCATACATTCCTTGATGTGCTCAGTGTTCTCCACATGCACCACGCTCACCAGGGGATGAAGTGTCCCCACCCCCTGATAATCGTTGAAGTCTTGTATGGTATTGATAAAAATCTCTTCCATATTATTTTATTGTTTCTGAAACCCAAGTTTCCATCTCTTTCTCACTGACATGATTCAGCAGTTTACCTGTCTGCCACTTGATTTTTGGATAAGACTTTTTCAGTACGGCAACGCTGTTGGCGATGGTACTGCTCCCAGACGTTGCGAAAGGAATCACAGTCTTGCCTGCCAAGTTTGCTGTTTCAATGAATGAGTTGACTGTTTTTGGTGCGAGGTCCCACCATATAGGATAACCCAGGAAGATGTAGTCATACTTACTCACATCCACCGAAAGGGCTTTTAATTCTGGTCGAGCCTTAGGATTGTTCATCTCAACCGAACTACGCGACTGTTTGTTTGTCCAGTCGAGGTCGGCACTGGAATATGGCTTCGCCGGAGCTATCTCACAGATATCGGCATCAGCGTTTTTTGCAATATGCTTTGCCACCTGCCTTGTTGTTCCAGTTGCCGAGAAATACACTACCAATACTTTTTTCTTTTCCATTGTCTTTTTTACTTTGTTTTGTGAACAAGCCGATGCTGCAAATACTGTCAGCACAGCTAATAGAAAGATTTTCAGATGTTTCATAATGTATATTACTAATACTATTTTCCTCGCCATCAAACCCCTTTACCCATTTCGTAAGCCTGCATCAAGCTGGCATTGCCTTCGATGTCTCTCGCATCGTTTACACCTCCGCAAAACAAGTGTCCTTTGAGTGAAGACTTGCCGTAGCAGTCTATCCAACCCGTCAGGCCCATCTCGGCACGTCGGGGAGTATCCTCCTCGGCTTCGGCAGCTGTGGTGAGCAGATAAATATCGCGGAAACGGTAGTCCTTCGGATACATGGCATTCATGCGGTCGATGAGAGTCTTCATCTGTCCGCTCATCTCATAATAGTATATAGGTGTTGCCCAGCAGACCACATCGGCATTCAGCACCTTCGCCATAATGTCAGGCACATCGTCCTTGAACACACATGCACCCGTTTTCTGACAACTCAGACAACCCACACAAAACTTGATTTCCTTTCCACGAAGGGAAATCTTCTCTACCTCATTGCCCGATGCCTTGGCACCTTCAGCAAACTTTTCTGCCAGCATATCGCTGTTAGACCCAGCACGAAGACTGGTTGAAATAACTATTACCTTTTTCATCTTTTGCTTATGCTAAAATTTATATAACCATTACCATTCACTCTTCTTGCATTACTTTTTATCGGATAATCTTCAAAACATCCTCTACGATTTGCTCATCCAGCAGACGATTGTCGCTGAGTAATTGTTGCAGGTCGAAGCGGTCGTAGAGATCTTTCTTGATGCCACCAACCAGCACTTTCATGTCGGATGTGCTGTAATAAGAGGCGATGCGTTCACCGAATCCGCCATCCTTCGAGCCGTCTTCAAGAGTCACAACAAGCCTGTGGCTTGCCTTGAGAGCCTCCAGTGTGCCGGCATCTACTGCATTCAGGTAACGAGGATTGATAAGCGTAGCATCGATGCCTCGCTCTGACAGCAGACGAGCCACATGCTCACCCTTCTGATAGAATGATCCGGCAGCTATGATTGCCACTTCAGAACCTTTATGCATCACTTTATAGCGTGACTCATAACAATACTCCGTATCAACCGTTTCGGTAGTGTGAACTACGCCATTGCTTGGGACGCGGATGGCGATAGGTTTCTTGTCCTGAATGATGGCCCAGCGAAGCATGGCAAAGTATTCCTCACAGGTGGTCGGGGCAAGATATATAAGTCCTGGAATACTGCATAGCATAGGTATGTCGAACAGACAGATGTGGGTGATGTCATTCATCGTACCTGCACCTCCCCAAACCACATTGATTACAGCAGGATTGGAGTTGATGCAAAGGTCTTGCGCTATCTGGTCGTATGTGCGCTGGATGAAGGTGCTGTAAACCGTCCAGACGGGACGAAGACCACCCTTTGCCATACCGCTTGCCATGGCGCAAGCCTGTTCCTCGGCAATGCCCATGTCGATGTGTTGCTTGCCTGCCTCTTTACGCTTGTCTGGAGAAAAGCCTGCGGCTGCAGGGGTTCCTGCTGTGACTGCGATGAGTGTAGGATCGTTCTTCATCTCACGGAGCATCCAGTTGCTGTAGAGTTCTTCATAGCTCTCTGCACTATTAGCACTATTTGAACTTCTTGAACCATCTTCTACGTTGAATGGCGCACCCCAATGCCATGCTTCCTTATTATCGATAGCAGGTTGGAAACCATGTCCCTTCTCCGTATGAATGTGGACGACCGTTGGCTTGTCTGTATCCTTGACCGACTGGAACACCTCGATCAGTTTCTGCAGGTCATTGCCTTCTTCCAGATATTTGTATTCAAATCCCCACGCCTTGAACCAGTTGTGCTGGCACTCGCCATTGCTTTCCCTAAGGGCACGAAGGTTCTTGTAGATGCCACCATGATTCTCTGCAATTGACATCTCGTTGTCATTCACCACGATGATGATGCCTGTACCCAATTCCGATGCCTCATCAAGCCCCTCAAAAGCCTCGCCGCCTGAGAGCGAACCGTCACCTATGATGGCAATGATGTTCTCACTTGTTCCCTTGATGTCGCGAGCCTTCTGCAAGCCTGTAGCCAGACTTACGGATGTGGAAGTATGACCCACTTCAAAGTTGTCATACACAGGACTTTCGGCTGGCGAAGAATATCCGCTGATGGCGTTCATGTCGTCCACGTCGCCTAGAAAACCCGATGCACGACCTGTAAGCACCTTGTGAGGATAGCATTGGTGTGAGACGTCAAACACAAACTTGTCCTCTGGTGCGTTGAATACATAATGCAGAGCCACCGTTGCCTCCACGAAACCCAGGTTAGGTCCTACATGTCCACCATGCTTACTAACACGGTTCAATACGGCAGTACGTGTCTCTTCTGCCACAACTTTCAATGCCTCCAAATCCAGCTGTTTCAAGTCGGCTGGCGACTGTATCTTTTCTATATACATTGTATTTTGTTTTAAATTCGAGTGCAAAAGTACTCACATACGAAGACTGGTGGAAATAACTATAACCTTTTTCATTTTTTGCTAATGCGAAAAAATATTGTACTCATTTCATGTTCTTTTTGATGAAATCAACTAGCTTATCCCACGGTATCATGTTTTTCGCCTTGCCCTTGCCTTCCAGTTCGGTATAGCCTCCATCGTAGAGGTCGCAATGGCTGGCATCGGGGATGATGAGCAACTCCTTGTTCCCTGGCACAGGATTTGGCTTGCGGACTGCATCATATCCAGTGGCTTTACCCTCTACCATATATTTATAAGCTGCCTCGCCGAAGTAACGGGAATGAGCTTTCTCGCCATGCATGATGAGCACCGCCGAACGTATCTCATTGATATAATAAAGGAAACGCGCATTGGAATATGCCTGACAGCCAAAGGTGTGCCAACCGTCGTTGCTGTTGCCCGAACGGAAATGATAGCCACGACTCGTCTTGTAGTAGTCATAATAGTCCTTGACAAACTGCGGGGCATCGGCAGGCAACGGATCTACCACGCCTCCCGCTTGCGTCAACTTGCCACTCCGCGCAGCCTTGGTGCGTTCGGCAGCCATCGCCTTGCGAGCTACATAACGTGCTTCCTCACTGTCGTTCTCATCAAAATAGCCGTTGCCATTCACTCGGCACATATCGTACATAGTGCTCGCCACCGTAGCTTTGATGCGAGGGTCTGCTGCAGCCGCATTCAGAGCTATGCCGCCCCATCCGCAAATACCGATGATGCCTATCTTCTCCTCGTCCACATCTGGAAGGCAAGCAAGGAAATCCACAGCTGCCAAGAAGTCTTCGGTATTGATGTCAGGTGAGGATGTGCGCCGGGGCTCACCACCACTTTCTCCTGTAAAGGAAGGGTCGAAAGCACAAGTGACAAATCCTCTTTCCGCCATCTTCATAGCATAGAGTCCACTCGACTGTTCCTTTGATGCACCAAAAGGTCCGCACACCGCAAGCCCCATCCTGTTGCCTTCACTTTTGGGAGTATATAAATCTCCCACAAGTGTTATGCCATACCGATTCTTGAACTCCACCTTCCGGTGATTGACTGTCTCGCTCAACGGGAAAACCTTGTCCCATTTTTCTTCTGTTCTTTTGTCCTGCACATCCTGTGCTGACGCATTGGTTGTAAGTGCCATTGCCATCGAAATTACTATTAATAAAAATACTTTCTTTTTCATAATCACTTAGTGAATAATTTTTCGGGTGCAAAATTACAATAAACGGAACAAAGAAGCTATACCTGAATTGTGGTAATAATTACCATTAGCCATTTTTTGTTGTCAAAGCCGGAAAAAACCGTGACCACGGAACACGATCTCCAGGCCTTATAAAGGAAAGAGTAGAGGAAGGACAATAGTCATGACAATTCCCATTATTATCTGTAAGGGCAAACCCACCTTGACATAGTCGCCGAAGGTGTAGCCTCCGGCTTGCATCACAAGGGCATTGGGAGGTGTGGAAAACGGTGAGGCAAAACACATGCTGGCACCAAGAGTTACCGCAAAGAGGAATGCCAGCGGACTTACATTGAGTTCCGTGGCGGCACTCAAGGCTATGGGTGCCATCAGCACAGCCGTTGCGGTGTTGCTGATAAACATTGTCAACAACGATGTCGTGAAATATATGCCGCAGAGCAGGGCCATCGGTCCTATGCCTCCAAGTGCTGCCACAAGTCCATGGCTTACCATAGCCGAAACACCAGTCTTCTCAAGTGCCGTTGCCATGGGCATCATGGCTGCAATGAGAACAATACTCTCCCAGTTGATGGTCTTGTAAGCGGCATCAACACTTCGGAAACAACCTGACACCACCATCAGCAAACCAGCGGCAATGACTGCCGTGACGGGGGCAACAGGAATGAAATCGAACACCATTACGGCAATCATGGCAAGCATGATTATTGCTGCCAGCGGTGCCTTATATGTAAGGGTGACGCGCTCCGCCATTTCCTTCGGTTGTCCTATCAGCAGCCAGTCTTCCTCCTCGGAATCAATCTTCGATATGTTCTCCCACTGACCTTGTATTAGCAGTGTGTCGCCAACTTTCAGCTTCACCTCGGGCAGGTTCTCTGTTATATATTCGTGGCTTCGCTTCACACCGAGAACATTTATTTGATATTGTTCGCGCAGTCGCGACTGCCGCAGCAATTGGCCAACAAGGCGCGACTCCGGCATTACCACAATCTCCGCAATGCCAATGTCGTAGAAGTCGATGGTGTTGGCATTCTGTTTTATCAGACATGCATCGGAAGCAAAGCGTTCTATCTCATCCTTGGGTCCTTGCAGATACAGGATGTCGGCTGCGGCAATGACACGCTCTTGTGTGGGCAACGACTGTGTAATGTTTCTTATCAACCCACGATGACGCAATGTCTCGTTGCGTATTTCCATAATCGAAATATTGTGTTCTGCACGAAGGTTTAGCTCTGCTACTGACTTCCCTACAATGCAGCTTCTTCCGTCCACTCGATAAGCTTCCACATTGTTGTCCAACCGATAGTCCTCCACGAGTTTTTCCAACGATTTCTCACTCTTTTTCCCTTCTTCCACCCCAGTCTTCACAAGCAACTTGCTGAGTGGCAGCATCACTGTTATGCCCACGGCAAGACAGATAATGCCGACGGGGAAAAACGAGAAGAAGGAAAGACCGTCGTAGCCTGCCTCTCGCAGTGCCTCATCTATCACGAGGTTAGGCGGTGTACCGATGAGTGTCAGCATTCCGCCCATACTACTTGCGAATGCCAATGGCATAAGCAGCCGCGACGGACTCTTCTTGCTCTCCATTTCCATCGACACGATTATCGGCATCATAAGTGCCACGGTCCCCGTATTGCTGACAAAAGCTCCGATGAGAGCCGTTACAACCACCACAAGCAAAAACATAGCAGTATCGTTGCTGCCTGCCAGTTGCATAATCCTATGGCTCGCCGCCTTGGCAAGTCCTGTCTGCAATATGGCTCCACCCACTACAAATAGCCCCACCATCATTACTACCACCGGATTTGAGAATCCCGACAGTGCTTCCGCTGGTGACAATATTCCGCAAAGTATAAGAATCGTCAGTGCGCAGAGCGCAACAATATCGGCCCTTATCTTGCCTATTATGAACATGGCTACCGTAGCTAAAAGAACAAGAATTGTTATTATCATATTTTCAATCGTTTTTGGGTGGAACATGCGTTATCTGAGGGCAAAGATACAAAAATAATATTGGATATGCAAATAATTCAAGAGCATTTTTATTTTCGAATACAAAATAGAGCAAAACAAGGTATTCATATAGTTAATAATGATTAATATTGCAGTTTGTTAATAATTTATTTCACATTGTAATAATCTAAATCAAAAAAATAATCGTATCTTTGCGCAAGTATAAATATAACTTTATTCTATATAAAAGACCAGGAGATGCCTCTTGGAATTCAGCAACTCTAAATAAGATTCACAATTTAATAAAACAATAACATTATGACTAATCAACACATTTTTATCACTGGAGGAGCCTCAGGAATTGGAGCTGCCGCAGTACGTCTTTTCTCAAGCCGAGGATGGAAAGTGACATTTTCAGACATCAACAAGGAATGGGGAAACAGTCTATCAGAGGAACTTGGCGACGGGGTATTGTTCGTTGCAGCCGACACCCGCAATCGTGAGGAAATAAAGACAGCCATAGCTGCAGGAATCGAAAAGTATGGTCCTCTTTGCTCCGTATTTGCAAATGCTGGCATACATCGTGCCAATACCATGCTCGACATCAGCGATGAAGAACTCAAATTAATGATTGACACCAACATCTACGGTACAGTGCACACGCTGCAGGCTGCCGTTCCACATATCATCGAATCAGGCGGTGGCTCGGTGGTAATCAACTGCTCCGACCAATGGTTTGTCGGCAAACCATACAGTTTTGGTTATGGACTGACAAAGGGGGCACTCGGACAAATCACCAGATCGCTATCCATCGACCTCGGAAAATATGGCATCCGTGTCAATGCCGTCTGTGCAGGCACCATACGCACTCCACTCGTTGATAACCTCTTCGACAAATTTGCGAAGATTGAGGGTAAAACAATAGAGGACTATTGGGTTAGCGAAAACTCTCTTTATATGCGTGGAGAGGCTGGAAGACCTGAGGAGGTGGCAGAGTTGGTTTATTTCCTTGCGTCAGACGCAGCAAGCTTCTGCACTGGTGGACATTACCTTGCCGATGGCGGATTGGTGGCACAATAATATTTATTATATGACTATTATGAAGAATCGCATTACGACCACAATTACGACTATGATGTTGATGCTGTTCAGTTACGGCATCAACGTGGGTGGTCTTAGTGGAGGATTGTCATTTTGGTATAATCACTTTCCCTTGTTGATGACATATATACCTGCAGTGGCGAGGGCACCGGCGATGATATACTTCCAATAGAAGGGCTCCGAAAGACAGAGACAAGAACTTACAGCTCCTATCACGGGAATGAGGGAGTTGAAGATTGCCACCTTGCCCACGGGATTGCATGTCAGCAGTTTGTTATATAGAGTGAATCCGATGGTGGAAATAGCGATGAGCATCATTAGGATAAGCAATCCCACAATTGTAACATTCGGCAATACTCCACCCATCAACAGGGCCGGGAGGATAAGAAGTGTGCCTCCGAGGGCAAGACTGTATCCCGTGCCGACAAACACATCCACACGCTTGCCCAATCCCCTTGTCATCAGTGAGGCAAAAGCCGAACAAAGGGCATTCAGGATGATCATTCCGTCGCCAAGCCATGTGAAATGCCCGCTCTCCTTGCCGCCAAGATTAAGGGCGAGAATACCTATAAAACCGAGTATGCAGCCCAATGCCTTGCGCATAGTCATCTTGTCGCTTTTAAAGAACATGCAGGCAAATATCACCACCGTGAATACACCCATTGAATTGAGTATCGCGGCCCGTGCACCGTCGCTGTGCGACAGTCCGAAATAGAAGAAGGCATAGTGGAAAGTGGTGTTGAGCAACGAGAAGAGCAACACATACCACCAGTCGCGCCCCTTGCTAACGGCAAACCGCCGATGCGTTGCGCGGGCGACAGAAAGGATGATAAGTCCCGATATGCAGAATCGGATGCCCGCAAAAAGCATCTTGCTACCCGTCATGTCGGGAGTAATCTGAAACTCCGCAAACCCGAGTTTTATAAGAGGATATGCCCATCCCCACAATATCGCCGCCGTGAGTGCGAGTCCTGCCACCCACGCCGGTCTTCTGAATATGCTAACCTTAGTATCTGTCATCAACTTATTGCTTAATATTTTGGGGTGCAAAGTTAATACTTTTATTCCTACTGGCAAAATGTTCTGTTGTTTTTCCCCCTTTATATTATCGTATTTAACATTATTAATATAATACCGCATTTTATACTATGAATGTATATAGGTTATCCCTTTTACAAAAAAAATAAAAGTTGAAAAACATCTGTCACTGTCAG